>NZ_CP136241.1:3098840-3408724 GCF_046529725.1 Methanosarcina hadiensis | reverse complement strand
GTTGAAGAGGGTGAGATTTTCGGACTGCTTGGCCCAAACGGGGCTGGAAAAACAACCCTTATAAGGCTGCTTCTTGATATCCTGAAACCGGATTCAGGAGAAATTCGCATTTTCGGCGGTTCCCTTACCTCTGCTGCGAAAGACAGGATAGGCTATCTGCCTGAAGAGCGGGGGCTGTACAGGAAAACAAAGCTTCTGGATATGCTTGTCTACCTTGCGCAGCTTAAAAATATCCCTAAAAAAGAGGCTCATACAAATGCAGAGGCACTTTTAAAATCCCTGGAACTCTACGAATACAGGGGAAAAAGAGTGGAAGAGCTCTCAAAAGGAATGCAGCAAAAAATTCAGTTCCTATCTTCTATCATTCACGACCCTGAGCTTATTATTCTTGATGAGCCGTTCTCCGGGCTTGACCCTGTGAGCACAAAATCCATTAAAACCAAAATCCTCGAATACAGAAATGCGGGCAGGACCGTTATCCTTTCCACGCATATGATGGAGCAGGCGCAAAAGCTATGCGACAGGATTCTTATGATAAATAAAGGCAGGCGAGTACTCTACGGTACAGTCGCAGAAATACGAAAAGAACATGGAAAAGACTCCCTGCTTGTAGAATTTGCAGACAAAAGAGTTCATGGCGTAATTGGAGAAGTTCCAGGCATCAAAAGAGTTTCCGAGCACGACGGATCGGTTGAAATATTTCCTGAGGAAGGAGTAAACTCTCAAACGGTTCTTCAGGAGCTTGTTAAGAGGGCCGAAATCCTGCGCTTTGAGCATGCACTCCCATCCCTTAACGATATCTTTATCGAAACTGTGGAGAGTGTTTCTGGTGAGTAAGTTTTCCGGAAAAACCTTTACTGTTGCCAGGCATGAGTTCACGAAGACTGTCAGGCGTAAAGAGTTTCTTTTCATGACCTTTGTTTTTCCTCTTCTCCTTGCCGGAATCACTATTATTCCTTCTCTGCTTGCCAGTACCGTTCCTGACGAAGATCAGAAAATTGGTTACATTGACATGACAGGTTCTTTAGAGTTTCCGGAATCTTTTACCACAGAAGGTTTTTCCGTAGGCCCCATGGAGGCAAAGCCCTCAACCATAGAGTTCATAGGGTACGAAGACAGTTCCGAAGCCAGAGAAGATATGCGTTCCGGTGAAATCTCCTCTTACCTTATAGTTCCCGAAGATTTCCTTGAAACCGGCGTGATCGAACTATATGCTTCCAGAGGGGGATCTTCGGTTCCAAACTTTGAGCTTTCGGCTGAACTCTCAGATATAGCAATTGACTCTCTCCTGAAAGACAGAGTGGACGAGGCTGTGCTTGAAAGGGTAAAGAATCCGGTCAACCTGAAGCTGTACAGCATAGGGGATAACGGAGAATCTTCGGAACAGGGCATAGCTGAGATCCTCGCCGATTTTGGACTGCCTTTTATTACTGCTTTTCTCCTTTTTTTCAGCATTTTTTCTTCATCAGGATACCTTCTCCGTGGAGTTGCAGAGGAAAAGGAAAACAGGATTATGGAGGTTCTTCTTTCTTCTGCAACCCCTATTGAGCTCCTGACCGGCAAAATAACTGGACTTGGTGCAGTTGGCCTTTTGCAAATTACTGTGTGGCTTTCAGTGATTGTTATCGGGGGCGGATATGCCCTCCCTGTAAATGTGGATCCTATGCTTCTTGTTCTTGCTCTCATTTACTTCCTGCTGGGTTTCCTTTTCTTTGCCAGCATGATGGCAGGGATCGGGGCAGTGACAGGTTCTCTTCAGGAGAGCCAGCAGGTTGCGGGAATCTTCACTTTTGCTGCCGCATCTCCTCTCGTTTTCATGCAGCTTATCCTTACCAGTCCCGACAGCCCTCTTGCAGTCTTCCTTTCCCTTTTCCCCTTTACATCTTCCGTAGCCATGCTTTCCAGAATAGGGGCTTCGGAAGTGCCTTTCTACCAGGTCGCAGCAAGCCTCTTTATTCTCTTTGTTTCCATTCATGCAGTAATCATAATTTCGAGCAGATTATTCAGGGTTTATTTGCTCATGTACGGAAAAAGGCCCGGCATAAAAGAAATTATGAAGAGTGTCAGGGAAGCCGGAAGGTGAAAAAAGCGGATTAAGGAAAAAAAACACGCTGATTTTGAACTGACACATTAAAACCGGCTTGAATTGACAGACCAAATACCTGAACCCTCCTTTAACCCATTTGCTTTCTATGAAATGACTTTTTAAATACTGAAGGTAAATGAAAGCTATTACGTTGATGAATAACGGCGCTCGGTTACTAGTTTTTCTTACTCATTAAGCAATTTCCAATTCTATCGCTGGTATTTTATATTATGAGTTACATAGTATTAATTGGTTCATAAGGGAAGTACTGTAAAATGGAGCAAATTCAGGACAGCCTGAAAACTGATCCCGAAATCTACTTCATTAGCGCGTAACTGTAAAATGGAGCAAATTCACGACGGCTTGAAAACCGATCCTGAAATCTACTTCATTAACGCGTAAGCTTAAAATGAAGCGAATTCAGGACAGTCTGAAAGCTGATCCCGAAATCTACTTCATTGACACAGGATCCCTGTGAACCACCTGACTTTTACCTGACTTATTTTTGATTCAACGACCTTTTTTACAATAACTTTTCTGTGAGTTAGATCTGCTCGAGTAGATTTGCTCGGTACGTACGGTTAATTTCTAATCTGACAGGTTTTTCTGCGCACTTTTTAAAGAAAAGGGCTGGCTTAATCCGAAACGAAATATTACATGAGCGTGCCGGTAAATCCTGCTTATAATGATATCGGCTGGATATCCGGGAAGATGCTGAAAAGAAAAATGCGAAAGTAACTGGCTGAGATACAGGGATAATCCTTCCCAATGCGTCCATACCTGGAAATTGCTCGGCAATTAATATATGAGCCTGCGTGACGCGAATAATGAATATCTGAGAAAATATGATTGGGGTGCAACAGTAAGCAGCTGTTGCACTCTATGAAGAATAAAGTAAGAAGTGTTCAGGATTGCTTGCTTATTTCGCAGGAATCAACCTCATTAAGGTCATTTCGTTCCCGCAGACAATGCCTCAGTCCATCGGAATTCTTTCCTCATGGATTCACTCTTACTTACCTGTTCGACATACCCATTATCAACATTAACATCGGATGTTGAATTTGCATATAAGTAATTTCCACCGGTGTTATTTGAAAGGCAGTTGTTTTCAAGAATAAATGAATGGGTATTATTCAACTTGTTAAATATAGCATATCCTTTCCCGGCTGTATGGCTTGGCTGGGTATTAATAATTATGTTATTTTTTACAATAGTCGTATACCCTGACTCAGGAGCCGTAAATGCGGAGCTGACTCTTTTATGGGCAATGGCTGCACCATAGCATCCGTCGAACAGGTTGTCTTCTATAAGGGTGTTTTGAAACCCGCTAAGCACCACGCCTCCTGCCCAATCAGCGCCCTGATTGGTGCCGGTTCTGTAGATTTTGTTATTATGGATGTGTATATCTTTTGCAGTATCTTTGGAATATTTGGATCCGTAACCCGTAATCCAGATGCCTGCTGCATTGGTTTCATACAACAGGTTGTTGAATATTTCAATATCATCCATAACAACCGATGAGCCATCTTTCTGGACCTGAATTCCTGCTCCTCCTTCTCCCTCGGAGTTAATGGTATTGTTATAAAATTTTACATAATTCGAGTTGTAAATTCTCAAACCGCTGTTTGTTCTGCATGTTATTCTGTTATTCCAGGCTTCCACATTTGAAGAATATATGACATAGAGGGCATCATGACCTAACTTGTACACTCTGTTGTTGTAAAACTGAATGTTTGAACATCTTGTAACTTTTAACCCGTCTCCGTGGCTGTCATGCATATAGAGATCATATACCTGTATGTTTTCGGAATTAAGGAAATGAATCAGGTTATAATACCCTGCTCCTCTCTTCTTTTCCGCATTGCCATCATGGTTTCCGTCTATCTCAAAGCCCCTTACGGTGATATCATGGTTTCCGGAGCTATTCATCTGCGTAATTATAGGCTTATCTGCTGGCCAATCTGCTTTATCCTCAAGTTTGATTACAGCTGTGGGATCTCCTTCCAGAACCGTATTACTTCCGATAAGAATACTGCCTGATACTGTGTATGTGGTATTTCCCTCCAGACGGACAGTTGTGAATTCAGGATTTTCTGCCACGTAAGTTAGAGCTTTATTTATCTCAACCTGATCATCTATACCATCGCAGTTGAAATCTCCACTACCACTGGCAGTTACATAAACTGTTTTACCCAGAGGTTCAGTTGATAGGAAGACAATAATAGCTGCTATTAAAAAAATCAAAATCAGGCTGGAGATTATTATCTTTTTTCTACTATTCCATCTGTTTATTTGCATTTTTTCGTCCATTTTGCGTCCCCAAATATGTTAGAATATAATCCTCATGTACTAAAAAAATTTACCTGTTAAGTGTTGAAAAAAGCATTCTTCAAAATATTTTAATGTGCGGCAGGTCGTTCTACTGATAATAGAATCAGGATCAAGGATTCGGTCTTTGAGGAAAGATCGTAAAGGATAGCTTAAGTTTACGATGGATTTGTGCGTGGTAATCTTAAAGTAAATTGATCGAAAAAAGAATTAACGAATATAACTCTTAATATTGCATTCATATACAGCTGATTATTGCATTCATATACAGCAGATCAATATACAACTGGACGTGCTGTCTGATAAAAATTATTTTTTTCGTTTGTCCAGAATTTTTTTAGTTAATTTATAAAAATAGATTTGTAAAATATTTTTATCGTCCTGAGTGCCCTATCTCTCACATAAGATAAGCGTCTTCAGTGTTGAATACCTTCAGCAAGGCTGCTTACATCCTCTTCCTGGGAGACTGGAATTCCCGAGACCTCGAAAGCAGCGCTCATGAGTCTGCTGGTCTATCTGTAGGCTTTATGCGTGCCAGGTATTCCATCCATTGTAAGCAGTCCTGATCAGCTCCAGATATCTCAGCAGCTATACTTGTGGGGCGGTTCCTGGACAAAGAACACGATTTTTCTTAATCGAATTTCCTCTATATTGATATAAACATATATTCAACTAGATATTAGATTGAAAGATATAACGAGTAATGAGATAACCGGAAAACTATGTAGAATATGATACTCATTTTTTTGACTCCCTGATAATAGAGGTTATCATAATGGGGTTTTGGAGCAGGCTTTTTGGAACTAATAAAAAAGATCAGTCCTCAATATTACCAAATGAAGTATCCATAAAAGACCTGCAATTGATACTCGTAGAGATTGACAGCCTCTGGAGTCCTAATAGTATGCCGAGAAAAATCATGCTGCTTCGGCATGCATTATCCCTGGTCCAATGCAAGTCCAGCCCTAAACTCTGGGCTGTTCTACAGGTGATATTGGGTGACAGTTTGTATCAAAATCCTCAAGGAGATATGGCCGAGAATCTTGAGCAGGCTATAGAAAGTTATAACAGGGCACTTGAGGTGTATACGCGTAAGGATTTTCCGGCTGACTGGGTCGAAACTCAGAACAATCTGGCAAATGCCTATTTTAGCCGTATTAAGGGAGACAAAGCTGAGAACCTTGAGAAGGCTATAGTGCTTTATAACAGGACCCTTGAGGTGTATACGCATAAGGATTTCGCGGCCGAATGGGCTTTGATTCAATTCAATGTGGCGAATGTTTATCGTGCCCGCATTCGGGGAGACAGAGCCGGAAACCTTGAGCAGGCTATAGAACACTATAACAAGGCTTTGAAGGTATACACGCAAAATATTTTTTCAGCGCAGTGGGCTTTAACCCAGAAAAATCTGGGGGAAGCCTATCGTGATCGTGTCTGGGGAGACAGAGCAGAGAACCTTGAGCACGCCATAAAACTTTATAACATGGCTCTTGAGGTGTATACCCGTAAGGGCTTCCCGGCGGACTGGGCTATGATTCAAAACAGTCTGGGACTTGCCTACTCTAGCCGTATTCGGGGAGACAAAGCGGAAAACCTTGAGCAGTCCATAGAACATTACAACATGGCTCTTAAAGTGTATACGCGTAAAAGTTTCCCGAAGGACTGGGCCGAAACTCAGAATAATCTGGGAAATGCCTATCGTGATCGTGTTTGGGGAGATATATCCAGGAACATAGGAAAGGCAATCAGTCATTACCATAGCGCTCTTGAGATCTACAAACTTGAATCAATGCCACATGATTTTCTCAAAACATGCAGACTCCTGGGAGACCTGTACTTTGATACGGAACAGTGGGGAAATGCAGCTGAGAGTTATAAGGATGCCATAAAGGCAGACGGCCTTCTTTACAGGTCTGGTTTATCTGCGGGAAGCAAGAGCATCGAGGCAGGTAAGAATGCCTGTGTCTTCCGGAATGCTGCTCTGGCAGCTTACCGTATGAACCTGGAGAATGAAGCACTGATTACCTTTGAGAGAGGCAAGGTCCGCTTGCTCAATGAAGCGTCAGGACTGAAGATGAAAAAACCAGGAGGTGTCCCAGATACGGAATGGGCGAAGTACGAGCAGGCTGTGGAAATGTACCGTAATGCTATAAAGCTCTCTACCCGGAAAGATTATGCTTTAAAGGAAAAAAGTGTTCAAGAAACCCTTAAGGACCTGTGCGAAGCAGAAAAGGTTGTACAAGCTTATAATCCTGGCTTCCAGAAGGAGCTTGAGACCCTGGATATCTTATCGGTATTAGATGATGAAACAGCAATTCTTACATTCTGCATAACAGACAAAGGCAGCATAGGGTTCTTAATTAGTGAATTAAACAGTATACAATCAGCGGGTATACCTGACTTCAAAACTAAGGATTTAAATCGCCTGCTTTTTAATGCCGATGATCAGGGTAACATTAAAGGCGGGTGGGTAGGTAGTCATGCAAATTATCAACATGCTTCGGAAACCTATTATCACTATGTTAATGAGTATGTGAAGGAGAAAACTACCGAAAATAAGGAGCAGTTTCTTGAGGCACATAAAAATTATGAAAGCATCTTTAAGGAATGGCAAAATACTTTAAATGAGGTATTATCTATCATTGGTCACAGGCTTCTCTCTCCACTCCTCGTAGAGCTTCCACCTCAAATTAAAAGACTAATCCTACTGCCTTCTGGCGGTCTATTTCTGCTACCCTTGCATGCGGTTCCTCTATCCGATGGGCAGCCCCTCTGCCAGCGTTATTGCATAAGTTATGTTCCTTCTATTCCGTTACTGAAAGAGATGCAGAATGATGCTATGACAACCGAAGGAAAAAGCCTTTATGCTGTAATTAATCCCCAGGAGGACCCTGCTCTGGCATTTTCAGGCTGTGAAGGTCAAGCAATATCAAGACTTTTCGAGTCTAGCCAGGTGAATGTGGGTAAGACTGGTACAAAAACTGCTGTCTTAAAAGAGGTGCCTGGAAAGGCATATCTCCATTTCTCCTGTCATGGCAGCTACATCTGGGATGATCCTGCCCAGTCCGGACTTTACCTTGCAGGCGGACAAACTCTTAGCCTGTCCGACCTTCAGAATGACGAAGTGAACATATCCTCAACAAGGTTGGTTACGCTATCTGCCTGTGAAACAGGTGTTGCCAGTATTTTGATAGGTAACGCCGATGAGTTTGTTGGCCTTCCTGCAGGTTTTATGCTTGCAGGTGTTCCATGCGTGGTTAGCAGTCTCTGGTCAGTCCCGGATATTTCAACAGCCATGCTGATGGAGCAGTTCTACTCCAATCATATTGTTGAAGGAATGGATATTCCTGAGGCGTTACAGGAAGCTCAGCTATGGGTCAGAGATCTTACATCTAGGCAGGTAACAGATTATATGGAAAAATGCTACTATTCGGGCAAATGGGAAGGTAAAAGCAAAGAAAATATAGAACAATATATAGAACGTTATCTCAAACTGGCCGAAGAATCTCCAGAGAAAAAGCCTTTCCAGCACCCCTATTATTGGGCAGCTTTTACAGTTAACGGAGAATAAATTTAGAGCTTGCTTTGATCGATGTATATTTTCAAGATAGTAGTATTGATTAAAAACTATTAAAGATGTTTTATAGTCCTGAGCGGATTCGAACCGCTGTCCCGGGCTCCAAAGGCCCGAAGGATTGACCACTACCCTACAGGACTGCACATGAAAGCTTTTACTTATAGCTTAATTCATGTACTTAATTTTTGTGCCATCTCCGAACTTTTTTGCGAGATTTTCAGGCTAAATATTGACTCATATGAAATTCCGTTTGCTGGCTTTAAAACTTTTTTCATCACAATGTTTTTTGTTTGCAAAAAATTTTTCACATAATTAATTTAAAGTATTTTAGATTAATACTATATTCCGGAGTAGGAAGAGATAGAGGTATGACCGAATAGCGAAGTAATAGCGGATTGTGAAAGAAATGCCCGGAGTTACCTGTTCTTGCTCTGGATATGTTTGATGGGAACATTTTTCAGGGCGGCTGTGTTGGGGGACACAGAGAATGATGACGGTGACTCCGGGCTTCTTCTTGCATCAGGTACTCTTTCTTAGTGCTTTCCATTCCTTTAGTGCTTCCCAGTCCTTTACATCAATTTATGATCGTTTTTACTGTCTTTCCTTTATCTTCAGTACTTTTCTTATTTTGTAGATTCTTTATACTAACCTTAATTAGTTCCCAGCCTCTGAGTAAACGTTTCTGCTTTTCTTTATTGAGTAGATTTTATTATGTGGCTCCGGTGGAGTATTTTTAGTTCTCCTGGCAAAAAAATAATCCGTTTGCATAATTTATGCTTGCTTTGAAACTTTTCGTTTAGCAATATAATTTATTATTAAACAATTTTTTACATAATTAATTTAAAATATTTTACATTCTTTCAATATATTGCAGTTGGGAAGCAGGATGGGGTAACCACACAATCTACCACCAAAAAACTGCCTGGAGACAGCTGATATCCTCTTTAAATTATTATGCTTGGGGGAGTATAATTTTAAAGAGGCTGTGTCGGGGGACGCAGTAAATGTAGCGTCTTCAGGCTTTTTCTTACACTTCTTTCTTACACTATTTTACACTTTTTTCTCCGGTCTAATGTCTTCCAATCTCTACAATTTGTTCATTACCGATATTTAAGTGCAGAAAAAAATTTACTGGATAGAGTTCCTTTATATTTTCGCCAGAGTCTTTGATTAATCTCCGGATCTTTTATGGTTAGATTTTTTATGGTTTTGTGAGACTAACGGCCTGCCCCTCTTTCAAAGATTGTTTTTCAGGCTTCAGGATAAGCTCCAGCTTTTGAAAAACAAGCAATCCAATTGCTATGGGTAGTCTAACTACTATTCATGTAATCATGCCTTACGCTGAGTGGTGAAGCAATTAAAAACATATTTTTTATTAAATTCTTTTCATGTTCTGAATTCTTTTGTATGAAAATATATTTCGCTATCGGACAATTTTTGATATAATTAATTTAAAATAATCAAGAGTCAATTATATAATTGTAACCGGGAGCGAACAGATAGAACGAGTGAGCAACGGGTATGAATAAGTGAGTAAAAGAATTGCCCGAAAGCTGTTGATCCTGTTTCGGAATAATATGCATGGGGGTGCATATCTCTGGAACAACTGTATCGGGGGCTACAGTCGGAACATAGTGCTTTCGGGCTTTTTCTTACTTCCTCTTTTCCGGGCTTTTTTTAACACCATTTTCTTAACACCATTCTCTTATTGTGGTTTTTTCTCTTCTGACCTTTTCCCGGCTACCTTGAATGTAGTCAAAAAAGGCCGCTTGATCGGGAGATCGAGCCCCTCTCTTTCAATATGGATCTCAACTGCTTCTTTCAGGTTCGAAACTGCTTCTTCAATCGTTTTTCCCTGGCTCGATATATTCAGTTCCAGGCATGAAGATATATACCAGTCGCCCTCCTTTTTTTGCACCATGGCAGTAAACGTAAACATTTCTGTCATAGTTTGTAATCCTTCAGTGTCCATCTTAAACGTTTCGCAGCTAATTATTCCGTACCGGTTGTTTTTTCGGTCTCGGAAGGCATATTTTACTGTGTCCAGGATCTCTCTGGCTAAATGAAAGCAATGACAATTGACCACATTATAAGAAAATTATATATACTTTAAACTTAATCACTCTCTAATAATATACTTTGAGAGATGAACACTATGTCTGACACACGAAATTTCGTTTTGAGAGATGCGGATGGCAATGAACACGGAGTTTTCACCGGAAAACAACCACGGCAGGCTGCTCTGAAAGCTGCAAACCGCGGCAAAGGGACCAAATCAAAACCAGACATTATCAGGCTCAGAGAGCGCGGCACAAAGAAAGTTCACGTCTTTAAGGCATGGAAGCAGGTTGTCGCAGCTCCAAAAAACAGGCCTCAATGGATGCCGGAGAAAATCAGTAAACCTTTTGTCAAGAAAGAAAAAATAGAAACGCTTGAGTAAAACAAATTTTCTTCGCCCTGCTTTACAGGGTTCTTTCATTTCTTACATAATTTTTTGATTTTTTAACGTTCGTAGCCATTTTTTTCTTATTCCTCCTGTAACCATTTTTTTCTTATTCCTCCTGTAACCATTTTTTTCTTATTCCTCCTGTAACCATTTTTTTTCTCATTCTTCTTGCAACCATTTTTTTCGTATTCTTCGGCAGATCATACCTCAGAATTCTGCTATTTCCATGTGTCTTCGGTCGCAAGCGAAGGGGTTTTATACTTTTAAATGTATCACTTCCAAAGTTTATATTAATAGATTTCGGAATCTATGTTAACAGGCTTGCGTGATTTATGGTAACAGAGTCTCTTACATCCTCTTTTATATCTTCGCCTGACATTTCAATTCTCGTTCTCCTCTGTGTTCTCCTGCTTACTGCCCTGAGGCAGGTCGGGTCTTTAAGGCTGCAGATCTGGCAGGTTATGACCTTTGGGGCTCTATCTGTTCTTCTTCTGGGAGAGATTTCTCCTGAAGAGGCTCTCAGGGCAATTAATCTGGATGTGCTGCTTTTTCTTTTCGGGGCTTTTTGCGTTGGTGAAGCACTTAACAGAAGCGGATATCTGTCCTGTCTTGGGAGCCGGATAGTTTCAAAGGCGAAAAATACGGACCAGCTGGTTTTGCTTGTAATTTTTTCTACAGGGCTCCTGTCAGCAGTTCTTATGAATGACACTCTTGCGATTATGGGCACTCCGCTGGTTTTGCGTTTTTCCCGAAAATATGGGATATCTCCCAAACTTATGCTCTTTGCCCTGGCTTTTGGAATAACGACAGGCAGCGTCATGAGCCCAATTGGAAATCCTCAGAATCTCCTGATTGCAATTGACGGAAACCTTGAATCACCTTTTGTAGCATTTTTAAGTTCCCTGGCTCTGCCAACCCTTATAAACCTTGTACTTGTCTACGCTGTGCTCAAGCTCTTTTTCAGCCAGGAGTTCGGAAAACCAGCATTGATCCACTCTGAAGAGGTTATCTCAGACCCTGAACTTGCGAAAATCTCAAAAAGAGCCCTATCCCTCCTGCTGGTTCTTATCACATGTAAGGTCTTTTTTGTGGAGTTTTTACCTGCCTGGGATTTCAGTTTAAGCTGGATCGCTTTGATATCCGCTTTTCCTATATTGCTCAGCAAAAAGAGAACCGAGGTCGTAAAGAATATTGACTGGACAACTCTGGTTTTCTTTGTTTCTATGTTCGTGCTTATGGAAAGCGTCTGGATTTCCGGGACATGCCAGGAACTGCTTGACAGGATGTCTCCGCAATTAGGCTCTGTTCCTATGATCCTGGCTGTCAGCATAGGACTTAGCCAGCTTATTTCTAATGTACCCTTTGTTGCGCTCTACCTTCCTGCTATGGGGAGCGAGGTTTCCCAGGGGCAGTTAATGGCTCTCGCTGCTGGAAGCACAATTGCGGGGAACTTTTTGATTTTGGGAGCTGCAAGCAATGTTATTATTCTTCAAAACGCAGAAAAAGAAGGTCAAACATTTTCTTTTTTTGAATTCGCAAGAATAGGGTGCTTAATTTCAATTTTAGATGCTATAATTTACTATATATTCCTTTGAACCCTGAAGACAAACCTTTTTTCTAAACTGGGTTAAAAAACTCACTATAACTGGAAATCCCGTTTCAACTCCTGTTAATCCTTTGACATTTTTTTTCGGTTAACCTTCGAGTATATAAATGCTTCCTAACCCTCCGATAAACTTGATATACTGAGAGCACATACATTTTTTTCGGGAAGATATCAAATCATGACCCAGAATACTACCGATTCAAATACTAAGCGCAAACGCGCTAAAGGTACAGTACAGACGAAAACCTTCGGACCCGTTGAGGACCTTGAAACTCATGTCCGGTCCGACTGGTGGCAGACTCTTTTTAATTCTCTCTATCTCAAAACAGATGCAGACCTTCTGGATGATATGCAAGTTACAAAAAAGGAGACAGATCTTGTTATCTCCATACTCGGCCTTAATCCTGAAGATTCTGTTCTTGACCTTTGCTGCGGGCAGGGCAGGCATGTCCTGGAATTAGCAAGGAGAGGATTTTCAAATGTTGAAGGCTATGACAGGTCCCAGTACCTTATCCGGAAAGCAAGAACAAGAGCTCAGAAGGAAAACCTGCAGGTCAGGTTCAGGGAAGGGGATGCAAGAAAACTGCCTTACCCATCAGATACCTTCTCTGTAGTTACCATTCTTGGAAACAGCTTTGGATACTTTGATTCCACTCTGCAGGACCGAAAAGTGCTTGAAGAAGTGTTCAGGGTATTGAAGCCCGGGGGCAGGGTCTTTATAGACGCCTCAGATGGGGATTATCTTAAAAAGAATTTCCAGCCAAGATCATGGGAATGGCTGGACAGGAAATATTTTGTATGCAGGGAAAGAGCCCTTTCATCCGATGGCGAACGTCTGATCTGCAGGGAGGTTATATGCCGTAATGACAGAGGAATAATTGCAGATCAGTTTTATGCTGAAAGGCTATACAACAAAGAGAGCCTTTTTGACCTGCTTACAGCATCAGGCTTTAGCAGTCCTGCATTCCACACAACCTTCAGCCCCGTATCAACAGGAACCCAGGATGCAGGAATGATGGAGCAGAGGCTTATTCTTTCAGCTACGGTTGAGAAAGCCTGGATGTCTACATCCTATCCAAACGCCGAAGGTAAAAAGCCTCTTAACGTTGCAGTTGTGCTCGGAGACCCGAGGAAAGAAGACCAGGTCAAGCCTGCCTGTGTTTTTGACGATGACGATTTCGAGACTGTTAACCGGATGAAGAAGGCTCTCGTTGAAATTCCTTATATGAAATTCATTTTTCTTGACAGGCACGACACCCTCTTCGATGACCTTAAAAAGAAGGCGGGAAAAATCGATCTCGTGCTTAACCTCTGTGATGAAGGCTTTTGCAACGACCCTACAAAAGAACTGCATGTTCCTGCAATGCTCGAACAGCTTAACATCCCTTACACAGGTGCAGGTCCCCAGTGCCTTGCTTATTGCTATGATAAGTCTCTTGTGAGAGGAACAGCCCGTGAGATGAATATTCCTGTGGCAAAAGGAATTCTCCTTACTGAAGATTCTGATATTTCCAGGCTTTCTCTCTCTTTTCCTCTGATTTTAAAACCCAATTCAGGAGATTCAAGCTTTGGGATTACACAGAAAAGCATAGTTCATAGCAAGGAAGAATTGCTGGAGATCATGAAAGTAACTCGGGAAAAGATAGGGTCAGATAAGCCTTTCCTGCTGGAGGAATTCCTTCCCGGTAAAGACATCAGTGTCGGCATAATCGGAAACCCGCCTGCCTGTACTGTATTGCCTATCACGGAAGAAGATTACTCTGCTGTTCCTGAGGAACTTCCCAGGATCTGCGGATATGAGGCTAAATGGCTCCCTGATTCTCCTTACTGGAAGATTAAATCCGTTCCTGCAGGGCTCCCTGAAGAGACAGAGAAGGAAGTTGTAATGAGCTGCATTGCTCTCTTTACAAGGCTGGGATGCCGCGACTATGCCCGCTTTGACTGGAGGCTTGATGCCGAAGGCAGGCCGAAACTGCTTGAAGTAAACCCTAACCCGGGATGGTGCTGGGACGGGCATCTTGCCAAGATGGCAGCTTATGCAAATATCTCTTATTCCGGTATGCTGGCAGCAGTCATCGGGGCTGCAAAAAGAAGGTATGGCATCGGAATAGGCGGGAAGGTTGTTCTTCAAAAGAAAGTCCACGAACAACCCACAAGGAAAAGTCCGGCTGAATGTGCTGCGGAATTCGAAGAGGAAGTTGAGGCTAAAAATTCAATTGAATCCGGTGATAGCAATAAGGGAAATGTTTTCTCCGGAGACTCTGAAACAATACGGGTCCTCTGAGAGTATAAGGTTAAAAAGAATAATTAAAAAGATCGGTTTAGAAAAAGGTTTGATTTGAAAAAAAGTTGGATTTAATAATTGGGTTTGGAAAATGTCAGATCTCAATATAAAGTCTCGATATGTCTGATTTTAAGGGTCAGACGCATGCCTGTATTCAGAAAAAATGTGAATAAATTATAGGTGCGAAAGGCTGTTTTGTCTTTCGCTTTCCTTTTTCTTTTAATTTTTTAATTATCTTACTTCTGGATGATTATCGTAAGGATATCTTCATCTTCCATGATGTGTTCAAGTCCAACTCTTTGCCCAGGATGTTTTGCAGACGAGCCCCATATCTGGGCATAGCGGAATTTTCTACGGAAGTCACGATGCAGGCGGTCGCAAATTTGACCTATGTTTGTCCCGCTCATTACTATGAGAGGCTCTTCCATATCTGCCGGCTGACCCTGAGGTTTCAGGTAGACTCGAATAAATCCCAGGCAGTCATAAATAGCATCCTTGAGAGTTTCTATGTTAATGCCTTCATGGGCTGAGATGAAAATCGCGTCCGGGTATATCTCTCTGCATTCTTCTATCAGTTGAGGATATGCCAGATCCACTTTGTTGACTACAATCAAAGAGCGGACATAACTCCGGTTGCCCAGAACCACATCGATAAGCTGGTCTACAGTGATATTTTCCCTTATAAGAACGTGGGCATTGTGGATCTTGTATTCGTCCAGCACAGCTTTAATGGTCTCATCATCGAGGTCAAGGTCGATGGTTGAGTTTATCTCTATTCCGCCTCTGTCTTTCCTTTTAATTGTGACATCAGGAGGCACTTCGTCCACGCGGATTCCTGCCTGGTAAAGTTCGTCCATAAGCACTTCGTAGTGCTTTGGCTGGAAAACATCGAGCAGGAAGATAACCATATCGGAATTGCGGATAACCGATATGACCTCTTTTCCGCGCCCTCGCCCTGAAGATGCGCCTTTTACAAGCCCTGGTACATCAAGGAACTGGATTGTTGCACCTTTATGTTCAAGAACTCCAGGCACAACTGTAAGGGTGGTAAACTCATATGCGCCTACTTCTGATTTTGCGCCGGTAACTTTGTTAAGAAGCGTGGATTTTCCTACCGACGGGAAGCCTACGAGAGTAACTGTGCCGTCTCCTGACTTCTTGACCGAGTAACCTTCTCCTCCACCCTTTGAGGAAGCTTTCTTCTCTATTTCGTCCCGCATGCGGGCTATTTTGGCTTTCAGCCTGCCTATGTGGTGAGAAGTCGCCTTATTGTACTGGGTCTTTCGGATTTCCTCTTCTACTTCCTGTATTTGCTCCTGTATGCTGCTCATCTGGAACCTGCCGATTTCGGGACTGAAGAAATGATCTTATAGTAATTTTATATTTCGTGAAAAAGAGACCGCATCCAAACGGTCTCTATGAGCTTTTTTGATCCAAAACAGATCCGTTATCTGGATATTTTATCCTGAATAGTTGGATGAAATATATATACCTATGGAATGATTTTATTGCCCTGAATGGGTTTTATTGCTCAAATCACTTCACAATGGTCTGTTACTGCGACACGATTTTTATTGACTAATCGCAGCTTTAAAGTAGTCTCGTATTTATATCACTGAATAAGTATAATAATATTTAAACCTTATTGATGCGTTCCCTTCTGGCAATTGGTGCGTAACAGATGATTTATGCGAATCAGACGTCCATACACGAGAGACGTTTTATTCAATATGAATAACTTCACCTGTTCTCTCATACACTCGCAGTCCTGATGGGACTTTTGAAGCAAACTCTGCAGAGCAGAGAGTTTGAAGAAACTTCTTTACTTCGCGAGTGTCAAAAACTTCTTTTCTAACCAGGAAATCATATTCTTCCTCTGCGATTTTTATGAATTTGAGGCCGTTATTCTTCTCCGTACTGTCCTTTAAACCCACTCCGGCATCAGCCTTCCCTGAAAGAACTGCCTCGCAGACAGCAACTTCGGATTTGGCTCCGGAAGAGTATCCCAGTATGGAATTTATATACTCTTTTTTGCTAATCCCCTTTTCTCCTGCCAGTTCCTCTATCTTCATATCAAGGAGCGCCCTTATACCCGAACCCCTGTTCCGGTTTATTAAACGTTTGCCTTTCAGATCTTCAAGTCCGGTAATCCGACTTTCCTGCCTGACTAGCAGCCCTACTTCCCGCCTGTATCCCTTGACGAGTACAGCGCCTGAGAGTCTCATGCTCTCGATTGTCGGGGTATTGTACAGAATTCCTGCCTGCCCTTTTGGTTTTGAAGGCATATTCACGCCTGCAATATCAGCTGTCTTTGCAGCAATTGCACTGAAGCCTCCGCTTGAACCTGCATAGAGAGTCCTGAACCGAAGTCCGCTAAGGTCTTCCAGAATGTCGATTCCGGGACAGAATCCGCCTGCTATCAGAAGATCCGGTTTTTCAACTTCTCCGAAAAAAGTCACTTCCACCGGAGTTCCTGCTTCTATAAACTCTGTTTTCGGTGGAATTTCTATAAAGCCATCTGCTCCGGCAAGTGAAGTTATGGCTCCCGAACCCCTGTCTGCAGGATAGACTCTCCCCCTTGCTATCCCTACAGGAAGAAGCTGCTGCCTCCCCTCGGACCTCAGGTCCGTACCCATTATTCCTTTTTCGGTTTTTCTAATCCCTGCTTCTGCTCCAAGGGATTTCCTCAATAGAGGAGCCACAAATTCATTGAAGATCATTAAAGCAGATGTGGGATTTCCGGGAAGCCCGATAATCGGGACCCCTTTTATGATACCGATGACAACAGGTTTTCCGGGTTTTATATTGATCCCATGGGCAAGAGTCTCTCCTGCTTCATCTATTAACCTGTACATTACATCCCCTACCCCTGAGGATGTGCTTCCCGAAGTCAGGATCAGGGCACACTCGGAAACTGCGGTTTCAAGAGCTTTTCTCATTACGCTTTCGTCGTCTTCCATAATCCCATAAAGCAAAGGCAATGCTCCGCATTCCTGAACTCCTGCATAAAGTGTATATGAATTTGCATCATACACTTTCCCATAAGCAAGGTTTTCTCCGGGATTGACAAGTTCATCTCCAGTAGAAATTATTCCAACGGGCAGCCTGAGTACGGGGACTTCTTTTTTTCCTATGGAAGCAAGAACCCCTATTTCTCTTGTGCCGAGTTTTCTTCCCCTCCGCAGCACCCTTTCTCCTTTCTGAATATCTGAGCCTGCTTTCATGATATTTTCCCCAATTGTTACAGGAATGAAAACAGATACAGTCTCATTTTCTTCGGAAGTATACTCAACCATAACTACAGCATCAGCCCCTTCGGGAATTGGGGCTCCTGTTGCAATCTCAACAGCTTCTCCTGCCAAAACCTCGAATTTTGCATCCGATCCTGCCGGGATATTTCCAAGGAGTTTAAGCTTTACAGGTTCTGTTTCACTGCTGGCGTATGTGTCTTCTGCCCTGACAGCATAGCCGTCCATAACGGCTCTTGCGAAAGGGGGTACATTAATTCCGGTAACTATATCCTCTGCAAGGGTCTTTCCAGAAGCATTTTCAAGGGTTATATTTTCCTTCTCCGGAAGGATCTCAAGGCTGTTTATTATTTTTCGCGCCTCTTCTACAGAAACAAGTTCTCGAAATTCTTTGCGTTTCATCAGCATCAAACCCGTGTCTTATCAGTTTCCAGATTAATTTTTACCTTAATAGCGTTTCCTGATACATGTGTACCTATCCCGGTATTTCTAACATTCTTATAATGGAACATATTGGAACCAGCGGAAAGTTTTTCCTTTTTGAGAGAATACTCGCTTAAACACTGAAAAATCATTGGTCTTAGCTAAAACGGGCTCAGCTAATAACCTTAACTAAAAGAATCCCAGTTTACAATTCTAAGCTAAAAATGGTTAGATAACAAAGTTCTGGTCGAAAAAAATTCTGAATGAAGAAAGACTTTAACAGAGAAAGGATTTTGATAGAAAAAAGATTTTGATAGAAATAAGTTTTTGATAGAAAAAAGATTCCGGTCTAAAAAAGGTTTTTGGCGGGAAAAATCCCGCGGTCTTGTTTTACTATTGAGTTGCTCTCTTCCCTCAAACAACTCTTTGATCATTATTCATTATTCGTAAATTGGGGTGCCCGTACTCCGGGTTATTCTATCAAAGGCTTCGACCATTTTCATTGTCAGAGGGCCGGGTTTGCCTGTGCCTATGATTCTTCCGTCAAGTCTGGTGACGGGGGCAGATTCGGCTGCAGTTCCGGTAACGAAAATTTCGTCTGCGGTATAGAGGTCAAAGAGGCCGAGGTTTGCTTCAACAACTTTGTATCCCATCTCGTCAAGGAGCTCGATAGCTGTAGCCCTTGTGATGCCTTTCAGGTTGCTTATTGTGTAGGGTGTAAAGACCTTATCGTTTTTGACAATAAAGATATTGTCTCCCGATCCCTCGCACACAAAGCCGTTCTGGTCAAGGAAAATAGCTTCGTCCCCTCCCTTTTCATTGGCTTCTATCTTTGCCAGGATGTTATTCAGGTAGTTCAGGGACTTGATATTAGGGGACAGGGCATCAGGCGCATTTCTCCGGACACAGACGCTGACTCCTGTGAGCCCGATCTCGTAAAGGTTTCCATACATAGCTCCCCAGCCCTGGGCGATTACGACAATGCACGGCTTTTCACATTTGCGGGGGTCAAGCCCGAGGTCTCCGATTCCTCTTGAGACGATAGGGCGGATGTAAGCATCTTTGAGGTTATTTTTTCTGAGGGTCTCAAGGATTATCTCGGTCATCTCTTCTTTTGTAACTGGTATGTCCATTGCGATTGCTTTTGCGGAATCATAGAGCCTGTCAACGTGCTCCTTTAACTTGAAAACACGCCCGTTATATGCCCTTATGCCTTCGAACACACCGTCTCCATAGAGATAACCGTGGTCATAAACCGAAACTTTAGCTTCGGACCGAGGGACAAATTTCCCGTCTAAATAAATCAGTAACTCACTCATTTGCAAATCATCCTTTTAGGTTTTTTATCGCCTGTAGAGTACTTAACTGAAGCTCTTTATCCGGTTCAGCCTTTGATCTACAGGCCAGTAGCCCAATTAATTTTTTCACTTTTTAGCAGTATGTAAGCTCTGTACAAAGGTCTTAAAAGAACTCCGAACTTCGAGAGAGTCACCATACTGGAAGTCTTAAAGAAACGCTCCAAGTGAAGTGGGTATATCCTGAATATATATTACAATTCCGCCCCACATAAATATTTTAAGATTTAATAACTTCCAAATTTACCCGTTCATACAAAAGGCTTTTATCTTAGAAGGCGCATTTCGTATTCCGCAGTAGAATTAGCAAACAGGGCTCGTGGCTTAGCCAGGATATAGCGCTGGGCTTCTAACCCAGACGTCGGGGGTTCAAATCCCTTCGAGCCCGCTTTATTCTTCCTATTTTCTTTGTTTATTCTTCCTATATTCTTCCTATTTTCTTTGTTTATTCTTCCTATTTTCTTTTGATTTCTTTTGATAAGCAATCCTCAATTTTTTCCTGATATTTTTACATCTTTTCCTGAGGCTTAAATTGGTTTTTTAATTTCTCTTCTTTTCTGCTGTAATTTCTACATAGCTTTAGCTTTTTTAAGATGCCTATTCTACGCATTTTTTATGCAGAAAAATAAAAAACAGTTTGAAGTAAAAAACAGGTCTGATAGTTAGAGTAAATAATAAAAGTTGAATAAATAAAATTCAAAGTAAAAAGCAATTTTCGGGAGTCCCGGAGCCTGAATTTCCGGTATATCTCCAATTGATGTTTCGTTTGTTTGTCCAGTATTTTTTTCTTTGATTATTCAGGCTTTCGGGTATCATTTAATGCTGTCTTCCTGGGGCATGATTATTGCCATAATAATGTATATTATGACCCCGGGCATGATTCCACTCAGCAATATAAGGAAAGCAAAGCCAAGCCTTATAAGTGTTGGGTCAGTACCGAAGTATTTTCCAAGTCCTCCGCAGACCCCAAAAACCATGCGGTCACTTTTGCTTCTTGTCAGGCGCTTTTCCTTTTCATAACCCATGCTTTCCTTCTCGCGAGTTTCCCAGTCTGCCCTGGTTCTTTCCTCTTTTCCTTCTTCCATAGTTTTCTCAGGTCTTTCCCATGATTTCTCTGTATACCCGGTTTCATGTTCTCCCGGAGCTTTGAACGCTCTTGCGCCTGGCTCTTCTCTTTCCCGGTACTCAGGATCTATAGTCGATCCTTTTTCTTCAATGGCTTTTTCAGGTTTTTCCCACGACTCCTCGGTATATCCGGTTTCATGTTCTTCCGGAGCTTTGAATTCGCTTTCTTTCGGTTCCTTTTTTTCCTGGTATTCAGGATTTTCCTTCATACTGATTATTCTATTTAGGAGGATTTATATTATCTGGTACTTATTAACTTCTTTCATTCTACCTCTTTGATTCTATCTGCTCCCTTTCTTTTTCTCAATGGCATTCGGCACAACCGCACTCCTCATTCCTGCGAAAAATTCCGTATAGCATTAAAGGTAGCAGAATTATTGCAAAACCGGCCTTAACACTTTCTGGAAGCAGTTCTTCTGCACTTCCAAGGGTTGCAGTAGCGCTTATTCCCAGAGTAAGGTAAAGCCAGTCAAGAAGGATTCCTGCCCCAAGCGCACATACGGAGATTACTCCCACGTAAAGGGCTGCAGAACGCTTTCCAAGGAACCTGGCGACCATTGTTATGGTTGCTGCATTGGTTGCGGGTCCTGCAAGCAGGAAAACAAAAGCCGTCCCAGGGCTCATTCCTTTGGCTACAAGGCTTGCTGCAAGAGGTGTCGAAGCAGTCGCGCAAATATAAAGCGGGATTCCTACTGCAAGCATGACAAGCATCGACTTCAGACCTCCTCCAAGGTACTCCTGGATTATAGTCTCAGGGACGGCATAGGAAATTATCCCTGCCAGCAGAATTCCGACCAGCATCCATTTTGAAATCTCTCCGGGAAGTTCTATGAAGGCATACTTCAGCCCTTCCAGAACCTCTTTTTTTACGGACTTTTTAGTTTTCCTGTCAGGGAGCAGCTCATTCTTCTCCTGCTCACAGTGATTACAACTGCATGAAGAGGCTTTGTTTTCAGGTACATACATTGAAGGTGAAAGTTTGACGGAATGGCTATCTCCTCGAGGTTCGGACTTTATCTCGAGAGTCCTGGATTTTAAAGGCACATTTTCAAGAGTAACATGCTCCTTTTCTCCTGTCTCTGGCATTTCATGTGTGCTGCAACTGCATGGAGGAGAACTGCATTTGCTTCCTGCTGACGATAACCCCACAAGGGTTGAGGCAGCAAGGACTTCCGTTCTCTTCCCAATTTTTTCCTGTTTTTTATTTCCGCTTTTTTCAGAGTCTTCCCCTATCAACAGGTTATCCGCAATCCCTGCAAGAATTGCGGTTGCAATGGTTGCAAGCGGGCGGAAAACAGTCATCAAAGGGTCAAGGAGCGCGTAGGTGATAGCAATAGAATCCACTCCGGTTTCGGGAGTCGAAATCATAAAGGACAGGGTTGCGCCCCGGCTTGCTCCTCTTTTTCTTATTGACATGGCTGCCGGGACAATTCCACAGGAACAGAGAGGGAGAGGAAGTCCTGCCAGGGAAGCATTAATCACTGAACGGATTTTTCCTGCTGAGGCTCCAAGGTAGTCAACAATTTTCTGGTCAGGTACAAGAGCATTGAGGATTCCTGCAACCGCAAACCCGAAAATCAGATAAGGAGCAGCCTCTGTAAAAACTTCCCATGAAGAGAGGAGAATGCCTGAAAGAAGGTCAAAAATGAAAATGAGGATTTCAGTGCTCACGCTTTTTCCTCCACATGTTCAAGGCACATCTCGATGAGTGTGCGCACGTGTTCATCTGCGATATAGTAAACCGTAAACTTTCCTTCCCTCCTCACCCTTACAAGGTCAAGCTGCCTGAGCGTCCTGAGCCCGTGAGAGACTGCGGACTGCGTGACATCGAGTGCCTGTTCAAGTTCACAGACGCACATCTCTTTCTGCCTTAACAAAAAAAGGATTTTCAGACGGGTGTCCGATTGAAGCGCCTGAAAGACTGCAGACATCCTGGTAATATGTTCGGGATCAGGAACCTTCTGCATCAGGGTTTTTATTCCCTGGGGGTTAACGCGATCGCATTTATCCTGCATTAATATATGAACAATTGTTCATATATTAATCTCTTTCTAAGAACTTCTCAGATTTGAGATTGTAAGATGATATACTTAAAAAGAAGAAACAATCAATAAAAAAGAAATAATTATAAAAGTAGAAATAATTATAAGAATAGAAATAATTATAAAAATAGAAAATGAGCAGAAGAAAAATCTAAAAATGAAACTATTATGCGGGCATCTGCAGAGGAATAAGGCTTAAAGGCTTACATACCTACTATCCAAATAGATCACACATTCAAATACGTTTAGAACCTCAGCATAAGGACTGCAAAAATTATCAGAATTAAAAGGGTTGCCCAGTCTCTTTTTTGCATTACAAACTCATGCATCGAGGTTCTGCGGCTTCCCTGGTATCCTCTGCTTTCCATTGCAAGGGAAAGTTCTTCAGCGTCCCTGACAACGCCTCTTATAAGGGGAATTGCAAGCGCAGGGACCGAATGGAAAGGATTTTTCCCAAAATACATGCCTCTTGAAGCCTGGGCGGCTTTTGTCCGTTCTACCCTGTCAAAAAGAATGGGCAGAAAAGCTATTGAGAGATTCATCATTGTCGCAAGCTCATAGGAGTTCACACCCATCCAGCTAAGAGGCAGTGGACGCAGTATTCTCTCTATCCCGCTGGTGATTGCGGACGGGTCAGTACTGGCCGTCATAAGGGCGGCAAAAAGCAGGAGAAGTATAAACCGCGCAGAAAGCCTGATCCCGTTCTGGAGCCCCTCAAAGGTGGGGTGCAGGACCCCGAAAGAAACCAGCGCCTGTCCTTCTGTGAAGAACAACTGCGCAAGAAAAATGAATATAATAAACAGAACCATAGGCCTTACTGCCCGGAAAAATACCCTTGCTGGCAGTCCGGAGAATGAAGTGAGGGCGATGAAAAATGTAAAGAGAACTCCCATCCCGAAAAAACTTTCAGTCCTGAAAACCAGAATTCCCAGCAGCATTACGGCTGCAAGCTTTGTCCTGGGATCAAGCTTATGTAAATAGGATTTTCCAGGTATATAACTGAAAACAGGCTCTTTCATGCTCTCTTCTCTCTTTTACTTTTTACGGATTCCAGACTGACCTTTATGGTCATTTTTCAGGCTCCTTTTCAGCCTTTTCCTTTTCAATCAGTAATTTTACCCTCAGTATCTCTTCAAGGGCGTCCTCAACAGTAAATATACCCGGGTCTACCGGGATTCCTCTGGATTTAAGCTCTCTCATCATTGAAGCTACAGGAGGAAGAGGAACGTTTTCAGTCTCCATATATTCTTTTCTGCTTCCCTGAAAGCATATCCTCCCTTCTTTAACAAGCACTATTCTTTCCAGTAATGGGAAAAACCCTTTGAGGTTGTGGGTTACAGTTATAATTGTGGTTCCTTTATCCTTTATTTTTTTAAGGGTATCCAGGATTTCTTTTTTTCCGGCAGGGTCGAGTCCTGTTATAGGTTCGTCCAGCACAAGGTATTCAGGCCTGAGGGCAAGGGCACCTGCAAGTGCGACTCTCTGCATTTCTCCACCGCTCAGGCTGAGAGGGTCTCTGGACAGCATAGTACGGTAAAGAGAGACAGCTTCAAGGGCTTCAAAGATCCTTTCTTCGGTTTCTTTCCTGGAATATCCAAAATTCAGTGGCCCGAATGCTATCTCTTCATATACGGTCCTGCAAAAGAGCTGGTCAGCTGGCTGCTGAAATACCATTCCTACCCTGCTTTTAACCTTTTTTGAGGAAGGATCAAGCCCGTTAACAGTTACTTTTCCGGAATCAGGGTGCAAAAGGCCGTTGAACAGTTTTGTAAGCGTGGATTTTCCTGCGCCTTTTTCCCCCAGTATCCCCACAAATTCCCCTCTTTCGATGCGCAGGTTAACATCCTTCAGGGCTGCAATTTCAAGAGGAGAATTTCTTGAATAAAAAACGCTCACGTTTTCAAGAATAATCGGCATATTTCCTCCGCAAAACTGGAAGGAGAAGAGGTTTTATCCCAGGGGATTTCTATTCCATGGGTTTTCAGGTTCTCTGCAAGTTCTATCAGGGAAGGCGGAGTAAGCCCGATATCACGAAGATAAGGATCCGGGAGTACTTTTTCGGGTTCTCCTTCGAGCACTATTCTTCCCCTGTCCATTACGATAATCCGGTCTGCGGAATGTAGTTCTTCAAGGTTATGTGTGGTGTATACTATGGTTTTACCTTTTTCATGCAGCTTTTTTATGCGCTTAAGGACAGCTTCTCCGGAATCAGGATCAAGCATTGAGGTTACTTCGTCAAAAACAAGGCATTCAGGCTCCATTGTAAGGATTCCTGCAAGAGCCACACACTGTCCCTGCCCGCCGCTCAGAGCTTTTGGGGAATGGTATCTGTATTTTTGAAGTTTTATTTCATCAAGGGCTCTATCTATCCGCTTCCGGATTTCCGTCGGAGGGAGGCAAAGGTTTTCAGGCCCGAAAGCAAGGTCTTCTTCTACGGTCCTGCCAATAAACTGGGTTTCAGGATTCTGAAATACAATGCCAACAGTTTTCCTGATTTCCCGGATTTTTGAATATTCTCCTGTATCCATGCCCTTTACCATGACCTTTCCTTTCTGGGGTTTCAGGAGCCCGTTAAGGTGAAGAGCAAGAGTGGATTTTCCACTTCCGTTTCTGCCTATTATCCCGAGGTACTCCCCTTTTCTTATTGCCAGGTGTATGTTTCTGAGAGCAGGGGTTCCATCAGGGTAATTATAACATACGTTTTCGAGCCTTATCATGCGGAATCGGGGTTGCTTATTATTTATTTAGTAAAATCCTGTGACTCATTTTTGCAGGATATTGAGTCTCAGGTTTCAGAGCTTATAAGTTGAAGCGATATAAGCTGCAACTGCGGTTTTTATTATTTCTCCCGGAATAAAGGGAAGAGCTCCAAGGGCAAGGGCTGTCCTGAGTCCCATTTCAGCTACAATCATTAACTGAAAAACCCCAAGGGCATATATGATCAGAATTCCTGCGCTCATATTAAAGATATTGACCACAAGTCCGGATTTTTCTGCGCGTTCTGCTTTCTCAGCAAGCTTGCCTATAATGAAGGCAGCTATGATAAAACCAAAGATATATCCTCCTGTGGGCCCGAGAAGCACTCCTAACCCGGAACTGCCTCCCGAAAAGACCGGAAGCCCTGCAACACCCAGCAGGGTATACACAATCATGCTCAGGCTTCCCCATTTGCTCTTTAACATGCTCCCTGCAAGAAGGACAAAGAAAACCTGCAGTGTAACAGGAACAGGTGAAAAAGGTACGGGTATCTGTATGTAAGCTCCTGCAGCAGTCAGGGCTGCAAAAAGAGATGCAAAGACCATTTTCCTGAGTTCATTAGTGTGGGAATGATAAGAATCATCATGTCTTATATGCATGCTTTTTCCTTTTTTGATATTGTTTCTTTACCCGGTTTTCTGTCAGCTTTTTCGTTGTTTTTATTTGTTTTTATTATTTGTTTAAGTTCTTATAACCGAAAAAGCATCAGGTAAATATTTTTTTAAATATTTGAATTGAACCAGTGAATGAATTGAACTGGTGAACGAATAAACTGGTGAACGAATAAACTGGTGAATGAATTAGACTGGTAATGAATTAGACTGGTGAATGAATTAGACTGGTGAATTCAAATTCTTGATGGATACGGGGTAGTGTGGAGAATATCGTTAATTATATTATCCATTAGCCTCTCCCTCTGAAACTATCTTTCTGTAATTTAATCCTTATTGTCAACCTGGTTTGGTTACATGGTTTACATTAGATTTAAAACTTTCCTGCAACATCTTTCATAGAGCAGAATTACAGGCTTTGGAGCGATAATTAAATATACATCTTATGAGGGTATTATGGATACTTCACCTTTCACCTGGAATGCAGTTTTACAATACTGTTTCATTCCGTGTTCAGGGAATTCATCATGGGCGCGTGGCCTAGCCCGGATATGGCGGCAGCCTCCTAAGCTGTAAATCGGGGGTTCAAATCCCTTCGCGCCCGCTAAACTCCATTTTTTACTCGTATGTTTTTGCATTTCCTGCCTGTTCCTGTTACCCTTTTCCGTTTTTACATTCTCTTTATCTGGCTGTTTTTGCAGGTATGTCCAGGTAAATTATGGAAAATTTCTTATTCAGAAATACAATTATCTCCTATCTTCAGTACAGTAAATCTTTGCAGAACAGCATAACTTTCATTAAATTATAGAATTACCGCTTCAGAGGAAACAGGAATTGATCAGAAAAGCCCGGATAAGTGATGTTGTTGAGATGAAACAGATCATCAACATTTACGCCAAGGACGAGCTTATGCTTGCTCGTTCCCTCAGTGAGATGTATGAAAACATTAGGGACTTTTACGTATGTGAAATTGAAGGCGAAGTCGTGGGGTGCTGTGCCCTGCACATCGTATGGGAAGACCTTGCAGAGATCCTTGCTCTCGCGGTCAGACCCGATTGTGCAAGAAAAGGAGTTGGCACAAAGCTAGTCTCAGCCTGCCTTGAGGATGCGAAAAACCTCGAGATTAAAGAAGTCTTTGCTCTTACCTACGTGCCTGGGTTTTTTGAAACCCTGGGCTTCAATATAGTGGACAAAAACAGTCTCCCGAGAAAAATCTGGTCCGGATGCATCAGATGCCCTAAATTTCCGGATTGTAACGAGATTGCGGTTCTTAAATCTATTAAAGCCTGAAAGATTTACAGCCCTGTAAAGGTTATGAATCTGAAAGTTTTACAGGGCTTTAAGAGATTTTTTTCTTATGCCTCCTGTAATCTTTAATTTTAACTTTTCTCGATGAGCTCAGGTAATAAACTTCTGTTTTCGGACATTTCCGATAGGTGTTTATTCTTACAGATAAAAAACAAAAAGTATTTATCCAGTGATCATGCTGTTTAGGTTGTCCTAATTATTTGCCCTGGATATTTCGGACATGCGCTGGTGCGCTGGCGGGATGGTGTTAATGCATACAGATCGACTTGAAGAGTATCTCGAAACTATTCTATACCTTATTAAAAAAAATCAGAGCCCTGCAAAAACCAAACAGATTGCAGAAGAACTTAATGTATCGTCACCCAGTGTGACGGAAATGATAAAAAAGCTACATTCGATGGGATTTGTTGAGTATAAACCCTACCAGGGGGTTGAATTGACTGACAAAGGGGCTGAAGAAGCTGCCAGGATCAAAAGGAAGCACCAGGTGATTGAAACCTTCCTGGCTGAAGTCCTTGACTTTGACCGGAGGGAAGCACATAAGGAAGCATGTGAACTTGAACATGCGGTATCGGACTCGGTGCTTGAGAAGCTTTATGATTTTATGGGAAACCCGGAGTACTGCCCTGATGGGCATCCGATAAATATCGATAAAAATGATTTGCAGCGCGAAGAAGGGTTCATCCCTCTTGATGAGATGAGAGAAGGAAGTGCAGGCACAATTGCCAGGGTAACCCTTCCAAGAGAAACAAAAGAACGTTTAACCTCTCTTGGTATAATAACCGGCGAAGATATTCAGGTCCGGCGCAAGCAAAAACAGGGCTGTGTCTCGGTAATGGCTTTCGGGTCTGAGATTGCCCTTGGAAGGGATATAGCAAAGAAAATTTTCATCACTCCCAGAGGCAAGAACCTGTAAAAATGAATAAGGCTGGCATAACTTGCATGGAGAGCGGTTAATGGAGATGTGGTAAAGATTTCCAGTTCATGCTGTAATTACGAAAATAGAGATCAACATAGTCCTTCTTATGATTTGACATTCGCTTTCATAGGCAATCCTAGCGTTGGAAAAAGTGTTTTCTTTAGCAGGCTTACAGGAGTCGGAGTTGAAGTTTCGAATTATCCGGGCACTACGGTTTCACTTAAAACCGGAAATGTGAAAGTAAAAGACAGAACCATTGAAGTAGTTGACCTTCCTGGAATTTATTCTCTCGGAGTTACAAACGAAGATGAAAAGGTAACCAAGAGATACCTCATTGAAAACGCGCCTGATGTTATTATTAACGTCCTTGATGCAAGCAGGCTTGAGAGAAATCTTTATTTGACTCTTCGGTTGCTGGAACTCGATATCCCTATGGTTATTGCCCTGAACCAGGTAGATCTGGCGGCAGAGCTTGGAATCATTATTGATACGGATAAACTCTCTGAACTCCTTGGTCTTCCGGTGGTCCCGACTGTTGCGACCTGGGGGGTAGGGCTTGATGAGGTAGTTCTTGTAGCTCTCGGAGAGGTAGGAAAAGTCCAGAAGCACCACAGGATAAGATATAGCCAGTGGATTCGTCAGGCATTGTCAAGTCTTGACTATACTTTTCCCGATACATCTCAAAGTGTCAAGACCGCAGCCCTGTTAAATGACGCCGAATTTGTAGAACTATGCTGCATGCCTCCAGAAGCCCATGCAATTCTCTCTACTGCCAGGCGCCTCAGGCAGAATATTGAAATCGATCATGGAATTTCGGTTCCTGATACCGTCGCAAGAGACCTGTACGGAGAAGCAGGGTTTATAGTGGAGAGTGTGGTCTCAAATTTTGAGCCAAAAAAAAGGTTTCGAGACAGGATAGATCGAATTCTTACCTCTCCCAACTTCGGAATTCTGGTTCTCATATCCGCATTACTCATCACGTTTCTTCTTGTATTCAGGATAGGTGGCTTTCTTGAAACCTGGATTGTGAACGACCTCTTTGAGCCTTATATTATCCAGCCCATGGAAACAATGACTCTTGGCATGCCTCCTGTCCTCAGAAACCTGATTCTTTACTCTCTGCGCGGCGTAGAAGCCGGATTTGCAATTGCAATTCCGTACATTGCAGTTTTCTATGCTATCCTCTCCATATTCGAGGACTCAGGCTACCTGACAAGGGCAGCTTTTCTTCTGGATAACCTGACACATAAGCTCGGGCTTCACGGAAGGGCTGTTATCCCCCTGGTCCTTGGTTTTGGCTGCAATGTCCCTGCAATAATGGCAGTGCATGCTCTCGGCACAAGGAGGGAAAAGCGGATAGCTTCGCTTCTAATCTCTCTTGTCCCCTGCTCTGCGAGAACTGTTATTATCCTGGGCCTTGTAGGGACTTTTGTTGGTTTCTGGCCTGCGGTTTCTATCTATGTGTTTGAGATCGTTATCATTGCGGCAATGGGGTGGATCCTGGGGAGGACTCTTCCCGGGCAAAGGAGCGGTTTCATTATGGAAATGACTCCTCTCAGAAAACCTGAACTTAAATCAACCCTAAGGAAGACCTGGATGAAAAGCCGTGAGTTTTTATTTATTGCTTTTCCTCTGCTGCTTGCAGGGAGCGCAGCCCTGGGAATTGCTGATGCCCTGGGGCTTCTCTCCATTTTCCAGGATTTTGTAGAGCCTGTATCCGTAGGGCTTCTCGGGCTTCCGGCTTTTGCTGCAACAGCTCTTGTCTTTGGAATTCTCAGAAAAGAAATGGCGCTTCAGATCCTGGCAGTACTTGCAGGTACAGCCAATTTTGCGGCTGTGATGACCCCGCTCCAGATGTACCAGTTTGCAGTTATAACTACAATTTATGTCCCGTGTGTGGCAACGATTGCAGTACTGAAGCATGAGCTTGGCACAAAGGATACTGGAATGATTGTCATTTTCACAGTAGTCCTTGCTCTTGTGGCAGGCGTTTTAATCCGGGCTTTCGGGCCTCTTTTCCTTTAATTTTTATTTTTATCCTTTTTCTTTCATATCTTTCTTTTTTCCCTTTTATCCGGCCTCTCCCATTGAGCGATTCCTGTTGAGTAATCCTTTTCCTCCGTATCGGAGTAATTATTTCTCTGCATCAGGCACAATATTTATATATTAATAAACTTGTTTATTCCTTTTCTTTTTGTTCGCTATTAACGTTAATTATTAATACTTCGTGCATCGTGTTTACTTCCGATGACCAGGATTACCAATCACTCTCACAAAAATGTGTATAGTGTTATTATGGATATTTTCGAAATGGACCATTTTAGAGAACCGGAAGTTGATGAGGTTCAACTTTTTCTCGAAAGCACCGGAACTCACGGTTCGATTGTTAACGAAACTGCTCTGGAGATGGATTGCAGTACATCCCCTAAAGTACAGGCAAGGCAGAGTGTACTTCTTAACTTTGACGAGTCTATTCCGTCCATTCAATAACACTTCCCTGAGAAAAGTTACCGACCCCTATTGAAATCCAACTCTTTAACTCCTTTTGTTTTAGAGTTAGCTTCTGGGTTTCATTATCTATTTCGTAAAAATTCCGGCTTGAAACTTTTTTTGTTTGAAATTTCTGTTTGTTTATATCAAATCATCATCCGTACCCACTTTATGAATTCGCCCTCTTCTTCCCTGGGTACTGTTCTTAATCCATTTTTTATTTCTTTCTTTCCATAGTCTTTGAGACAGAATTCGTACTGGTACACCTATTTAATATTTTTCATACAAACTTTATCGAAAAATATTTATTCTACTTTCTGGCCACTTTTTTCTCAAAAAGTTGTTTGGCATGAAATTTCCTTTACTCTTATTTGAAATATCATATCTCCAGCTTTTATTGAGCTTGTTTCAAAATTATGTATAGCAATATTATCTCTTCAGAGGGGCGATTTTTCAGTATACGCATAATTTTCTCTGAAAAATTTAAAGGAATGGATTTTTTTCTTCTTCAGAGCATTTCCGAGTAGCCTCTCCACCTTTTAACTGATTACTCGAACTCTATCTTCTCCCTTCGAAAATTTCATATTTTATACTCTTTTTTTAATTTCACCATATGGTCTCTGTAATCGGTTTCAGAAAAGTTAATAAAGTCATCTTATTATAATATAATTTAAAGTAATTTAGGAACGGCTGAATACTATCGATTCCCATATATATATAAAGTAAGATTACATCTACTTTATACATTATTTAAATTTGCCTGATCAAAATCGATTTAATTATATTATAATGACACTCCATAATAGTTAACCTGCAGACATAAGTAACCCGGGACCCGAGTTTATTATTTGAGGTAGTTTCATGAGACCTGGACAGAGAGATATGAACAATTCCCCGCTTAAAAGGCGCCTTTCAATTACTTATGAGGAGCTTGAGACTCTAAAAAAATCAATAAAGACTTCGGTTCTCAATGAGCTTCAGGCCGAGGCAGAAAATAGTTCCGACCTTGATTCTTTTAAGGATCAAATTCTTTCCGAAATAAGAGCCGAGTTAAAAGGGCTTCCTGATTCTGCGTCACTCAGAGCGTCAATTCTTGGCGAGATCAGGTCCGAATTAATTTCCGGCAAAAAAGACGAATCCGAAGATATTGACCAGAGGGTGAAAGAACTTGCCGGAATTCAGGACGGTCTTGTCAGGGAACTGCTTGACCAGAAAATGATCATAAAGAAACTGGAAGCAGATATCGAAAGGCTTTCAAAAGCACTTGAAGGCAAGCAAAATACTATTACCTATTCTCCTTCCCTTCCTGTTCCTGCCCTTGAAGATCCACTTGACCTACCTCCTCTTTCCAGAAAACCACAGCGTAAACTTGAATTCAGGAAAGAAAATCCTTCTTCACGCGAGCCAGTTGATTTCAGAGAATCTCCCGCATCCCTGCCAGGCACAAATGCAAAAATTCAATTAAAAATAAAAGAGGTTGAGCCCAGGGAGCTTGATGCCAAAGAACCCGTCGAAACAAAGTGCGAGTACATTATCGCCGAGAGCGGAGATCGAAAAAGGTTTAGAGGCACTCCCAGGCAGTCAACTCCAATAATAGAGGCTCCTTCTGGGCATTTATTCCCTCCAGGGCCGCCGGTCTCTTCGAGGTCCAGGTCTCCTGTGAGGACAGAGCCTGCAGGAATCCGGCAGGACGATGATTATAAGTGTGAATATATTATCGCCGAAAAAGCTTCTAAGAAGTATATAATTGACGAGTCTGTTGACCGCAGAGATAGCGAGGATGCGGAACTCATAACCTGCAGCCGTAAAGATTCCAGAGCGAGACGAGGCTGAGAGAAACGAAAATTTCCTCAAAAACGCAAAACCTCAGAGGCATTCTGTGTACATAAAAGAGATTGAGTTCGTTAATTTCAAGTCCTTCGGAAAAAAAGTAAAGATTTCCTTTTACAACGACTTCACCACTATTTCAGGTCCTAACGGGAGTGGAAAGTCAAACATCATAGATGGGATTCTCTTTGCACTCGGGCTCACGAGTTCCAGGACACTGAGGGCTGAAAAACTCACGGACCTTATTTATAATGGAGACGAGGCCAAAAAGCCTGACTTTGCCCAGGTTACGATCCGTTTTGACAATACCGACCGCAAAATGCCGTTAGAGCTCGATGAAATTGAAGTTTCAAGAAAGGTCAGGCGGACAAAAAATGCCTATTACAGTTACTTTTATTTTAACGGAAAAGCCGTGAGCCTTGGTGAAATCCATTCCCAGCTTGCAAAGGCAGGAGTAACGCCCGAAGGCTACAACGTTGTAATGCAGGGAGATGTCACACAGATTATTTCCATGAGCTCTGTAGAAAGGCGAAAGATTATTGACGAGATTGCCGGGGTTGCGGAGTTTGACGAGCGCAAACAAAAAGCACTTGGGGAGCTTGAAATTGTCAGGCAGCAGATTGAACGAGTGGACATTATCCTTGAAGAAGTGCGTACCCAGCTCGAAAAGCTCTCAGGGGAACGGGACCAGGCCCTGAAATACCAGTCTCTAAAGGATGAGAAGATTAAGTTTGAAGGTTATGTCCTTCTCTCCAAACTCAAGGACGCCAGGGCCGAACTGGAAAATGTGGATAAGGAACTCTCAGGGAAAGAAGAGCACTTCGAAAAAGTACAGGTGCTGCTGAACGAAAGGATCCAGGAACTGGAAGCCCTTGAAAAATCCCTGGAAAACCTCTCCCTTGAAATCCGGAAAAAAGGGGAAGACGAACAGCTGCAGGTTAAAAGGGAAATAGAGGAAACAAAAGGGGAAATATCCCGCTGCGTTGACAGCATCGAAGTTACCGAATCAGAACTCGAAGAAGCTGATGCACGGCGCAGAAAAGCATTCGTTGACATTGATTCCACAAAAGGCAAGGTTAGAGAGCTTGAAGAGAAGATAGAAACTGAAAACGTAAGGAAGGAAAGCATCTCTGCAGAACTTTTCGAAAGAAAGACCGAGCGTATGCTGCTTCAGAGCAGGATTGCCGATATAGATGCAAAATTTGCAGCAACAAGGGACGAGCTTATGGCTGCCCGCAAAAAGCTCGAGGATGTTAAAAACGAAAAGAATGAGCTTATCCGGAATGAAGACAGGCTTCTTGACGCTCTCAGGAGGAAGTCCTCGGAACTGCGTGAGATTGAAAACCAGATCAAGGACGCACAGGCCGCAGTCACTGCTTCGGACAGCGATACACTTTCTGTCCAGTATGAAGTAGAAAAACTCACGAATAACCTTGAGTCTCTCATAAAAGACCGCGACGATATAGAGAGCAGCCATTTCAGGATCAAAGAAGACATAAAGAAACTTGAGAGCAGGCTTCACACCCTCCAGCAGGAATATGCAATTGCCGAGGCAAGAGTCCGGGCTTCGGAACAGGGCGGAGGTTACTCAAGAGCCGTCGAAATGGTAATCGGGGCTTCCAGGCAGGAAGACCTCTTCGGAATCCACGGGACCATTGCTCAGTTAGGAAAAGTAGACCGCAGGTATGCGGCTGCCCTTGAGGTTGCTGCAGGGAACAGGATGCAAGCCATTGTCGTGGATACTGACGCCGATGCTGCAGAAGCTATAGAATTCCTTAAACGGAAAAAAGGCGGCAGGGCTACATTTCTTCCGCTTAATAAAATGAGAGATTCAAGAAGGCTTGAAAGCCTAAATTACGAAAACGGAGTAATTGGTTACGCAATTGACCTTATCGAATTCGATCCAGCCTTCGAGCCTGCTTTCTGGTATGTTTTTCAGGATACCCTGGTTATGGAAGACCTTTCCAGTGCCCGCCGCCTGATGGGAAGGGCGAGAATGGTCACTCTTGAAGGCGAGCTTCTTGAAAAGAGCGGGGCAATGGTCGGGGGCTCTCTTTCTTCAAAATCAGGTATCTCTTTTGCCGCTGCGGAAAAAGATAAACTCCTTGAGCTTGCGGAAGAGATAAGGTCCCTTGATGCAAGCCGGAATGCGGCAATCAGTAAACAGGACAGCATTGAAAGCCATGTTTTTGAATTGAGCCGGAAGATCCGCGACTGTGAGTCTACGATTTCCAGAAAAGAGCTCGAGATTCAGGAAATTGCTGGCAGGGAAGCAAAACTTGCAGAGCTCCTTGAAGCCAAACAGGCAGACCTGAAAGCAATAGAAGAATCGAGAACCGAGCTCAGGGCTGAAATGGACAGGGTAATTGCTGAAAAGGCGGAAAAGGAAAGCATTGCAGCTGAACTTGAGGCTCAGGTTGCCGAACTTGAGGCAAAGCTTGCTGATTCTCCCCTACCCGAAATCAATAAAAAAGCCGATTTTGTTGACGAAGAACTCCGCAGGCTCGACGGCAGGATAAGGGATACGGAAGCCAGCCTGAATGCCCTGCATCTTGAAAAAGAATATGCTGAGCAGAAGATCAACGAAGCCAAGGAGCTTATAAGAGATCTTGATGAAAAGAAAGCTTCAAGACGTGAAAGAGTGGATTCTCTTAAAGCAAAAATCACTGAACTTGAAGCGCAGCTTGAAGAGAAACAGAAACGTGAACTCCAGCTTTCCGACGAGCTTATAGGGCTCCAGAAAGAAAGGGAAAATGTTCAGGCTGAACATAATGCTGTAAAGCGCAGGGTCAGCATAGCTGCAACAACCCTTGAAAAGGCAAAGCAGCAGGTACTTACTCTCACAGCTACGAAAAATGCACTTTTCGACCAGGAAAAGCAGCTGCTTGAAGAGGTACGGAGGAGAGGACTCGAAGAGACCTCAGAGGTCCCGAGTTATGAAACCGTTTACATGAGGATTCAGGCAATCGAAGAAGCCATGCGCAGGCTTGAACCTGTAAACATGCGGGCAATAGATGAATATAACGAGGTAGAGTTCAGGCTTTCCGACCTGCAGGGCAAACGCGATACGCTCTTTACCGAGAGGGAACAGCTCCTGGAACGCATTGACCAGTATGAACAGCTTAAGCGGGACGCCTTTATGGAAGCCTATACAATCATTAATGCTAACTTTAGAGAGATCTTTTACGAACTTTCCGACGGCATGGGAGAACTCCTGCTTGAAAACCCGGACGACCCATTTGCCGGAGGGATGACTTTGAGGGCCCAGCCGAAAGAAAAAACCCTCCAGCGCATAGAAGCCATGTCAGGAGGAGAAAAGAGTCTTACTGCACTTGCTTTTATATTCGCAATCCAGCAGTACCGCCCTGCTCCGTTCTATGCTTTTGACGAAATTGACATGTTCCTTGACGGCTGGAATGTGGAGAGAGTCTCAAGGCGAGTTAAAACATCGGGCTCAAAGGTCCAGTTCATTGTTGTTTCTTTAAGAAAACCCATGATTCAGGCTGCAAACCGGACGATCGGGGTTACAATGCAGGAGAATAATATCACGAGTATTACCGGAGTGAAGCTTAATGGCTGAAATCATAGACAATTCGGCACTTGATATTTCCGGACTTGCTTCTCCCGAGATCTGTGATTCCGGGGAAAAGGATTCTCTTTTTTCAGACCCTGAAGCTTTCGGGCTTTCGACAACTCTTTCTTACCTCGGCATTGACCTTTCTCTTCTTGACCTCTCTGAATTTGACACATATGAGCCCCTGGGCATTCTGGTCGAACTTGCAAAAGACGGAAAGATCGATCCCTGGGATATTGATGTTGTACAGCTAACCGATACTTTTCTGAACAGGATAGAAGAACTCCAGAAAATGGACCTCAGGATTTCTTCAAGGACTCTCCTTTATTCTGCTATTCTTCTCCGGATGAAATCTTCATTAATCCTGGAACCAGAAGAGGAGGAACAAGAGGACTTTGACACTGGCTTTTTCGATGACGAAGAGCTGCCTGAGCCTGATGAGTTCCCTGTTCCGAAGCTTCCTGTCCGGCGCATTTCCACAAGACCTGTCACTCTGAACGAACTTATTGTGGAACTAAAAAAAGCCGAAAAGACGCTATCAAGGAAAAATGAAAGGAAATCCCGCCTGGCAGCGGAAGAGTCTGATGTCCCTGATGCCCTTCCTGCTACAGGAGATGTGCTCGGGATTGCCCATGACGAGGCTATCGGCTCAAGGCTTGTGCTTATCTGGGGAAGGCTTGTTGAACTCTTTATGAAGCAGCCTGTTGTGGAATTTTCTTTCCTGGCTCAAATGAGTGAAGACAAAATTATGGATTACCTTTCCCTTCTTTTCCTTGCTTCAAGCAGAAAAATCTGGCTTTTCCAGAATGAGCTTTTCAAAGAACTGTATATTTATCCCGGTGAAGAATCCGGTTTTTCCACGGAAAACAATCCCCCTCTTTTTCACCAGATGAAACAGGACTTAACAGAAGCTGTTTCAGAACCCGGAGAGGCAGGGCATCCTGAAATCCTTTCGTTTGAACCTGAATGCATAAATTCGGATTCTCCTGAAGAAGCAAGTTAATTACCTGAGTATACTTTATTCTCTTTTCTGGTCGTGAAATTTATGAGTGAGCTTGAAATTATCGAAGCGGCTCTTTTTGCTGCAGGCAGGGCAGTAAGCCTTGAAAAACTTATGAAGATTACCGGAAAGCCGAAAAAAAATGTCTCTTCTGCAGTGCAGGAGCTGATGGAGGCTTACTCTTCCCGTAAATCAGGTCTTGAAATCCTGGACCTTGGGGACCGCTATGTCATGCAGGTAAAGCCGGAGTATTCCGAACTTATGAGGGAGGTCGCCCCAAAAGAGCTCTCAGCACCTAAACTGAGGACTTTATCCATGATTGCCTATCATCAGCCTCTTCTCCAGTCCGATCTTATCGAAATGAGAGGCAGTGGAGCCTATGACCATATAAAAGACCTGATTGAAAGGGGTTTTGTCGATTCCGTGCCCTGCGGGAGGAGCAGGCAGCTTTCCACAACTTCATTGTTTGCAGATTATTTCGGGCTCAAAAAGAACGACCCTAAAGCCATAAAAGAAAAAATAATCGAGCTATTAAGGGCTCAGGGCGGACAGAGTGAGATAAACCTCTGGGTCGGGAAAAAGACCATTGCCGTAACTCCAATGTACGAACCACTTATGAAAATGTGCGGAATTAAGGACTATTTTGTTGCAAATGCTTACTGCCCTTCCAAAGAAGAGATCTCCCGTCTTCTTGAAGCCGATGTACTCGTGGTCACAGCCGGCTACCTTGACGCTGTAAAGCAGCACTGTGACGGCGAAATCCTCGAGGTGCGCTCGACAACCTTTGGAGACCTTATTGAAGCAATTTCTTTAATGTCCGAAGAGCTTTCCGATGAGGTGGACCCCGGAATGGTAGAAGAATCCCTCCGGAAGATTCGGGAAGCCAGGGAAAGGTACATAGCTTCAGCCCTTCTTATTGAGAAGAAAGTAAAGCCTGCAACCGAAATGGTTTCAAAAATCGTTAATGACCTTAATATAAGGATCTCTACTGACGGCATCCTTATTGCTCCTGATTACGGGACTTCAACCGAAGGCGTTAGTATCGGGAAAGGGGCTAAAATCCTGGTCCCAACTCACCGCAGTGTGGAAGGAGATCTTCTTGAAAGAGTTTGCAAAAAATATGATGCTATTATTGAAGGCTTAAAAAGTTGTGAAGATAATTCACTTTAAAGCCAACTCGGGTGCCCTTTTCTCTCCTAATTTTTTTAATCCTACTGGCGCCCACGATTTAAGCTTTTCTGTTGCATTTATATCCTTTATATATAGCATTTATATACTATGCGAGGCATTTAACTATAGCTTTATATACTGGTTAGAGGATATTACTTTTGCTTTATATACTGAGGGTTGACTAATGAGCGAATCTAGCATTAAAATTGAGAATGTGGTCGCATCCACCAAACTCGCCGAAGAGTTTGATTTAACTGTGATCGAATCCCAGTTCGAAGGAGCTGAATATAATAAGCAGAAGTTCCCTGGGCTCGTCTACAGAGTTTCTGACCCTAAAGCTGCTTTTCTGGTTTTTACTTCCGGGAAGGTTGTCTGTACAGGAGCAAAAAACGTTGCTGACGTGCACACAGTTATTGGAAACATGGCAAAAAAGCTGAACAGCATCGGAATCAAAACAATGGAGAACCCGCAGATCACTGTTCAAAATATAGTTGCCTCAGCAGACCTGCACACTATTCTTAACCTCAATGCAATTGCAATAGGGCTTGGGCTTGAGAACATCGAATACGAACCCGAGCAGTTTCCGGGTCTTGTTTACAGGATCGATGAGCCTAAAGTGGTTGTCCTTATTTTCAGTTCTGGAAAACTGGTTGTTACTGGAGGAAAGTCCCCCGAAGACTGCGAGAGGGGCGTAGAAGTAGTTCGCCAGCAGCTAGACAACATGGGGCTTTTATAAAACCCTCAAACCTTTTTATATACTATACCCATTTTTAATCTGCCTCCCTGACATAGGGGAATATTGAAATAAAAACGGATTCTGCTATATGCGTAAAGGCTCAGGCAGAGGATATGTGTGAAACGTGAATAATGCAGATGTTTGCATCCTTATTCCTACCCTTAACGAAGCTGCAACGATAGGGGAACTCATTAAAAATTTCAAGAAAGAAGGCTTTTCCAATATTCTGGTAATCGATGGAAACAGTAAGGATGGGACAGCGCAGATTGCGGAAGCAGAAGGCGCAAGAGTTATCCTGCAGACCGGAAAGGGGAAGGGGCAGGCAATGATTCAGGCTTTCGAACTTATCGAGAGCCCATATATAATAATGGTTGACGGGGATGGAACGTACCTTGCAAGAGAAGCATCTTCTCTTCTCAAGCCTGTTCTGGAAGGAAGAGCCGACCACGTTATAGGCAACCGACTTAATAAGTATTCTCCCGGGGCTTTCACAAAACTGAACCTGATAGGAAACCATCTGATAAATACTCTCTTTGATATCGTCTACGGGGTAGAACTAAGGGATATTCTTTCGGGTTACCGTGCGTTTACACTTGAAAGTATAAGGGAGCTTGAGCTTAACAAAACAGGCTTTGAGATTGAGACCGAAATCTCGGTAGAGTGCATCCTTAAAAAGCAGAGGGTCGAAGAGATCTCGATCACTTATTTGCCCAGAAGTAAAAAAGGCGCAACCAAGCTAAACCCGGTAAAAGACGGAATAAGAATCGGTTCTACCATTTACAGGCTCGCAAAAGTTCATAATCCTATGTTTTATTTCGGGATTATAGGTTTTGCCTTTATTCTGGCAGGTCTGTTTACAGGAACCTTCGTAGTAGCCCAGTGGCTCCAGGGAATCACACGTATCCCCCTTTCTATTCTCACGGCCTTGCTTATCATATTCGGGCTCCAGATGTTCATTTTCGGGATGCTCAGTGACCTTATAGTTACTCTCCACAGGCAAACTGTTAACTTAATCCAGGATAGAAATAAGCAGAGGAGATAATCCGTAAGTTTCAAAATCTCCTGGTCATCTTTCGTTTCATAATCTTCCGGCCACCTCCGGTTTTTGTGCATATTTTTCAGACATCTTCAGATAATTCTTTCCCTCGTTCTATGCTTACTTCTTGCAGCCTATTTTTCATTCTTTTTTCATTCTTTTTTCCTTAATTTTCTCATAATAAATATTCATTCCGCACAAGTTTACTTGTCTTAAAATCAGGCATACTTTGGAGATTCTTTATAAATAACTTATTTTAATCTTCGGTTTTATATTTTCAGCATCAAAAGGCATGTAAGTAAAGTAAAGTTGTTTAAGATTAAAGTTAATTTTTTAAATAGTGTTATATATAATTACTTTCCTTTTATGATCTAACTCATAATCCCTTTACTTATACACGAACATTTCACGATAATCTTACATACTAAATGAAAGCTTGAGGTAATAAAGATGACAATTGTGGAAGATGCACAGAAAGGAATTATCACCGAAGAGATGAAGATTGTTGCAAAGGATGAAGGACTTGACCCTGAATTCATCCGCCGCGGTGTTGCAGCCGGAAGAATCGTTATCCCAACCTCCCCTTACAGACAGGTTAAGATCTGCGGTATCGGAGAAGGGCTCAGGACCAAAGTCAACGCCTCTATCGGTGTATCCTCGGACATCGTTGATCCAGATATGGAAGTTCAGAAAGCAATCGCTGCAGAAAAAGCAGGTGCTGACACCCTCATGGAGCTCGGGACCGGCGGAGACTTCCTCGGAATCAGGAAGAAAGTCATTGACAGCATCTCCCTTTCAGTAGGTTCAGTGCCTCTCTACCAGGCTTTCATTGAAGCTGCAAGAAAATACGGCTCAATCGTCCACATGACAGAAGATGAGCTCTTCAACGCAACCGAAGCCCAGGCAAAACTCGGAACCAACTTTATGGCAATCCACACAGGGATTAACAACATCACCCTTGACAGGCTTAAAGCCCACGGCAGGTATGGGGGTCTTTGCTCACGCGGCGGCGCTTTCATGAGCTCCTGGATGCTCCACAACGAAAAGGAAAATCCGCTTTACGCAAACTTCGACTACCTTGTTGAAATCCTTAAGGAACATGAAGTTGTCCTTTCCACAGGAAATGGAATGCGTGCAGGTGCAGTCCATGACGCAACCGACCGCGCCCAGATCCAGGAATTGATCATCAACTCTGAAATGGCTGACAAGGCACACAAGCAGGGTCTGCAGGTTATTGTAGAAGGTCCTGGTCACGTCCCGCTTGACCAGATCGCAACCAACGTAAAGCTCATGAAGGAAATGAGCGGTCACAAGCCCTTCTACATGCTCGGTCCTCTCGTTACTGATGTCGCCCCCGGATATGACCACATCGTAACCGCAATCGGTGCATCCGTATCCGCATCATATGGCTGTGACTTCCTCTGCTACGTAACACCTGCAGAGCACCTTGCACTCCCGAACCTCGAAGACGTCATTACCGGTGTCAAGACCTCCAGAATTGCAGCCCACGTCGGTGACATGATAAAGTACCCTGACAGGGCAAGACAGTGGGACCTTGACATGGGCAGAGCAAGAAGAGAACTCGACTGGGAAAAGATGTACTCCCTTGCAATCGACCCGGAGCACGCAAGAGCGGTCAGGAACAGCAGGGCACCCGAAGACACGGACGCATGCACAATGTGCGGCAACTTCTGCGCCCTCAAGATCGTTAACCAGAACTACAACCTTGCAAAATAAGCAGGTGCTGGTTGAACTGTAAAGTAAAGCCTTCGGGCTTTACCAGCTTACCCTTTTTAAATCTTTTTTCACGACATTGTTCTCACTCAGGCACTTTTATTTCTCTTTTTTAATAATTCTTTTTTAATAATTTCTTCCTTTTCCGGTGATCTCTTTTGTGCTTAAGCTGTTTTCCGCGATTTTCTCTGTATTTTTTCCCGTCTTTTCCCGACAGTTTAATTTCGATAGATTTTTACACCTGTTTCGTGAGAATATTAAAAATGTTTTTTGCAATTTATTGAAATGTTAGCGAGTTTTCTCAACTAATATCAACCACGGAAAATTGAATGCTTTAGACTTATTAGGGGTAGAGGTTTTATGAGACAAACATCAACTAAAAAGCTCATTGCTCCCGGAATACGTAAAGGGCTTATCATTTTTGGAATACTGCTCTTTTTCATAGTTTTTTCTGGATTTGCGGCTTCCGCAAAGGCAGATAATTCTTCTGAGACTGAGAATGCGGATCAAATACTTGAAGAGCTTAACTCCGGCGAAGTTACAACTGAATGGAATGATGCATATCTCTTCAGCAGCAGGGAAGATGCCTTAAAAGAACTTGAATCTTTGAAGAAAAGATCAGAAGAAATAAACGAAACCTTCCGTCCGGAATTTGAAGAATTATCTGGGCCTGTTTTACTTGACTATCTTGAAGCCAAAAAAGAGTTTTCAAAGTCTATTGAAGTTCTGGTAGTTTACGCATATACCCAGCTAAGTAAAAATGTGAATGATCCATTCTTTGCTTCTCTTCTTGCGGATACCCAGGACACGTATACCGAATACTGGAAAGCCAATTCGTTTACAACAGTGAAGTTGACCTCTCTTAACCAGGAGGAATGGGACAGACTATTTTCCGAAGAGCCGGGGCTTGAAATGTACCGGCCTTATCTTGAAGCTACTTATATGCGGTTTGCAGACCACAGGGTAATGAACGAATCTCAGGCTATTTATTGTGCAGACCTCGATAATCAGCGCATGAAGCTGGAGACTGAAGCGATGTCCCAAATTACGAACAACGTTACTATGGCAGGAAACATAACTCTTGAGAATGGGGAAGAGTTTTCAGTCAATTCTCAGTCTTACGCTACTCTCCTTTCAACAGACACAAGCCAGGAAAACAGGAAACGATGTTATGAGAAGAGGTATTACCATCTGATAAACCAGTCCGATTCGATGGCATCCCTCTATTCCGAGAAATCCAGACTTGATGATCTTGCTGCAAAAGAACTGAACTATACGGACTATTATGACTATACCCTCTATGTTTCCTATCTTAACAGCTCTCAGATTGATGACATGAATGCAGTTTTCAAGGAAAGGAAAAATGTATTTGAGCCCTATAATGAGTTCAGAAAAAATAAACTCGGCCTTGAGGCGCTTAAACCATATGACCTTATGCTGCAGCTAGGGGATAAATCTGGCGGAAATTACACATATGTTGACTCCTTGAAGGAAATCCAGAAATCTTATTCCGGGATGGATCCCTGTTTCAACGAAATATTTTTGATGATGGTAACTGGCAATTTCATAGATGTGTATCCTGATCCAGAAAACGGAAAAAGGCCAGGAGGTTATACCTGTGAATTATATTCCTTGAAAGTTCCGCCCCTCATTTTCATCAATTACAATGGCATTATCAGCGACCAGAAAATGCTTACGCATGAACTGGGCCATGGGGTTAGCATCTACCTTATGAGTAATTCCGTTGATTATCTCTATTGTTCAGGCACTCTGTACGAACTGGAGATTCCTTCCACCTTCAACGAAGAACTCTTTGTTGACCATATAATTGAAAACTCAGATAGAGAAACAGCAGTTACCGTTCTATCACAGCATATAGGGGAATATCAGAACTACTTTACCAGGCAGCCCATGATCACGGAATTCGAGTATAAGGCTCACCAGATGTGCGCTGAAAATGGAACAGTAAGTGGCGAAGACCTGAATGCTCTCTGGACAGACCTCTTTAAAGAATATAGAAGTGATTCCGTCGAGTATTATGATGAAAATTCAGCGGAATGGGCTTACATCAACCATATTTATCTTGCAAACAACTACTATACATTCAATTATGCAGTTTCGAAGGCAATATCTCTCGCTCTCTTTAAACAGTACAAGGAGGATCCAGAGACCTTTAATGAAAACTACATCGCATATCTTTCTGCAGGTTCGACAATGACACCAGAGGAAAAGCTAAAGAAGTACTTCGGGATTGAAATCAACAGGCAGCTTTTTGAGGATGCCATGGATGTTGTGGAACTGAGAATCCAGCAGCTTGAAGAACTTGACAGCGGGGAAAACGAACCTGAATATGAGTCTGCTGCGGAGAGCCTGAATGTTTACTCAGGGTCTTTCTGGAGCCTGCCGCTGAGTTCTCAGCTGGAGGACTAATATCGAAAACCAATGAACAAAAATGGAGGCTTTTAAGGTTTTCCAGGATATTTTACCGCTCTTTGCCTCTATTTTCTTTTCTTTCTCGCTTATTTTTATCCCGCGAATCTTTTTCTCGAATCTTTTTCCTTTTTTCTCCTACAATATCTTCCTTTTTTTCGGTTCACGGGCTGCCTGTTGAAAGAGTATTGAATAAACATTTCTACCATGAGAGATAGAACTACCTTTACCGATAGGAGAAAACAAAAATGTACTATTGCATAGTTAAGTCACCAATCGGCCCTATACTTATTGCGGGAGACGAAGAAGGGCTGAAATGCGTTAATTTCATGAAAGGTAAAAAGAAAATCGAAGTTCCAGAAAACTGGCAGGAAAACAAAGAATATTTCAGGGAAATTTCCAGGCAGCTTGAGGCTTATTTTTCCGGCGAGCTCAAATTTTTTGATATAAAATTAGCTGCGGGAGGAACGGAATTTCAGAAATCTGTCTGGAAGGCTTTATGTGAAATCCCTTATGGAGAGACCAGAAGCTACAAAGAAATAGCCGTATCCATTGGAAATCCTAAAGCATGTCGGGCTGTTGGGCTTGCAAATAATCGGAATCCTATTGCAATAATCGTGCCATGCCATAGAGTTATCGGGGCAAATGGAAAACTTACCGGCTATGCAAGTGGTCTGGATATAAAGGAATTTTTATTGAAGCTTGAAGAAAACAATTTGAAGTGAGAAAATCTCAAAGTGTCTATTTCGGTTCTCTGGAAAACTTATTTAGTTCCTTTTGGATGCTATCAATTTTTTCCAGTTGCTCGCTCTGAATGTTGTAAATTTTTTCCAGTTTATATGCCATCTTTAAAAACAGCAATGGTATTATAAGATAAAATATTATTCCAAGAATAGCTCCAAGAATAGCTATTATTTCGCTAACTCCTATCATCATTAAAAGCCCTCTTATTTATTATGATTTTTCATCTATTTGTAACTTAGTAAAAATATATCAAAGGATAAATCGGTATGGAGATCAAAGACAAGATCGAGCATGTTATCAAAGAAGCCGCCGCAAATCCTGGAACTGAAACTAGATATCGTGAACCTCTCATAGGCTATGCTTCAGCCAGCGACCCAATTTTTGATGAAATGAAGAAAATTATTGGGCCTCACCATCTGCACCCAAAAGAGATTTTTCACGAGGCAAAGACTGTTGTTTCCTTTTTCCTGCCTTTTGAAAAAGAACTTGTGAAGTTGAACTGGAGATCCCGTGAGCCTGTAAAGGAATGGATTCTGGCTAAGGGCGAAACAGACAGCCTGATTGGGAATATCTGCGAAAAATTGAAGGTTGGGCTGGCAAAAAACGGTATAGAAGCAGTTGTTCCTTCAATTGTTTTCGACTACAAGAATAGGGGTTTCGATATTACATGGTCGCACAAGAGTGCAGCTTACGCTGCCGGTCTGGGCACCTTTGGAGTTCACCAGATGTTGATAACGAAAGCTGGGTGTGCTGGCCGCTTCGGGACAATACTGATTTCTGTAGAAATCCCTGCCACTCTACGTCCGGCTGAAGAATTCTGCCGCTACAAAAAAGGAGAGAAATGCCTTGTCTGCGTTGACAGGTGTCCGGCTGGCGCAATTACCATAAAAGGGGTAGACAAAGAGAAATGTTTCAGGCTGCTTCAGGGAAACGCAAAGGCTTTTCCAGAGCTTAACCAGCTTGCCTGTGGGAAATGTGCAACCGGACCCTGTGCGTTAAAATCCCGCTGAAACAAACTAAATTCTTTTTCGTTATTCTGCGGATTTATGACCTTAATTATTTTAACTTTTTTTTGAGAGATGGATTTGATGTTGAGTTTCAGCCCGGTTGGCTCATATCCCTGTTAACTGAGTTAAACCGTTCTCTGAGGTATTCTGTGATACATTAATCCTTATATGAAGATCTCTATAAGGCAAGCTGATACCCTCTTCAAGCAGATTCTTCTCATTTTCATTGAAGAGCAAAAATCCAAGCAGCATATCCTTTCCCTCAAATGGAGGAGTTATCGTAACTTCTTTTTCCCATGTCTCGTTGTCCCTGAGAATTATATACTGCTTATCAGGAGGTAAAGGTAAAGACGTATTTTCAAGCTTAACCTCCAGTGTATAATTGACAGGCTTCTGCTCATGATTTACAATTCCCAATATTACGGTCCCATTCTCTCCGAGTACGTAATCCGTGGGATAATTGTCAGCATTCCCTTCAGGCCCCAATACATAAAATTCGGTAAAAGGCTCCTGAACAGATTCTGCACCAGTCTCTTCCTCACATCCTGATGTAAAGAGAACCACGCTTAATAAAATTATTAAGGTCAATGCCCCTGTCTTTTCCATCTTCCGTTCACTTTCCAGGTTTTCTAAACTTTTAACAGTTGCCTGTATCTTTTCACATCTTAATATTATTTTCTAACTTAACATAATCTGAAATAGCAAAAAAGCCGAATAGTATTTATGTCTATTATTTCCCTTACCACCGATTTTGGAGACCTTTATCCTGCAGCCATGAAAGCCGTAATTCTCGGAATTAATCCCGAAGTGCGGATAATTGATGTAACCCATTCTATCAGGCAGGCAGGGATCAGAGAAGGAGCCTTTGCACTGTATTCACTTGTCCCTTATTTCCCGGCTAAAAGCGTGCATATCGGAGTTGTCGATCCGGGAGTCGGGACTTCCCGCCGTGCACTTGCAATAAAAGCCGGTCCGGAAGGAGAAGGACAGTTCTTCGTTGGCCCTGATAACGGTCTTATAATACCTGCAGCTCGCCGCCTAGGAAATATGGAAGTTTATGAGATTACAAACAAGGAAATAATGCTTAATTCGGAAATTTCTGCAACTTTTCACGGCAGGGATATTTTTGCACCTGTAGGAGCCAGACTCTCAAAAGGTATGCCAGTCGAGACTGTTGGAGATAAGATCTCGGACTTCGTAGACCTTGATTTTGAAAATTTCGGAGTTGACAGGCAGTTTCTGGTAGGAGAAGTTGTTTATTCTGATAATTTCGGAAACGTAATTACTAATATTCCCGAGGCTGCGGTCCTGAAGTTCCGGACTTTCGGCTCACAGGTGGAAGTTAACGGCAGAAAAGTCTCGTTTGTCCAGACCTATGGTTTTGTAGGGCAGGGAGATGCTCTTGCACTTATAGGCAGCCACGGATTTCTGGAACTTGCAGTAAACAAAGGAAACGCGGCTCTGCAGTTCGGGCTCAGAAGCGGAGATCCTGTGGCAATAAGGGTCCTTTGAAAAAAAGCTGATATTTATGCGGGTTTAAGGACATATAAAAGTGGAGGGTAAGGAAATGCCTTATCCTTCGTTTTTTAATGTGCTAATCCGCAATACTTCGGGCCAGCTTGGCCAGAACTTGAATTTAAGATATTTGGCTTTCTCTGGTTCAGGTAATCGATCGGATTTACCGTTCTCTTTTTAGATAAATCATATCAACAAGCTGTTTCCCATTTTCATATATTGGATGGTCATAATTGTCAGTAAAAAAATTCCTGACACGATGCGACTCTGTAAAGCCGCATTCCTTATAAAAATTCAGAGTCACAGGGCTATTGCCCGTCCCGACAAGCATAGTTCTGCAATCAGGATAGCAGGATAACAGGAACTCTATCAGAGCTTTTCCATAGCCTTTTCGCTGACAATCAGGCTGAACCGCAATGTTTTTTAGCTCGTAAATACCGTCTGCTTCTTTTGTAACCACACATTCAGCTTTTATCCCATTGTCATCCAGAACAAACATTTCGCCACGCTCGAGATATTTATCTACCATGTCTTCCTGCTCGTCCGCTAGCAATAGCAGATCTATATACTCCTTCTTATTCCCTGTGACTCTTATGATGTCCATGTCAGACACCTCTTAGTTCATGTTTATATCACTAATATTGACAACCCGATTATACTTAGAGAAACTGGGTAAGTCCTCTTGAGGGAGCGAAGCGACCGAAAAGGACCCCGTGCTCCCGAAGCGGAACTCGGGTGCCGAAGCGGAACTCGGGTGCCGAAGCGGAACTCGCTCTTCACATCCACTCATAATTCATCAAAACTTCAGGATTGAAGCTTTGCATTAAACTATTTTCCGTATATCCAAAAAAGAGGCAGCCTTCGCATTTATCTACAATTTCTTCCCTCTGCTGTGCAGAACTTTTCCAGACCTTCTCAAAGCCGTCCTTCATAACGTTCCCAAGAGGCTCCTGGTGTACGCGGCAGGTCTCGGCAGTGCCGTCGTGCGTGACATTGATAATAATGCCGCTTGCCCTGCATTTGTAATCCATATTCCCGTCCCTGACCATCCTCAGGTAGGTTTTGGAGTTGATTATGGGATAGCCCTGTTCTTTCAGCTCGATTATGCGGTTAACTGTGCTGCGGAACTTATCTTTATCCCGGATACCTATTTCGTTCCAGATCTCCGGGCTGATTCCGGGAAACTCGTGAACGGGCTCGAAAGAAACTTTTACGCCCAGTTTTTCTGCAAGCAAAACGAGGGTCTCAATATCGTCCAGGTTTTTTCCTGTAAGTACGCAGTTCATCAGGATAGGGTTTTTCTGTTTCTGGAGATGCCTTACTTCAATAACTTTTCTTAAGCCTTTCAGCAGGATATCAAAATCCATCTTCCGTATTTCTTTATAGCTCTTCGTTCCGTCTACCGAAACTGATAGATAATCCACATCTTCAAGCTCTTCCGCTCTTTCGTAGAGCAGCTTTCCGTTTGTGACCATGGATGTTATTAACCCGAGTTTTTTTGCATGAGCCATTATCAGGGGCAGGTCTTTTCTAAGAAGGGGTTCTGTTGTCCATGCATTATAAACTCCTATCCCGAATTTTTTTGCATCATCAAGAAGCCTGAATACCTCGTCTCTTGAGGGCTCTTTTCCGGGTTCTTTCCTCCAGTATTCACAGAACTTGCAGCGCATATTACAATTAGCGTTTACACCGTGAGAAAGGACAAACGGGCGCTTTTTGATCCTTATTTGCCAGAGAGCTTTTGAAGCCAGGATAGGGTCAAATCGGGACATGGCAATCGTGTTTGTTTGCTAATTACAGGATATCTTTTCACTCAGGAATTATCTGTTTTATTCATGAGTTTTTTTGTTATAACTTTTTTGTAAGAGAGTTTCAATATCAGGAGAATAAAGAGAATAAGTGATTGCAGAAAAAATAACTAAAATCAGGAGATTTGAGTTCTTTAATAATTATTTTAAACATCACTAAAAAATATTGTAATGTTAGTATTGCCAAAAAAAAGAGAGCCCGCCCTGAGGCGAGCTGAGGATATTGAAATTATCCGAAGAGGGCGCCGAGACCGGCCATTCCATCTTCTTCAGAGGTGTCTTCTTCTTCCTCTTCAGGCTCTTCGGCAGGAGCTTCTGCTGCTGCGGGTGCGGCTGCTGCGGGTGCGGCTGCTGCAGGGGCTGCGAATGCTGCCTTTGCGATAGCTTCTTCGATGTCCACGCCTTCGAGGGCTGCGACAAGGGCCTTTGCCCTGGCTTCGTTCACTTCGATACCGGCTGCCTGAAGAACGGCAGAGATTGCTTCTTCGGTAATTGCTTTACCAGCGTTGTGCAATAAGAGAGCTGCATATATGTATTCCATCATTAATCACCTAACTTTGTATTAGCGTAAATTGTAATCTGTTTATCCGAAAAGGGCACCGAGTCCGGCCATTCCATCTTCTTCGGCATGGTCTTCTTCTTCCTCTTCAGGTTCTTCTTCCTTCTTTTCTTCTTCTGCTGCTGCAGGAGTTGCTGCTGCGGCTGCGGCTGCGCTTGCGGCTGCACCGAGAACTTCTCTCAGGTCGTCATCCACTGCATTTGTATCCTTGTCTGCGGCTTTGGATGCAACAGATGTCATCTGGACATGGGCTTTTGCCAGCAGGGCGTCCATGACTCCAGGTTCAAGGATAACAGCATTGACACCAAGGTTCTTTGATTCTGCATAGGCTTTTGCCAGCAGGGTGCCGATTGTTGCACCTGTCGGGTATGCTGTGTTGACCGAGAGATTGAAAGCGTTCTGAGCTGCCCTGATAATGTCAGAGAAGTATTTGCTTTCATCAACTGCAAGGAGTTCCGGCTCGTATACTGTCCCGTCGTCATAGGCTGCTCTGAGGTCAAGACCTACAATGAGGGGGTATATTTCCAGCTTTGAGAGCATGGTAGCGAGCTTCTGCGGGACTGCCTCGCCTGCTTTACAGACAACCTTTGTTTCCTTTACTGCCACCTTCCCGGCTTCTATTGAAGCTGGAATGCCTGCACTCTGGAGTTCACCCAGGATCGGACCGGGCGGGAAACTGGTAGGTCCCTTCTGGACAATTATGTCCGCGGGAGCTATTGCGCCTGCTTTAATTGGAGAGGGAGTCTTTGTCTGCTCGAGCAGTTTGTAAAGCTTGAAGGGACTTTCATTGGTAAATATCAGAGCAGTCTGCTTGTCCAGATATTTGTTCATCTCGGGAATAGATTCCCCGAGCTGGTTTAAAGCACGCTCTGTGAGGGTGTTTCTGGAGACTTTGAGCACCGCAACGTCCTTAAGGTCCCGGCGGATCTTCTGGATCTTGGTTGCGAGGATGCCTTCGATCCCAACCATCCCGAAAACTTTGTGGGACTGGATGAGTTCCTTAATGTTCTCAATTTCATCCTTTTTCCACTGCGGGATGTGCTCGGTGTGATGCCTTTCTTCTGCCATTTACACCACCCTCTCTGATTTTCCCATGGTTGTTGTGACATAGACAGTTCTGAGGTTGTGCTTGCCCTTATCGAGGACACGCTCAAGCCTGGCCATAATTGTCTCGATGTTCTCGGCAAGGTCTTCAGGATTCATATCCCTTCTGCCAACAGCCACGTGGAAGGTAAGTCTGTCTTTTGACCTGAGCTTGACTGCATTTTGCTTGCTCTGAATCAGTTCACCGATGTCCTTGTTCGGCATGAGCGGGATAGGCATCTTGCCTCTGGGTCCCAGGACAATACCAAGGTTCTTACCGATAATCGGCATGAACTGAGTCTCTGCAATAAAAAGGTCGCATTCGTTTGCAAGAAGTCTGGCTCTGTTTTTGTCAGCTGCCAGCTCGTCGAGCTCAACGTCAGAAATTACATACGCAGCACCGGCAGCCTTTGCTCTGAGGCCAACGTCACCCTTTGCAAAAACGCCGATCTTCAGCTCTTTTCCGAGCCCGTGCGGAAGAATTACTTCTTCATCGACTCTGTTCTTTGGTTGGTTCATGTCAAGGTTCTTTAAGTTAATCGCCAGGTCCACGCTTTCCGAGAAATTGCGCTTTGGCGACTCCTCAATTACTTTCTTGACAGCTTCCAGTATAGTCTTTTCTACCATCTTGTTCCTCCCCGTAGTGTTTGAACCAAATGTCCAGACAGCCGTTACGGCTTACTACGGCGATCGTAGGGGCTCCCCTTTCCGGGTTCTGTCACTCTTGACAGCAGCCACCAATAACTTCCTTTTAGTTATCCTAATAGAAAACTGTTCAAGGCTCTTGTGCTATTAGTGGTATCTGATTTAAAACTATTGGTGTCCAGCCAGATCCCGGATTTAAAGGTGGAGGGGATAAAGGGCTTACCACTCCTCGCCTGCAAGCAAATCGTCAAATTTGCCTTCATCGAGTGCTTTCTGGCAGTCCTTTGCCTTCATTCCCTCTACATTCACGCCCATAGGGACACAGGTGCCCATAACCTCTTTCATTGTAGCTTTGAGGTCATAAGAAAGTACATCTTCCTTTTTCATACGGGCGATCTTTGCAACCTGCGGGATGGTGAGGTTTCCAACAACCTCGCTCCCTGCATTTCCTGATCCTTTCTGGATCCCAAGCTCTTTCATGACAAGGGATGCAGTCGGAGGGGTGCCTACTTCGATCTCGACGTTTTTCTTGTCGTCAACAATTACTTTCACAGGGACCTGCATTCCATTGTAGTCCCTTGTTTTTTCGTTGATCTTTTCGACCACTTCTTTTATATTGACCCCGAGCGGACCAAGTGCCGGACCTAATGGTGGTCCGGGATTCGCTTTTCCTCCGGGGACAAGTGCTTCTACAATACTTGTCATCTGAGTCTCACCGGTTTTAATAAGTCTGAATTTTGTAGATTTGTTTCAATCCACTCTGAGTACTGGTGATTTAGTTTATTAATTGTTTATTAATAAGCTGAATTTTCGGTATTCCCAACCGGTCCCTGGCTTACTCGTTCTCTTTCTTGAGTATCCTTACTGTATCGCCGCGAATCGTGATTGGGATCGGGACCACAGCATCGAAGAGTTCTACTGTAATTTCCTCATGCCCTTCGTCAACCCTTTTAACACGGGCTTTTTCTCCCTTAAAGGGTCCTGAAGTGACCTCAATTATAGCCCCTTCTTTGATTCCGGTCACTACTGGTTTAGGTTTGAGGAAGTGTTCTATTTCAGAGATTGAAGAACTCCCTTTAACAAGGGCTCTTGCATGCGGGATTGTCTGGATTGCCAGTTCGACAGTTCCGGATTTTGGAGCCTCGACAAGAACATACCCTTTAAGCTCATCAGGAGCAAGGATTGCCCTTATGTCCAGTTTCTCTTTTTTTGCAATCCTGGCAAGTGCCATTGCAACAGACCTTTCCTGGTTTGCCGTGGTTTTTATTACGAATATCTGGGAATCCTCACTCATTGGGCCACCCACTGGGGCAACATGTGTAGCAGTATATATATTATAAATCCAATTGCGCCCACAGCCAGAATACCGGCACCTGCAACTTTGGCAATGGTCAAGAACTCTTCCCTGGACGGTTTTTTCGTAAGCTTCAGGACCCTCAGGTGTGCCCGGATTGCCTGACCAACGCTTTTTGTAGTTATATTCGGTTCAAACGTGGATTCTACCAATTAATTCACATCCAGGTTTTTATTTACATATTTAATTTTATCTGAGATTTCGCGCGCAGCTCTTCATCTGAATAATATATCCCCGAAGTTGCTTTTTATCTCGCAGAATATCGGATTTCACTTATCAGAAAGAACGGGCGGATTATATTATTGATTCCTAATATATGAAGATATCACTGGCACGATCTTTCATACATCCAAAAATTTAGACGCAGGATTGTAAGTCATAGAAAACCTCTAATCGTGTCAGTAAAAATTTTCATTTTTGGTGCCGAATTGTATCGGCATCATACTGCATTTACCATAAAAATAGTTTTCGATTGGATTTATATTTCTACATTCCTTCTTTTTGATTTAAGAGGAGGAAAACAGTATTATCTCCAACCGAGCGTTTTCATCCATTTTTATTTTTTCATTCCTCTGATCACTCTACGAAGTCAATTCCGTACTTATACGTGATGTTTTTGTCATTTCCATGCCCATAAATCTGGGCAGAAGTAACTCCTGTGACCACTATCATAGTACGTACTGTTTTTTCCAGATCCGGATCTACCTGGGCACCCCAGATCAGGCGGGCATTGCTGTCTATGCGGCTGTAAACTTCCTGTACCACGGATTCGGCTTCAGAAATGGTCATGTCAGGACCTCCAACCACGTTAACAAGGGCAGAAGTTGCACCCGATATATCCACATCAAGGAGAGGACTGCGCAGTGCTTTCTGGACGGATTCGACGGCTTTGTTTTCACCATCCGATTCTCCAAGCCCTATCATGGCGACGCCTCCGTTTTGCATTACAGTTCTTATATCTGCAAAGTCGAGGTTGACAAGCCCGGGCTTTGTGATCAGTTCGGTTATGCCTTTTACTGCTCTCATGAGGACTTCGTCCGATACTTTAAAGGCAGCCTGAAGAGGGAGTTTTGGAACCACTTCAATCAGTTTATCGTTAGGAACAACAATTACAGTATCTGCGACATCTCTCAGGCGTTCAAGGCCTGCTTCGGCGTTTGTCCTTCTGACGTGTCCTTCCACACTGAACGGGAGGGTTACAACTGCAATCGTAAGGGCGCCTGCATCTCTTGCTGCCTCAGCTACTACAGGTGCAGAACCGGTTCCTGTTCCTCCTCCAAGGCCTGCGGTGATAAAGACCATATCCGAGCCCTGGACGATCTTGTTAATCTCATCAATACTCTCGATTGCTGCATCTTCTCCTATCTGGGGGAGGCTGCCGGCTCCAAGTCCTCGGGTTTTCTTTTTCCCAATAAGGATTTTTTTGCCGGAGCGAATATGAAGAAGGTGCTGGGCATCAGTATTTATGGCAACAAGGTCTGCTCCCTGAATACCTTCGCCCATCATTCGCTGGATGCTGTTTGAACCGCCGCCTCCGCAACCTACCACTTTGATGGTTGTTTTTAGGCTTCTCAGTATTTCTTCAAGTTCAGCGTCCACTTCTATGTTTTCATCAGAGTAATCTGAATTTGAGTTATTTCCCTGCCCGCCACGTCCTTCCAGGGCAGATCGAGCAAGGGCTTCTTCCACAATGGATCTCATGCTACTGTTTTCCTCCATTCTGCTGGGGTGATCATTTGATGGATTATATTAGAAACAAGTATATTACAGCACGGAACAAATTATTTTAACCATCACATATACAGTTTCCAATTTAATAGTTTTCCTTTTCTAGTTTTTGAATTTATACTATATGTGTTTAATAATTTTATTAATGTTACCCTATTCTCCTGTTAAAAGTTATATTTTTTACTATTGGAAACTATCTGGAGCTGTTTTTTACTACACATATAAAATTTCTTTGGCTCAAATGTATATTTTTTTATATTTTATATTTTTTGAGGCTGGTTCATGTATTTTTATCTTTCCCTTTTTTCTGATTTTTTTTCCTTATTTTCTTAATTCAATATCCGGCAGGGCTCATCAGTACTCAATTATCTATCAGGGCTTCTGCTAATTTTTTACTCTGCCGGTCTCTTTGAATCCGGCAAAATAAGTACTCTCCAGTCAGGCTTTTCCTTTTGACTCCCCCAGGATTATACCAGTTGCAATCAGATGGGCGACCCTGAGAGGCTCCGGAATACTGCTCCTTATAGAAGTAAGGCGGATTATCTTCTCTACATTTTTTGCTCCTATGCCTGCTTTCTGGATATAGATTGGAGTTTCGTTTTTTCCTGTAACAATTTTTTCTATTTCACCTGCTTTTTTTATAATGTCCCAGCGCTTCTCTCCATCAGAGAAATGTCTGAGAGCAGATCTGATCTTCTCAAAATCCGGGTAGGAACGCATAACTACAATGACCGGAAGTCCTGTCTCCCCGTAGAGCTCCTGTATATCAATGACATTAAAGCCACCATATGTGATTCCATCAAGCATGATAATCCTGAGCTGACCATAATGCCTGCTGTTCTTTATCATCGTAGTTATTACCTCGGTTGCATCAAGCCCGTCCCTGGTAATCTCAGAGCGCAGGACTCCGTCTATCCATTCTCCTCCTCTAAAAATAGTCCCTACAATCATTACCTTTTCATTAAGAAGGGCAGAGTCATCTATACCCAGAATTCGGATTTCGGGTTTTACATGAAAATCTAAATTCACATCTACTTTTATGTTTGAATTCTAAAAATAGTTTGCCCGTTCCCCGTGATGCCGCTTCAAGCGTAAATCAGAGGGAAATCGGGTTCTTCGGGTAAAAGGTAGAGTGAGCGCCTCGAAAGACTTCTTCTTGTTCTCTGTATTCTTATACGAACATGGTTTCTGGAAGGTTGACAGGCATCATCTTCTGCGTATCCGCAGCCATAGATACCTTTTCCACTGCTTCGATGAATTCCTCCATCTCAACCAGTTCCTTATTCTTTCTGACCGCGAACATACCTGCTTCGGTAGCTATAGCCTTCAGGTCTGCTCCGCTCATCCCTTCGGTAGCTTTTGCAAGCTTCTTGAAATCGATGTCTCCTGCAAGAGTCATCTTTTCACAATGGATCTGGAGGATCCTTCCTCTGGCTTCTATTCCTGGCATAGGAACATGAACAAGCCTGTCAAAGCGGCCTGGCCTGAGGATTGCGGGGTCAAGGACATCCGGTCTGTTTGTTGCTGCAATTATCCGAATATTCTTCCTCTTGTCAAAGCCATCCATCTCTGCAAGAAGCTGCATCAAAGTCCTTTGAACTTCTCTATCTGCGCCAGTCGTCTCATTCAAGCGCCTTGCAGCTATTGAGTCCAGTTCATCAATAAAGATGATACTGGGAGCTTTTTTCCGTGCCATCTCGAAGATTTCCCTGACCAGTTTCGAGCCATCCCCTATGTACTTCTGTACAAGTTCGGAACCTACAACTCTGATAAATGTTGCATTGGTTCTGTGGGCTACGGCTTTTGCAAGCAGGGTTTTGCCTGTTCCCGGAAGCCCATAGAGTAATACTCCTTTTGGAGGCTCAATTCCTATCCGGGCAAATCGTTCAGGTGCGGTTAGAGGAAGTTCGACTGCTTCCTGAAGCTCCTGAATCTGCTCATCGAGACCGCCTATCTGATCGTAATCCACTTCAACACTTTCGATAACCTCCATTGCAGCAACAAAGGGCTCTTCCGTGGAAGGTATAACCTCTGCAATGGCAAGTGTATGCTGGTTCAAGGCAACTTTTGCCCCTGGCAGCAGTTTTTTCTCGTCAATATACTGTGAGACGTTAACCAGAAACTGAGGTCCGTTGCTGCTACGGACAATAATACGATCATTTTTAATGACATCAATAACCGTACCAATGATCAGCGGAGAGGTTTTCATCCGGTCAAGCTCTGACTGCAGCTTTCGTATCTCCCTCTCATACTTGATCTTCTGGTTCTCTAAATAGCGTTTCTCGGACTCTATCTGGCTACACTGTTCTTCCAGAAAACTGTTGCGGCTTTCAAGCTGCCTCACTCGGTCCTGGACGCTTTCAGTTGATTCCCCCAGCTCTCCAGGCTCGATTCCGTCATACACAGATCCGGGCTTCACAAGGTGACTGCGCATGCTTTCATCCTTACTTTTGGTACTTTCGGTCATGGAGCTCCGAATATTATTTAAGTTCATACCGTATATAGCGTTTTCGAAGTGATCAATATGCAGTGCGAAATATGTGGTGCAGAGATCCGCGGAAAGCCTATATGCATTACAATTGATAACAGCGAACTTCAGGTCTGCCAGAAATGTGCTCCTTACGGGAAGCCTGTTGACAAGCGGACCCCTGTGTCAAGAAAAGTCTCTCCAGTAGTTCGTACGGTACCACGAACTGAAAAGAAACCTAGAAAGGATTTTTTCGATATTTTAAAGGATGAGCTCCTGGATAATTACGATCAAATTATCCGGGAGGCAAGAGAAGCCAAAAGCTGGTCTCAGGAAGACCTGGCTGAGAACATAAAGGAAAAAGCGTCTCTCATTAAAAAGATAGAACGAAGGGAAATCGTACCCGAAGATACCGTTAGAAAGAAACTCGAACATACCCTTAACATCAAACTTACAGAACGCGTAGATGCTGCAGAGCAGGAAGTTTCTCATATGAGAAAAGACACCACTCTGGGAGATATCGTTAAAATCAAGCGCAAATAAATGTGAGTTTTGACTGTAAAGCTTTAAATTGAGGTTCTTTCCAGCAGCAATAGATGTCTCAAGCAGGCTTTTTCTTTCGGAAAACCGAAGGGGAGAGCTTGAGTTCGAAGAGGTCCCACTTTGAACCTCTTCAACTACTCGCTCGAGAAGATAGTTTATAATCAATCCAGTTTTTCGTGCCTCTCTTCTTAACTGTGTTTCTCGTAGTTTCTCAGAAACCTGTTACTTTTCTGCTTTTTATTTCAAAACCGGTATTTCTGAAGATAAAACTGGTATTCTGAAGATAAAACTAGTATTCTGAAGATAAAACTGGTATTCTGAAGATTATTAAAGCTCGATTTCGATGTCATAAACCTTTTCCGGGTTCTCTTTGTGGATGATCCAGAAAGGCTCTTCGCCGTATGTTTCCATCAGTTTTATAGTCCTTTTCGGGATTGTCTTAGGACCAAGTACAGCACCTGGCCTGTCAGGGTCATCGATATAATCAGTTTCCATCATAAAGCGAGTCCCTTCTTCGATTGCCTTCTCGATTGCCCCTTTAACAGATATTACTCCCGGAAAAATCCCGAGTTCCTCGCAGGTTTTTACAAGAGGGGGAGAATAGTGTTTAACCACCCTGTACATTTTTATCCCGGTTTTTTTTGCCCTTTCGGCTATGTCCTGAAGTTCGGGCTCTCCAACACTTTCGGTGTGGAGCTGAACTGCGCAGTCCTGTTCTTTTCCAAGAGTAAAGGCGTGTTCCATTATCTCATTTGAAGCCGCCCAGACATCTTCGGATACGGGATAATGCGGGCGTCCGGACTTAATTCCCACTGCAAGACCTCTTTCCACATATCCTGCAGCCAGCTCAAGGCCTTTTTTCATAATTTCTGTCGCTTCTGATAGTTCCATATATTCCGTAAGCTTTGAGATCTCAGCAGGATGAACCCCCATTACCGGAAACGCTCCTACTCCGATCTCGCGGATTTTTGATGCTATTTCCACGGTCTCGTCAAAGACCGCAAGGTAATCTTCGGGTGTTTTGACCTCAATTCCAAGGGACCAGCTTGGTTTGGTGACAAGGATTATATGCGTTCCCCCGGATTTCTGGAACTCTCTTACGGCCTCAAGGCCTCTTGCTCTGGGATCTATATGCATATGGTTGTCAGTGATTGGAACTTTTGCAGGCATGCTTATTTCCTCGAATATTTCTGACTTTTTTCAGGATTATCTTTTATCAAACCAATTCTATTAAAGTACGAAGGAAGAGTTATATTCAGCAATTTCTTATCTACTTCAAGGAATCCCATCTCTGTTTCCAGGGAGATTACTCTATATTATTACCCAAAAGTTGAAATATGAGCCTTACATTGAGTACGCGGCAAGACTCAATTATACTTACCAATTCTTAGAAAAGTTCCCCCTTTTTTAGCTTTTCATCGCTACGGTTCATTTAATACGAACCCTATATATCTGGTGATAACATGACCAAAACCGCAGCAGTAATCAAAGGTGACGGGGTAGGCCCCGAACTCGTAGACGCAATGCTTAAAGTTGCAGAAGCCGCTGGCACCGATGTTGAATTCATAATGTGTGAAGCAGGAGCCGGCTGGTGGGAGAAGCATGGTGGTAATTCGCTTATCCCTGAAGAGACCTGGAATGTTCTTGACAGTTCAGATGCCTGTTTCAAGGGCCCAACAACCACTCCGGGCGGAATAGGTTCCCCTCGAAGTGTAGCTGTATCCATCAGGAGAAAATACGACCTCTATGCCAACGTCAGGCCAATAAAAACCTTTCCTAACTCAAGTGCGCCTCTTGGGGATGTCGAAATGGTCTGTGTGCGTGAAGGGACAGAAGGCCTCTATATAGGAGAAGAAATTCAGCTCACAGACGATGTATCCATTGCAATCAGGAAGATTACCCGTACAGCTTCCGGTAAGATCGCACGCTATGCATTTGAAGAAGCAAAAAGGAGAGGTTACGATGCTGTTGTGCCCATCCATAAAAGCAATATACTGAAACTGACCTGCGGCTCTTTCCTGGAAGAAGTCGAAAAGGTTTCAAAGGACTACCCGAACATTGAGGTCTGGCCATATCATATTGATAATATTGCCCAGCAGCTTATCAAGAACCCTCAGATCTTCAATAAAAAAATCCTCCTTTCTACCAATCTCTTCATGGATGTAATAAGCGAGGAATGTTCAGCTCTTGTCGGCAGTATAGGGCTTATCTATTCTGCAAATATCGGGGACAACTTTGCAATGTTTGAACCGGCTCATGGCTCAGCTCCCAAGTATGCCGGTCTGGACAAAGTAAACCCTGTCGCAACTGTGCTTGCAGGTGCCTGGATGCTGGACTATCTTGGAGAAAAGGAAAAGTCTGAAGCCATATTCAAGGCCACAGAGCGTGTAATTTCCGAAGGTAAGTATGTCACTTATGACCTCGGGGGCAACGCAAAGCTCAGCCAGATGACAGACGAAATTGCAAAGTACACAGCAGAAATCCTGAAGTAAGGATTCCTGAACAAGATCTGAAAATTCGAATATTACGGATTCGAAAATCCTGGTCTGACTGAAGTAAAATAGTGGTAAAAGCCAGTATTAATAAAGGTTAATAAATGGTAAAATCAGTAGTGATAACGGTTATAAGTGGAAAAAGCTAGTAGTAAAAGATTATAGCCAGTATAAGGCCAAAGCTGATATAAGGCTTGAATAACCTTATACCACTTTTAACTTTATACCACTTTTAACTTCTTCTTTTAATTACTTTATTCTTTTTCTTCCGCAAATTCCTGAATTCTCCCTTTATTTTTGAGTTTTCCTCCACCCGTACGTACAGGGTCGCAGATAGGCTGATAAAGGAAATACTTTTCAACATAAGCGAGGAGCTCCTCATCCGAGATGCAGGAAACCCTTTCTTCTTTATCATAAAGCTTCTGGATCTCCCTCTGGATTTTAAGCAGCCTTTTATCGTCTTTTTCTACTATGGTCTCTACATCAAGGAGGTTGTTTAAGGTTTCCTGGACCTTATAGCGTATTACCTCAAGACCTGAAGAGTCGCCTATCAGAAGGAGCCTGGTGCCTCCTACCAGCTCAGGCGGGTAAGGCTCGTAGTTGAAGGGATTTTTCAGGACGCCTGCAGCGTGGATGCCTGACTCATGGGCAAAGATATTTTTCCCGACAACGGCTTTATTTCTCGGAACCCTGAGCCCGAGCTCCTTTTCCATAAATTCTGCAAAACGGGTCACAGGCTCAAGGTTATATTTATCAAAACCTTCAACTCTGTCTGCCAGGAAGAGCAGGATTTTTTCCATTTCGCTGTTTCCTGCACGCTCCCCTATGCCCAGGAAAGTCACACTTGTCCAGTTGGCCCCGTGCCAGAAGCCTGCAATCGAACTTGATGACCCGAATCCATAATCGTCATGGATATGGGTTTCTATATTTTTGACCCCAATCTCTTTTTTAAGGTGCTGGATAATTTTAGGAATCCCGTAAGGTTCTTCTATATTCATGAACGGCATCCCATAACCAACGGTATCGCATACCCTTATTATACAATCAGGATCGATTTCCATAATCTTTTTTACCAGGGGGAAAACAAAGCCGTAATTATCAGCTCTTGTCATGTCTTCCAGGTGAGCCCTTGTGCGCAGCCCATGATCCACTGCATATTGAAGGGCATCAAGATATTTTTCTTCAGCCTCCTCCCTGCCTGAAAGCCTCATCTTGGAATGAATATGAGTATCTGAAACAGACATTAGAATCCCGGTTTCTTCAAGCCCGTCAACTTCCAGGATTTTATCTATATCTGCCCTTGACGCCCTTGCCCATCCAGTAATTTCCGGGCACTCATACCCCCTGTCGAACATTAGCTCAACAGCATCCCTATCTCTTTTATTGAATACAAAAGCTTCAAGTTTCTCGATCCCTATCTCGTGCAGGTATTCGTAAATTTGGATTTTGTGTTCTCTACTCAGGACTATTCCCGGCATCTGTGAGCCATCGCGGATGGTGCTGTCACTTATGAATACCTCGTTCCCATAAGGCAGCTTTAATTTTGGCAGGTCCTCATATGATTCATAAATTTTCATATCTTTTCCTCCTATCTTTTCCAGGCGGTGGGCCCTGCGTTGAGAGAGCGGGCTCAGGCTGCTGGGGTTTTTCCTGTCAAAAAGATACTGTTATGTATGCAGATCAGAAAATCAGGTATTAAACCGAAGAAGTTCATCTTCCTATTTGAATACTAAATAGGGGATTATTGTATTGTTTTTACTTCAGAGGCGTTTAACCTTTTTTAAAAAGACATTTTATCGGAATTACTGGAAATTTTATTAATATACGACTTTCATGTTTAAAATCTCTTTCTTTCAAAATATATACATTTTCTTACATCCTTAATTATAAAAATGTTCTGAAGGTATAATAATGAAAGGAAATTTCTACCCTTTTTTATCTCAGACCTTTCCAGTTTCATTGAAAGAGTTCCTGTTTAGGAAAAACATCTGTTCGAAAGATACCTGTCCAGCCTTCAAGGGATTCTTATTTAATTTCTGAAGGATTATATTAAAGGCTCGGCTTACATGTGGCTCAAAGTTTTTCATATGTTTTTTCTCTTTTTTTCCCATGGTTCGTTAAAGTTTACTTTCCTTTATTGCCCTTCTTACCGATAATAAGGTATATCTACAGCAAGTTATATTTATAATCGGGTAGATCTGAGATATCTAATTTATATAAGTCTCTATGTTTGGATCTGCATACTATTTGCACCTGATTAAAATCACGTCTTACTGGTTCCATCGGTGCATTCTTACTTAATATAATTTCCAAATAATATCACCATATATTTAATTTGCATCAATATATTTGCTTTAATTTTTCCTGAGGTAGAAAATGTCCGAAATAGTAAGTGTTAGCGGCGGTCCGACTAAACCGGAAATAATTGCAGTATCCCTTTCCAAACTCGGACTTAAGGATGGGGACCGATTCGCAGATGTAGGCTGTGGTACTGGATCAGTCTCTATTGAAGCGGCCAGGATTGCCCGGAACCTGGCTATCTATGCGATAGATGCCCGTAAAGAAGCTCTCCTTGCCACGGAAACTAATTTCAAGAATTTCGGGATCAAAAATGCCAGAGTTTTAGCCGGTGAAGCTTCGGATATTCTTGGTTCCACAGAGTCTATTGATTCAATAGACTGCGCTTTTGTAGGCGGAACAAAAAACATTGATTCCATACTTGAGAAGCTTGTTGAAAAAAAAGCCCGGAGCATTGTGGTAAACGCTGTCCGCATAGAAACTGTTGTCAGGACGATCGAGGCTATGAAGAGACTGGATATTTTTGATGAGGTAGTCCACGTAGCGGTCTCGAGAAGCGCCCCAATTGCCGGAGAGACCATGTTTAAACCTGAAAACCCTGTGTATATAGTTGTCGGAAAGCGACAATCCTGAAATTATCTTCTAAAATTATCTTTTAATTACTATCAGATTAAATCACCATCAAGTTAATCAAATCATATTTATTATTTACCTGTAATTTATGGAGCGATAATATGTTAATAGGAGTAGGACTTGGTCCCGGAGACCCCCAGCTTTTGACCCTTAAAGCAGTGGATGTTTTGAAAAACAGCGATAAGGTATATGTTCCAGGACGCCTGGCAAAAGACCTTGTGGCTCCCTATGCGGATGCCGAAATCCTTGAATTCCCCATGATAAGGGATATTGAAGTCCTGAACTCTTTCTGGAAAGAGAATGCAGACCGCATTGCAGATGAGGCGAGAAAGGGAACTGTAGCTTTCGGACTTATAGGTGACCCAAACTTTTTCTCAACTTTCACTCACCTGAAAAAGGTTATGCACAGGCATTATCCTGACGTTGAAACGGCAACAGTTCCCGGGATAAGCTCCATCACGTCTTTTGCTGCAAGAACTGATGTGGCAGTTGAGAGTTCCTTTGAGGTAAGTGACGGCTCTGATATTGGATATAAGATCCATCTTAAAGCCACACAACCCAGAAAAATCATTGAAAAACTTGAAACTGAAGGATACAGGGAGTTTATTTTTGCAGAAAAACTCTTTTCGGACAGTGAACTGATTATCAGCAGGAAAGAAGACATCCCGGAAAAAGGGAATTATTTCAGCATCATTTACGGTAAAAAATAAGCAAAGGGAATGGTCAGATGGAAAGAAAAGTATACTTTGTAGGAGCAGGCCCCGGAAACCCCAAACTGATTACCGTCCTCGGGCGTGAGATGCTTGAGAAAGCAGACCTTGTTATGTATGCGGGCTCGCTCGTAAACCCTGAAGTTCTTAACTACACAAAAGGAGAGACAGTGGACAGCTACGGTCTTACCCTTGATGAGACTACCAAGATAATTGCCGATGCCGTGGATGCAGGAAAGTTCGTAGTGAGGCTCCACAGCGGAGACCCATCCCTTTACGGGTCTGTTATAGAGCAGATGGAAGAGCTGAGAAAATATGATATAGAAGTCGAAAGGGTTGCCGGTGTCTCCTCGGTTTTTGCAAGTGCAGCTGCTCTTGGCACTCAGCTGACTCTTAACGGCGTTTCGGATACACTCATTATTACCCGTCCTGCCGGAAAGACCCTGGAAAAAGATCTCATCCCCGAACTTTCTGCTTATAATACCACGATGGCAATCTTCCTCGGCACCCAGAAGATCAGGGAGATTATGGAAAAAGTCCGCTGCCCGAAAGATACTCCTGTTGCAGTCGTCTTCCATGCGTCCTGGGAAGATGAAGAAGTCATCACCGGGACTGTGGAAGACATTGCAGATAAGGTCAAGGATGCAGGGATCAAACGCTCGGCAATGATTATTATCGGCGGAGTTGTTGACCCTAAAAACTACAGGAGGTCCTACTTATACGGAGTAGCCCAGGAACCGCTGTAATCACCTTTGAAAGGAACAGGGAAATTGCATCAAAGATAGCACAGCATCTTGAAGCTGACCTTCTGCTTTACGAAAAGGGTATCTTCAGGAAAGCCTTTGAAAACTACGGGGCAATAGTTGCAGTTTTTGCTACGGGTATCGTAGTAAGGGATATTGCTCCTCTTCTCGATAATAAGTGGTCAGACCCTGCAGTGGTTGTTGTGGATTCAAACCTTAATTTCGCAATTCCTCTCCTTGGAGGACACCATGGGGCAAACGAGGTTGCCCGAAAAATCGCGGAATTAGGGGCGGTCCCTGTACTCACAACGGCTACGGAGGTCCACGGCAAACCCTCGGTTGAGGGGATAGCCGATAAGTTAGGCTGCGATGTCTTCAATAAAGAATCCACAATTGCTGTAAACTGCGCTCTCCTTGACCAGAACGTGGAAGTTCTTGAAGTTAAGGGACCCAGGATTGTTGTTGTGGATGAGGATGTTTCCGTGCTTGTTAGAAAAAAGCAGGCTGAAGTAAATGATAATAGTGCTGGAAAAAGCGATAATTAATACTGGCTGATAATTAATACTAATTTCCGGCACTAACATGCCGAATAATACCGAAACTGCACAAGATAGCAGTGGATAAAAGATTACTGATGATTCTTGGAATCGGAACCCGCAGGGGCATTACAAAAGAAGAAGTTGTCGAAGCCGTAAAACAGGCGCTGGATGAATGCGGCCTGAGCCTCCAGGAGATTACGGCTTTTGCCTCCGCGAAACTTAAAGAAAATGAGCGAGGTCTGCTGGAAGCGGGTGAACTGCTCGGCATCCCGGTGAATTTTTTGCCGGATGAAGTGCTGAACAGCTACAATCCTCCTTCATCCTCCCAGGCTTCTCGCTTCGGATTAAAAGGGGTTGCAGAGCCTGCTGCGCTGGCCCTTTCGGAAAAACACGAATTGATTTGCAGGAAGAAAGTCTATGGCAGAGTCACAATCGCAATCGCAAGATAAGGCATCCGGAAAACTCTACGTTGTGGGAATAGGACCGGGTTCAGTGGAGCAGTTAACCCTCAAAGCCCGGGATGTAATCCTTAATGCCGATTATGTTCTCGGAAACAGTACCTACCTTGATCAGATGGAAAGTCTTCTCGGCACTCAGGAAGTAATCCGGAGTTATATGGGAAAAGAGGTTGATCGAGCCCGGAAAGCCGTAGAACTTGCAAAATCCGCAAACGTGGTCATGGTCAGCGGAGGAGATACCAACGTCTATGGCATGGCAGGTATCGTGCTGGAAGTTGCTGAACATGAGAACCTTGATGTGGATATTGAAATCCTTCCCGGAGTCACAGCAGTCCTTGCAGGCGCAAGCATTCTCGGTGCACCTGTCGTAACGGATTTTGCGGTTATCAGTTTAAGCGACCTTTTAACTCCCTGGGAAGTTATCGAAAAAAGGCTTAATATGGCTGCAGATGCCGACTTCGTGATAGGCCTCTACAATCCAAAAAGCCGCAAGAGAAAGTCCAATTTTGCAAGAGCAATCGAAATTATTCGCAAGTATAAGGCAGATTCCGTGCCTGTCGGGCTTGTCAAGAATGCCATGAGAGGCGAGGATGAGGACCAGATCGTGACAACCCTTGGAGAAGTTATGAACTATGAGGACTGGGTGGACATGAGCACCGCTATTCTCATAGGCAATGGGGAATCCCGGATCTGGAAGTCTCCGAAAAAGGATATGATCATAACACCCAGGGGGTATCACAAGAAATATGACTACTGAACAAAAAGCGAATGAAAACGCAGGAAACCTCGATAACCTTGAAGAATTTACCGAGCTTACAGTTGAAGTAGACCCCGAACTTGTAAATATCTGCAATGACTCGGGAGCAAGGACTGAAGAGGCAAAAGCCATCTACATGAAAAGCCGGACAATGATCCGGGAGATTGTAGGAAACTCTACCCCTGAAGACCGCTTCCGCCAGCGCTGCGTCATTGCGACCGGAGACCTTTCGGTTGCCGACATCATGCGCTTTACGAATGATCCCATACCTGCTGGTATCGAGGCTATTAAAAAAGGTGCCCCAATTTTCGTGGACATCAATATGGTAAAAGCCGGGGTTACAAAAGCAGGGCACAAATCCGAGATCATCTGCGTGCTTGATGAAGACCCGGATGCTAAAATCGCGAATAAATACGGGATAACCAGGACATCAGCAGGCTTCCTGGCGGCGAGGGAAAAACTCGATGGCAGCATCATTGCAATAGGAAATGCTCCTTCTGCCCTTATTATGGTCTGCAAGCTTATTGAAAAAGGTGTGAGGCCTGCCCTTATAATCGGTCTCCCAGTTGGTTTTGTGAATGCAGCAGAGTCAAGGGAAATGGTCAGAAACCTGAAAATCCCGATCCCCTCAATCAGCTGTGTAGGTACAAGAGGCGGAACTCCTATGGCTGTTGCCTGCGTAAACGAACTCGTAGCAATCGCAAAAGAAAGTGAGGAATAATTCCCTGCTTTCTTTTTTGATTTTTATTTTTACGTCAGCTTATTTGTTTTCTTTTTGTTTAAGCTGCTATTTTTCGTTATTTTTTATCTAGTAAAATTTTAATCTGTCAAAAATTAATAGTGGATATAGATTAATAATAACGAAATATCCACTCTGGAACTGAGAATTATTTGTCACGATACAGTTCTTTGAATGTACGGTTTAATCGGGATGAAAGTATACGTTAGAATAACTATGGATAACAATGTCACGAACAGGACTAGGCTGGATATCTTTTCTAAAAATAAAGTAAAAAATTTAAAAAAGCCACCAGAAGTGATTCTGGTGGACCATCCAGAGCCCAACAAGGATAAGCACCAGTCCGGCTATTTTCTTAAGTGCTGCATCATATCTTGATATAAGTTTTATTTTCGAGGTGGAGAGATGGGCTGAGTATGCGAGCAGGAGCATGGGCACAGCAAACCCTGCAGAGTAAATCATAAGGGTCAGTGCACCGTTGGAAGTACTCCCTTCCAGGGCTACCATTGTCAAAATTGAGGCAAGTATTGGGCCCACACAGGGAATCCAGAGCACTCCTAGAGAAAGCCCTAACAGAAGACCAGAAATCGGACCGCCCTCATTCATTCCTGCAAGGAGAGGGAACCTTGCAAAGGCATTAAACAGGCTTATCTCAAAAAGCATGGCAAGCCCCATTGTAAGTATCAAGATTTCTGCCAGGATTTTTAGCTGGCCTGTGTATGCCTGAAAAGCTGCTCCGAAAGCGGAGGTTACGATTCCCATAAGGGTAAAAGATATGGTTACTCCAAGAACTATTGTAAGGGGCCTTAACTTTCCTTTTCCTGCCGAACTTGCGAGGACTGCAGGAAGAAGGGGCAGGATGCATGGGGACAGGATGCTGAGGATTCCTGCACCGAATGCAACCACTGGGGAAATAGTTTCATAAGACATGGCTCTAATCTGGCTTTTTACTTTCCGTTTTTTAAATTACTGTTTTTAATGCGGAAGTATGGGAATCATGATTTCAGTGTAAACTAAGTCGGAAATCTGAACTTTCATACAATGATGGAAGCTGGAAACCCGGATCTCTCCGCACGTCACACTTCATTGTTTTGCATCAGTGTTTTCATGGTAAAGGACAGCTCTGTCCAGAAGGTCTTCGAATACCTGCTTGTCCCTGACTCCCAGAACTCTTGCCTGGAACCTGTCTGTAGTAACGCTTCCATTCTCCTGCATATAAACATACTCTCCGTCCTTAAGGCTAACGACCACAAAGGAATCAGGAATATAAGATGATGCGAAATAATTCGAAAGATTCTGGCTTATATCTATGTCTACAGACATAACTGTAGCTTTTCCAGTGTATTCGGCTGCGAGGTCACTCAGGATTGGTTTCATTTCCCGGCACGGTCCGCACCACTCAGCTCCGACTTTAACGAGGACAGGGCCTTCCTGAATGGACTCGTTTAACTGTTCCAGCTCGGTCAAGTTTTCAACAACGCTTACCGGAACTTCCTGAGCACCTGCCGAGTTGTTTTCATCTTCAGTACAGCCTGCCGTAAAAAGTACAGCTGCGATCAGGATTAATGATACAAGTAATTTATTCATGTTCTCAACATTGATTTTTCATTTATTGTAATTTAGGCTTTCCGTATAGCTTCTCTCTTTTCCCGAATCTTTATTCTACTGATCTAGAAAGCCTCAATTCCTCAATAGAATTATCCATCATACACAAATAATTAACTGTAAACAAAGATAAAAAGTATCACTATTTATCGATTTAAAATATTCGATAGAGTAAAAAACAATAACTTTATTAGATACATTCTACAGAAGCGGAAAAGAGAGCTGGAGTACTAAATAATAGGACTTACGCACTTGCCTGCTTTGCAGGCAGCTTTCGAGTTTTTTACTTTTTAATCTAATTCATATATTGGTTTTCTGATATATTGACTTACAGCATTTCTTGTAATGCTTAACTTTGTCTCAAACCATGTCATTCCTGTTTTCATTCTTTGGACTTCAAATCTTAGGAATGCTCTTAGTGCCATCATAATATGTGCTCTCTGCACATTATTTCTTCTTGCCTGACAGCGTTCTACTCCACAAAACTGTTTAATTCCTCTATGGTACTCTTCAATTTTCCATGCTTTTTTCCCTAACTCTTTCCTTTTTTCTTCTTTCATATCCAGTACATCTGTAGCCCAATACTGCGTGTCTCCGTCCTCGGAAACTATCCGAAATACTTTGATGAAACCATATTCTTTCAGATGAACCGTTATTCCTTCTGGTGGAATACTTAACAATTCAATTGCTACATTACCAGTCTTATCAGGATTAACTAACCGGTTTTTCTTCAATCTCGTTAACCAGTGCCATCCTTTTTTCCTGATCGCTTTGAGATTCTTTATACTGGAATACCACGTATCAAACAGAACAAATTCAGGCTTAAAACCACGTTCTTCTGCCTTATTCAACATATCAAGGAAATGATCGTTTTTTGTCTTTCCATCAGTATTTATATCGTAAATTCTAAAGTCAACAGGAATTAGAGCTTCATTATAGGTCCAGACAACGGTTTCAAGATTGATCCCATTTACAATCTGATGATGTTTACCACTCCATTGTCTGTAAACAAGATCCATATGCTTGGAATATGGTTTATCCAGAACAGTATCATCGAAAACAAGAAATCCAGTGTAAGGAGTGACTATATCTTTTACTTCTTCCCATAAAGCCTCCGTATCCGGAGGCTGCCTTAGAAGAAGACGGGTAAAAGAGTCATGAGCTGGATTATTAGAATCTAAATAACTGCACTTAGAAGCTTCGGTACAGCTAAACACGCGTGAAGAAGCGATAAGAAAGTTGATGTAATCGAGATCAGTGCATTTAGGAGGATTTATTTAATTCAACCCAGAGATTTTTTTTGATTATATTTATACCAATATATTAAAAAAAGTATTTTAATGTAACTTATGAAAAAGTGCTTCAACCGCGTAAGTCCTAAATAAAAAAGAAATAGAAAGAGAAATGTAAATAATTTTTACTTTATTCTTTTTCCAGCATTTTTTCTACTGCACTCACGACATTTTCGAAATTCTTCTGCCATTCCGTGCCGTGTTTAAGCTGATCCTGGACAACCGTTCCTTTATCTTCCATTTCCGCAACTCTCGGTTCTATAGGCAGCCTGGCAAGAATAGGAATATTGAAGTCTTTTGCGGCTTTTTCAACGCCTCCGCTTCCGAAAACATCTATAGGTTGGTTGCAGTGCGGGCAGATAAGCCCGTGCATGTTATCCACGAGGCCTATAATAGGCACATTCAGTTTTTCCGAAAAAGTAATTGATTTCCGGACACTGATGAGAGCCACATCCTGCGGAGTTGTCACAAGCACTGAACCGTCACAATTGGGAATAAGCTGTGCCACGCTGAGAGGCTCATCTCCGGTTCCAGGAGGCAGGTCAATAATCAAAAAGTCAAGAGCTCCCCAGAAAACCTCTTCAAGGAACTGCTTGATTGCTCCCATTTTAGCAGGCCCCCTCCAGATTATGGGCGAGTCTTTGTTCTCGAGCAGAAAACCAATAGACATCATTGAGAGGTTGGGAAGCACCTGGACCGGGAGAATTCCTTCTTCATTTACCTCAGGTCTTGCGGACTCGAGTCCGAAGATAGTAGGAATGGTCGGACCGTGGATATCGCAGTCAAGAAGACCTACCCTGTGTCCGCGGAGTGCGAGCCCGACAGCGAGATTTGCGGCAACCGTACTTTTTCCTACCCCGCCTTTCCCACTCATTACCATGATCTTGCGCTTGATGCGCCTGAGGTTAACTACAATTTTTGGTTCCTCAGGTTTTTTCGATAAGCTTTCCAGTGGTTGAACCTTATCTGTCATTTTTATCGCCTTTCTAAAACTTCTGGAATTTTTTGTTTGTCCCTGTGTTCATACTTCTCTTTCACGAGTCAGCATCTTCTTTATTATCAGCAGCCTCAGCCCTGATATAGTTACCGCCCTTAATTTCTATTGCTTTTCCCGTGCTCAGTGCAAGAGCTACTTTCATTCTGGCGGCTTTCAAATCTTCCCAAAAAGCCCTTCTCGATACCCCTACTCTGACGGCTGCGTCTTCCTGCCTTAGACCCTCTACATCTACCAGTCTCAGGGCTTCAAGCTCCTCTACTGTGAGGGATATCACTTCAAGGTCTACTAATGGAACTCCTCGAGGCTTGAAATATGTAATATCAGGGGTTTGTTCAACGCGCCTGGGACATTTCGGTCTTCCTCTGCATTTTTTCATAGGTTGCTTATGCACATTGTCGAATAAATATATAACAATTTCTCTTTTCAAATAGAAAATTATAAATATTTACGTACATATGAGTGAAATTATACTTTGTCTCTCTGCCTCACTGAGGTCGGCAGGATTGACATAAACCAACCTCACATTAAATTCTCAGAAAATGCGGATTTGAGAGTCAGCGTATCGCATTGGAGCATAAAACATGAAAATCTGCATAAGTGCCTGCGGGAAGGATCCTGAATCTGAGGTTGACCCTCAGTTTGGAAGATGCAATTATTTCCTGATAATAGATCCGAATGCTGGGTCTGTATCATCCATCAAAAACCCGGGCTTAAAAGCTCAAAATGGTGCCGGAATTCGGGCAGCGGAGACAATTGTGGATAAAGGAGTAAATACGCTCTTAACTGGAATTGTTGGACCTAATTCTTTTTCTGTACTTTCCGAAGCAGGTATTGAGATCTACTCTGGAGCCCGGGGTACAGTCTCCTTTTCTCTTCGGGAGTACCAGTCCGGAAAGCTTCCCATTCTTAAGAGTCCGAACGCTTCCAGTCATAGCAGTATGGATAAAGTTTGATTTAAATCTTAAATCCGGAGCTAAGTCTCAAAAATCAAAAACTTTGCAATAATTTCTTACCAATATGCCCTTAAATGAATATCAACAAAGGTGACAAAATGAAAGTATGTATACCTACCAGAGATAATAAAGGAATGGAAGGGGCTGTAGAACAACACTTCGGAAAAGCTCCTACTTATACAATTCTTGATACTGACACTGGAAAAGTTTCCGTAATACCAAATACAAGTGAGCATATGGGCGGAGTAGACCTGCCACCTGAGTTTCTCTACAAGAATGGAGTTGAAATTATGCTCTGTGCAGGACTGGGGTACAGGGCTGTCAGGATGTTTGAATCTTATGGAATCGATGTTTTCGTAGGTGCAGGTGGCACGGTCCAGAACGCAATAGAAGCCTGGGAAGCAGGTCATCTCAATAACGCCAGTGCTGAAAATACCTGTGCTGAACACGATCACCATCACTGAATAACGTGCTTTTTAATTTATATGCCAGGCGGGAAGTTACAGCTCATGAAAATAGCAATAGCAAGCGGCAAAGGTGGTACTGGAAAAACAACGGTTGCAGTAAATCTTGCTCTTGCTCTCGGTGAAGTACAACTTTTTGACTGTGACGTGGAAGAGCCTAACTGTAACCTGTTTCTGGGATTTGAGCTGGAACCTGTAGAAAAAGTTTTTTGCCTGGTTCCTGAAATTAATCCCGACAAATGTACACTTTGCAAAAACTGCTCTAATTTTTGTAAATATAATGCTCTGGCTGCCCTCCCCAAAAAGATCCTTTCATTTCCTTCCCTCTGCCACGGATGTGGCGGATGCAGCCTTGTCTGCCCGGCAGGAGCTATAGAGGAAAATCCCGAGCCTATAGGAATAATTGAAAAAACGTCTTCTGAATCTCCATTCATATTTTTCTGCGGCACTCTAAACATCGGAAAAGCAATGGCAACGCCTGTAATAAGATCGCTTCAGAATCATATCGATGAAAGCAGACCTGCAATAATTGATTCTCCTCCTGGAATTGCATGCCCTGTTCTTGCAGTTATGGAAAGTGCAGATTATTGTGTTCTTGTGACAGAATCCACTCCTTTTGGTTTTCATGGTTTCTGTCTTGCTCTGGAGGCTGCAAGAGCTCTGAAGATACCTATGGGCGTTGTACTTAACCGTGAAGGGCTGGGGGATTCAAGAGTTGAAGATTTCTGCAGGGCAGAAGGAATACCTGTTCTGCTCCGTATCCCCAATGACAGGACGATTGCCCGGCTTTATTCGGAAGGCATTCCTTTCGTCAGGGAGATGCCTGAATGGAAAAAAAGATTCGAAAACATGTTTCTAACAATAAAAGAACTGGCTTTTAAAAATATGGGGGTATAATGAGGCAGCTGGCTATAATTAGCGGAAAAGGTGGTTGTGGAAAGACCACCCTTACGGCTGCCTTTTCCTCTCTTGCAGAAAATATTGTACTGGCAGACTGTGACGTTGATGCATCTGACCTGCCTCTTATTCTTAAGCCCCAGGTGATTAAAATAGAGGACTGTCCGGGTCTCGAGCTTGCTTCTATTGATCATGATCTCTGTAATGGTTGTGGTATCTGTGCGAAAGTGTGCAGGTTCGGGGCAGTTCTTGAAAACTTCACGATAAATCCGTATAGCTGCGAAGGCTGTGCAGCCTGTACTGTCGCCTGTCCAGAAAACGCCGTATCCTTGGTGCCGGGAGTTTCCGGACAGGCAGTTTCCTCCATGACCCGTTTCGGGCCAATGGCTCATGCAAAGATGGGCATCGGAGAGGAAGCCAGTGGAAAACTTGTGAATATGGTTAGAAAAAAGGCTGTAGAACTTGCAGATCAATACTGCTGCAAATTAATAATTATTGACGGCCCCCCAGGTACTGGCTGCCCGGTTATGGCAGCAATTACCGGAACTGACCTTGTCCTTGTGCTTAGCGAGCCCACTGTTTCTGGACTCCATGACCTGAAACGGGTAATCGAGCTTACAGAACATTTTAAAATTCCAACTGTTGCCTGCATCAACAGGTATGATATCAACAGGAAAAAAAGCCTTGAAATTGAGGCTTTTTGCAGGGAAGCAGGAGTGCCTCTCCTTGCCTGTTTGCCTTACACGGACATTACTACACAGGCAATGATAAAAGAGGAATCTGTGATAGAATATGCTTCTCATTCCAGGGATCCTGGGGCTGAAGAATTCGCAAAACTTGTCCGTAAGCTCTGGTCAGAGATTGAAATGAGAGTTTTACAACCCCCGGATAAAGGGATACGCTCAAAAGCTCTCCATATCAGGGAATTCAAATTTCCAGAATAATCTTAATCAAAAATTGGAAAGTTAAATAATATTGCAGTTGTTAACTAATTACAGACAACTATAACAATTCACTTTCAAGTTGTTTGTAAAACGTTATAAAAGTAGTCCTATATTGTTTAAATGTGGAATTACATAAGTAGTTAATGAATAGTCGGTGAGGGAAGAACATGGATTATACTCAGCTTTCAGAGAAACTGGTCAAATTCCTTGACCTGAAATACGAGCCTGTTGCAGTGAGGGTTATTAAAAAGGGAGAGCCAATTCCCGAAGGATACAGTGAGCCCGATAAAAATCTCAGGCATTGCCAATCCATAATGCAGGCCAGAAAAGGAGAATCCTTTATAATTCCTGCAAATAAGCATGCCTGCGTGGTAGGAGCATCAAGCCTAGGAATCATTCCAGTACCTGAAAAAGTGGCCTCAGGAGAGTTTCATCATAACCTGGGAATGTTTGACAGCGTAGAAGCTGCAGCTGCAATGATAGCAAAGCGCCCGGCGTTTGAGCCTGAAAGCAAGACTGCAACTATTGTAGGGCCCCTGAAGGATGCTAAAATCGAGCCTGACGTGGTTGTTCTTGTGGACAAACCGGAAACCATATACTGGATTATTCCTGCAAGCACTTATTATAAAGGCGGAAGGGTTAGCTTTAGCAGTGCAGCTTTTCAGGCGACCTGTGCCGATACAACCATCCTGCCGAGCCTGACAGGGGAAATAAATGTTTCTTTAGGCTGCTTCGGGTGCAGGAAAGCAACTGACATCGAAAATGATGAAATGCTTATGGGAATTCCTTTCAATAAACTGGAAGAAATCGTTAACGCCCTTGAAAAGCTCTACGAAGGTCCTCTGCCAAAAGCGAGGAAATAAACTTACAGGCTTTTAATTTTTTTCTTATTTTTCCAGATGAAAGTTTTTCTTTTCCCATTAAGCTTTTTTATCTGATTTGCTCACAGTGGATTCTTGCAGTACATTCCCTGCCTTTATGGAAATATTTATACCTGCAAAGTTTGTTTATGATTGTAGTACCTATTCGTTTAAAGCCTCCGGGGGAGAAAAAGTGTGCAGTGCGCGTTGTGCAGGAACAAAGAATGCCTGATAGGCAAAAACTGCTCTGTTATAAAATCGGGACTTGATTATAACGGCGATAATCTTAAATCAATCCAGATTTCCGCCTGGCTTGAATCCGATTCTTCAAAGAGAACAAACCTAGAGGAAATTGTAATTTATTCTAAAAGACTTGGGTACAAAAAGATAGGAATTGCTTTCTGTGTCGAACACGAAAGGGAAGCCAGGCTGGTCTATGATATCCTTTCAAGATATTTTGAGGTATTTTCGGTCTGCTGCAAGGTTTGCGGCCTCGAAAAAAAGAGCCTGGACATCAAAAAAATCGATGACTCGGAGTATGAAGCTGTTTGCAATCCCATAGGGCAGGCTCTCCTTCTCAATAATGATCAAACCGACCTGAATATTATGCTCGGGCTTAAAACAGGTTATGATATTCTATTTGTAAAATATTCAGATGCGCCTTCAATATCACTTTCTCCTCTGGAACTTTCCTGCCTGGGGGACTCAGAAATTGATTTTATAGAATAATTAATATTATAGAATAGGTTTGATATCCTGTTTTTAGCCCTGTGATTTCAAACCCCGGAGATATGCATGCCAGAAAAACCCAGATATAAATCGGAAACCGATTCCAAACACGAGCCTGAGCCCCTTAAGATCAGGGCTCACCACCTCTGCTGTATCCAGGGGTTTCAGGGTTATGGGTATAGCCCGGCCTTTGTTGCTAATATGCGGGCTGTGATCTCGGATCTTGAAGCTCTTCCTTCCAGACCTCTTAGGCTTGTAACCAATTGTGATGCAATCTGTGTCTCCTGCCCTAGTAAAAGGGAATGCACTGCTCAGGAGTCTCATCTTTCTCGCAGGATTAAACACATGGACCTTGCTGTCCTGGATAAACTGGGGATTGAAGACGGGGCTGTTTTAAGGGCGGACGAGGCCTTCCAGCTCATAAATTCAAAAATTAACAGCCCTTCGGATGTCGAGGACGTCTGTAGAACCTGCAAGTGGAGACAGAAATGCATCTGGTACGTGCAGGCAGGTAAAAGTTTATCATGAAGGCTGAAGTTCAAATTAAGTTCCGGAAAAAAATCAAATTAAGTTTTCGAAAATCGAATCCTGTTTAAGCATCTCTTAACTATTTATCTTAAACTTATTTTACTTATTTTGAGCCCCTATTTATCTCCAGCCGTTTAATTATTTTTTTTCTTCGCTTTCAGAAATCCTCTTCCTACTTATTTCTCATTGTTACCTTAAGCCTGCACTGATCTCATAGATTTTTGCAAGAAATTCGATATTCTGGACTGCGTTCTGTTCTATTCCGAGCTGGTCCGGGGAAAAGCCAAGGGCAAGACCAAGTAACTGAGAGTAATGAAGGACTGGGATAGAGTAATCGGTTCCGAATTTTTCATTGACAGCAAGCTGCCCCCTGTCAAACTGGAGGTGGCAGAACGGGCAGGCATTGACTATGCAGTCCACTCCTGCTTTACGGATGCAGGCAAGTTTGTGTTCAAGCATTTCCAGGGATTCTGCAGCATATCCTGAACGTACTCCTCCTCCTGCTCCACAGCACATCATCTTGTCAGTGTAATCCACACTCTTTGCGCCGGTGGCTTCGACAAGTTCATCAAAGAATACCGGTGCTTCGGTTTCCCCGAGATTTCTATCCTTTGAGGGTTTTATCAGGTGGCATCCGTAGTGCAGGGCTACTTTAAGGTCTAGGGGAGTTGTGATGTAGCCTTTAAGTTTTTCAGGCCCTAATTCTTTATACAGAAATTCAATTATGTGCCTTACTTCTGCTGTGCCCTTAAATTCCATGCCTATTCCTTTAAGGCAGGTGTTTGTACAGGCTTTCATTTCAGGGTCTTTTTTAAGTTCCATATTGGCATCTGCCAGGGATCCATAGCAGCCATTACAAACTGTCAGGATATCCCTCTCCATTCTTTCCGAAAGGACTATGTTTCGGCTAGCAAGTGCGAGCCAGGTTGCTTTATCAAAAGATTTGAATACTCCGGGGGCAGGGCAGCAGGAGGCTCCGGGCAGATCGGACGCATCAATTTCAAGCCTCTGCAGGCAGAGTTTGGTTGCTTTCTCGATCCCAGGATATCGATTGGGTACAATACAGCCAAGGAATAAAGATAACTTGTTCATAATTTCTCCTTCCTTATTTTTCAGCCACCAGCTTATCGAATTTGCAGGTCTTAAGAAGGGTTTTCAGCTCTTCAAGGGCTTCCGGATACTTCTGGACGGTCTCAGGTACAGGGTCCAGACCAAGCTCTTCCCTCTTTTTCATTGTCTCTTCATCAAGTGGGACTGCATGCCCGCATTCGATAACCATTTCCGAAACCCTGCGGTGTTCTGGACGCATAAACCCTTCTTTTACTGCCAGCCTTCTGAGTTCAAGAAGAGCATCTGTAATAGGTATCCCGCGCGGGCAGCGCTCCTGGCAGGTATAGCACGTTGTACAGAGCCACAGGTCATCATCCGAGAGGATTTCAGGTCTGTTCTTGCGCGCGTCCCGAATTATTCTTCGGGTATTTAGTCCGGTGTGCCGTCCCGAAGGACAGCTTCCTGTGCATGTGCCGCAATGCATACAGGAAAGTACATCAAGTCCTGCAGCCTTTAACACTTTTAGCAGTTCTTCACTCATAGAGATTCACTGTCTGGTTTTAGATGTTAATTCTCGTTTAGAAAAAGTAAGTGTATCGAAAGAAGAAGGTCAGGGTGAAACTCTGCATTTAAGGCAGGAGATGGTAAGCAGAGCTTTTGATTTTCAGAATGGATGCCCCTCTAGCGGATTTTGTCCCGAGAGTTTTTAATTGAATTCCTTACCAGTCGAATTCTTAATAAAGAATTCTTTATTATATATTCATATTACTCTTATGATATTTAACATCAGCTAATTTATCCGCGATTAAATATGATCAGGAGTAACTGCAAATTCTGGTCACTCATTGTTAATCCTTCTTAAAACCATGAATCTATCATAAAGCAAAAATGCAATAAGTAAAGATGCAATAAGTAAAGATGCAACTCATCCGAGATGAAATCGTTCTGCTTCTCTACTTACTTTTTATGGTTTAATTCCTTAAGCAAAGGATTTTTTTTCTTAGTTCTGAATTATCTTCGTCTTTTATTCTTTGTCTGATTTTATATCTAAAATAAGTTATACTAATTAAACCTAACCCCCCGTATATTAAATTTTTTCTGTAAAATTCTTCCTGTTATGCGTTCTTTCTACTATTTCATTGAGGTTTTCAGGAAAAGTTTATTCCGAGATCTTTAAGCCCATTTAATTTTGCGAGATTGATCATCAGGGGTGTCAGGGATTCCATTGTGCTTGCCTGCTTAAGAGGCCCTCCGTCAAGGGGTTTGAGGCATCCCATATGCCGTGTAAGTTCCATGACAAGCTTCTTTGCTTCTGCATCGTCGCTGCAGACAAGCGCATCGTGCACAGCTTTACATTTAACAACATCTTTGAGTTTTCCTGCAGGAATGTTATGGAAGGCTGCTACAACTCTGGTAGATTCCGGGACATTCTTCTGGATTGCAAGGGCTGCCGAACCCTCTACCGGAGGTCTGTATGCCATTAAACTTCCTTCTTTTACCATTGGAACAACAGGTGAAATAAGGACCTTATTTTCCAGGGTCTCTCTTATTTCTTTAAGGAGAGGCAGGATATGGTCAAAACGGATAGTGAGTATTACTATTTCGGATGCCTTTGCGGCTTCAAAGTTGCTCATGCCGATAATTTTTATACTGGACGTATCGAACCCACAGTTTTCGAGTTCCGATAATGCTTTTTCTGCAGCCTCATTTGCGGCTTCCAGGGATCTGGACCCGATAATAATCTCATTCTTCATACCTTCAGGCATAAGGTTTTGAAGGGCAAGCCTTAAAACCATGCCTTCTCCTATGTTGCCGGTTCCTCCAAGAACAGCTATTTTCAGCTTTTCAGAATTCAATTCGAACAAAACCTCCAGTTTGCTATGTCTTTCCATATCATATGTCCGGAAGTTAATATATTTTCTGTCTTCGATCTTTCGATTATAGTATTTAATGTTATCAAAAAATTATTTTATTAAGTAACTCCAAACTTTTAGATCAGTTTTTTCTGTGATCAATCAGAAGCTCCAGTCCACTTTCCTGCTTTTTTTCGATTTATTTACACAAGTTAATAGAAATATTTATAATGTATTTCGTTATATGTTTAAATAAATTAATTCTGTTTATGCGCTGCTTCAGGAGTTACTTTGCATATGCCTGTACCCTGTTTGCATCCTTAACCTGCAAATAAGCACAATCGGGGGGAATGTGTCTGGGGAGCAAGATAGAAAAAATAATATACATGTTGACATTGGCGGCAGTTTTCACAGGCCTACTTTTTTCTACTAGTATACTGGTGAACGGAGAAGAAGAATCTGCAGGATCTCAAGAGAAAACTTTTGATCCTTTGCTACCTGAATATTTTTTCCCTGACTCAGAATTTCTATGCTCCAATTCATCTGTTGAAGAAAAAAAATTCAGTAATGAAACCGAAGAGAATCTGACTGCATATGTCCATCTTTTTCCCGGCACGGATGCAGAAATTCTGAACTCCTGCTCCAGGGTTGAAGAGTGGGATGAAGGATCCGGGGTTGCTGCAGTTAGTATCAAACCTGAATTGATTGAAGAACTCTCCTCTCTCAAAGGAGTATTTTCAGTCCAGAAGGCAGTTTCTCCTGTTATTAGAAAAACGGACCCCGGGGGAAAAGTGTCTTTTTCTTCAGAGGGCTTCTGGAAGCAGGATGATATAACCGGAACTGGGATTAAGATAGGAATAATCTCAGATGGAGTAGAAGATATCTCCAGAGCAGTAGAATCGGGAGCCCTTCCTGAGAGTGTTCATATACTTTCTCCGGGAGAAGGAAAGGAAGGTACTATAATGCTTGAGGTGGTCCACAGGATCTCTCCGGATGCAGAGCTGTATTTCCATAGCGCAGGCAATAACAAGCTAGAATTTAACAGAGCTGTTGACGTGCTGATTGCCGAAGGCTGCCAGATTATATGTGATGATGTTGGATGGCCTGATGAACCTTTCTTCGAAGATGGAATTGTAGCTTCCCACATTAAAGAAGTCATTGAAAATAAGGGTATTCTCTATGTAAGTGCGGCAGGCAATGATGCAGGTCGCCACTATCAGGGGCTGTTTTTTGACAACGGATCCGGCTGGCACGATTTCAGCTCGGGAACCAGTAATTCCAGAAACATTTATGTTGACATTCCCAAAGGAGAGAAAGTGACAGTAGTCCTCCAGTGGAACGATTCCTGGAACTACTCTGAAAATGACTATGATCTCTACCTTTATGACCGTCATAGCGGGGAAAAACTTGCTGCGAGTGAAAGGGCTCAGGACGGTACTGGCACACCTCTTGAATATATCCAGTATACCTGTAAGGAAGATACAGTAAAAAATGCAAGCATTTCCGTTAAAAAACACTCTGGACAGGATAGAATTCTGGAAGTTTACATTTATGCAAACTCTTCTGTAAAAATCCATTCTGAGAACCTTGTCGAGGAGGACTCTGTCTTCGGGCACCCTGCAGTCCCTGAGGTTATATGCGTTGGGGCGGTTGATTCGAGAAATCCGCAAAGCACAGGCATAGCATCCTACTCGTCGCGCGGTCCTGTAAGCATTTACTATCCTTATTATGAGCTAAGGAACAAGATCGACCTTAGCGGGCCCGGGAATGTGAGAGTGTCAGGCATAAATGGAAAAGACAGCCTTTTTGCAGGTACAAGTGCTTCTGCTCCTTCCGTTGCAGGAATCGGAGCTCTTATCTGGAGCATGTACCCTGAAAAGAGTGGAAGTGAAATCCGTGAGATCCTGTGCTTCTCAGCTGAAGACCTTGGAGAACCGGGCTATGATACTGTTTTTGGACACGGTTCAGTCAATAGCAGCACAGTAACACTTATTGAGAACCTTTATGCGGGCAACAGCTTATCTTCGGAAAAACCAGGAGTTTCACCTGCGGAAACAAATGGGATATTTTCGCTAAAAATTTCCATGCCACTTGAACAGATATGCTCCCTGTCAAAATCTCCGCTCCGGAAGAAGTAAAAATCTCTCAGGTTGAAAGGTGGTCAGGTTGAAAGGTGGTTAATAGCATAAAAAATTTTATATCCTTTTTAAAGTCTTAATTGTAGCCGCTTTCAGGTCAGCTTTTTACTCTAAAAGCAAAATTCCTATACATGAAGTTTTCTCCGGCCTGCAAAACTCGAGTAAGAGTCCTGCCTCTTCCATTGCTTTCTGGATGTTTATGCCAACAGCCTCAGGTGCAAAACGCCTCATTTCAGGCTTTACGCATTTTTCAAGGTTGCAGGCCTCACATTCATTGCAGGAGCCTGGTCTTAGGAGGTGTGCAAAGGTAAAGCCTTCCCTGAAAGCTTCCTGTTCAAGCTCGTACATTTTATGAAAAGAATCCTTTCTGAGCCCTGACCAGGCTTCAAGAACATCCTGGATTCCCGAAGTGTCATGTTCGTCCACAAGGAGGAGAGCACTTTTGTATTCTCCTATTACTTTCCTGAACTCGTCAACCGACATGACATAAGGAGGACAGCTAAGCCTCTTCCCATAGCCTCTGCATCCGTAAGCGCATTTAAGTGCAATCCTGTTCTCAACCGGAATATCCTCTGCCTTCAGAAAATAAGCCTTAATTCCCAATTCTGATGCCCTTTCAATAAGATCTTCGTATTTCCCAAGCATGATAACCCCTTTTCAAAAATCTTCTCTTTTCTTTTTGTTCATTCCATTTTTTGTTTCCTTTTAATGGTCTTCTTTCTAATTATTTTTTCTGTTTTGAAAAAAATAAATATTCTTGAGTATGAAGGTAGGTTCTTTTTATGTACAAATTCAGTATAAAATCCAGTAGCTCTGGTCAACTGCTCATGAATTTTCTCCTAAATCCATTATTTCGGGCTTACTCCCAAGATTATAGACAATCGGAAAAATATCTTCAAAAACAAAATGTGCTTTAATTTAACTAAAAAACAGCAAAAATCACTTCAATGCAGTTCCTTATTCGATTTCTGGAGAAATAGTGATAGTGGTCGTTGTACCACTATCTATCGAAGATACATGTCAACTGTATCTAATCCTGAATGCGCGGTAGTGTTTGTTATAAGTATTTACTGACCAATTTACTGACCAATTTTACTGGCTACTTTTACTGACCAATCGATCTTATGTATTTACTAAATAAGCGACATGAATCTTCATATAATAACTGACAATAGTTAAAGCGTATCTGCAATACCCTATTTACTTTCTGAATACGCAAACTTTATTTAGAGCTTAAATCCTTGGTTTCCAGGAGCCAGGGATGTACTGTGGTTTAAAGGTATTCTTCGATGTGACCTTCTTCTGCTTTGCCCCTTTCCAGGAACCGGGTATATAACGTGGCTTGCTATCTGCTTTTGAACCTTCCTTCGTTGCTCTCCAGAGCCCGGGAGTATAACGAGGCCTGTAACCCGTTCTTGAAGAAGCTTTTTTCACAAATGTTCCTTTCCATGATCCTGGGATATATCTGGGCACCTCAACATCCAGACTTCCTTTTGTTGCTCTCCAGAGTCCTGGAATGTATCTGGGTTTGTGCCTTATCTGCGCTATCTTCTTTTTCTCAGTTACACCTGTCCATGAACCCGGAATATACCTTGGCTTACTTTCTGATGGCCTCCAGAACCCTGGAATGTAGCGAGGCTTATATCTGATTTGTGAAATCTTCTTTTTCTGCGTCATACCTTTCCAGGAACCCGGAATATAACGAGGTCTAGTTTCTTCCTGAACCTTCGCAGATGGTCTCCAGAACCCTGGAATATATCTGGGCTTGTAGCTGAGCCTTGATATCCTCTTTTTCTCTGCCGTTCCTTTCCACGATCCAGGGATATACCTGGGCTTGCTCTCTTCCGGTCTCCAGAATCCTGGAATATATCCTGGTTTGTGTCTTATCTGTGAAATCCTCTTTTTCTCTGTAGTACCTTTCCAGGAGCCTGGAATATATCTTGATTTTTCTTCTGCTGCTGGTTTCCAGAACCCGGGAGTATACCTGGGCTTGTAGCCGGTTTTTGATGTAGCTTTCTTCTGTGCTATCCCTTTCCATGAACCCGGGATATATTTGGGTTTACTTTCTACTTTTAAATCTTTGATAACTTTTGTCTGTATTTTCTTTATTGTCCTGTTAGTCTTTGATTTCGTTGAATGTTTCTTAACCAAGGCGATGACCTCCTACTCTAATACTTCATCTCATTGCTAAATAACCTTTAAAAATTTTTAAATGCGCCAAAGTACGCATTTAATGCGGTAAAATATGCGCGTGAACATATAAATAAATATTTAGCAGTTATAGTAGGCTTTCTGGTCAATTCAAAATATCATTCCTGTCGGATGATTCTGTTTTTATTTATTCTAATTCCTTTGTCAGCAGGTTCATCAGTTAAAATATAATTTAATGAGCCTATCTTTCTATAATTTCTATAAAATGAGTCTATGGGTTACACTTCTATAATTGATAACAGATAACTTAGTAAAGGGATGCGCATGATTAAGAAAGTACCTTTGACCGAATTGAAAAACCGTATGAGATGCTTCAGGGAAAAGATGGATGTATCAAATCCTGACTGGGAAATCGCTATTATCTTCAGTAAAATTAACCTTTATTATTTCACAGGCACCATGCAGGATGGAATGTTAATTATCCCGAGGAATGAGGAAGCAACATTCTGGGTACGGCGCAGTTATGAGAGGGCTCTGGACGAATCACTATTTTCCAGTATAGAACCTATGAACAGTTTCCGTGATGCCGTAAAAAGTGTAAATAAACTACCTGATACTGTATATCTGGAAACCGAAGTAGTTCCCATTGCTCTATATCAGAGATTTCAGAAATATTTCCCGTTTAAGAACATTAAATCCGTTGACCCCCAGGTTTGTGCTGTTAGATCCGTAAAAAGCCAATACGAGCTGTCCCTGTTGCGAGAAGCCGGGAAGATCCATCAGCACGTACTCGAAGACCTTGTGCCCGAAATGCTTCGAGAAGGGATGAGCGAGGCTGACCTGTCAACTGAGTTGTTTTCGGTTCTGGTGGAAGAAGGTCACCATGGAGCATGCCGTTTCGGCATGTTTGATACTGAGATGATCCTTGGAAACGTTTGTTTTGGAGAAAGCTCCATTTACCCTACTTACTTTAACGGTCCAGGGGGAAAGCTTGGATTAAGCCCTGCAGCACCTGTGCTTGGAAGCCGCGACCGGAAGTTAAGAAAAGGCGACCTTGTTTTTGTCGATGTCGGGTGTGGGGTTGATGGTTACCATACGGACAAAACTACGACATATATGTTTGGCTCTCCTCTCCCGCAGTATGCCATAGATATCCACAATAAATGTGTTGATATACAGAACGAAGCTGCATCAATGCTAAAACCCGGAATTGCTCCCTCAGATATTTACAATGCCATAATTAATGGGCTTGATAAGGAATTTCTTCAAAACTTCATGGGATTTGGGAACCGTAAGGTAAAGTTCCTGGGGCACGGGGTTGGCTTATTGATTGATGAAACTCCAGTAATTGCCGAAGGTTTTGATGAGCCTCTTCAGGAAGGAATGGTATTTGCCCTCGAACCTAAAAAAGGAATTGAAAATATTGGCATGGTAGGGATTGAAAATACCTTTATAGTAAATGCTGAAGGCGGAGAATGTATTACAGGGAATAATCCAGGCTTGATTCCTGTATATTGATTATTAATTATGCTGTATAAAGTCAATTTTTATAGGTAATAGAAACTAATAACATGAGGAATCACGCTATTTATGGATAAAATTCAGATTGTTTTGATAGTTGCTATCCTTGCAGCTATCTGATTTTTTTCTTTTAAATACTATCTGAAGGCTGTTTTTGGAATTTCAGGTGGCTTACTAAAAAAATTATAGGGTATAAATATGAAAATTTATAATGTATCATCTCTATATTAATCCTGTATCTCCAAATCCCTCTTCATAATACTCCCAAATCACAAATAAGTTCATAATCAACGTTATGTTACACCCTCAAGGCAAGCTGAGATTTGCATATAGGCTGAGTCCAGATGGTGCTTTTCTTCCATCTATTTATACTTTATCTCCAAGGTATCAAACAATTAGTCACATAATGTAATAATATATGAAAAGATTGTCATATTTTTAATGTATATCTGGATTGTTTGATGATCTGATCCGAAAATATATAAACAGTTAATCAAAACTAGTTTATGAGGTTCAAATGGACTTTCCAGAGTGAATTTGAACCCCACGTTGCCCGGAGGCATGATTAGTGTTAGCTTTGTGAATATTTAAGGTTTGCTTGATTCTGCCTCCTGGAAAATGAACAGGAGTGAGTATGAAATGAAGAAGAAATTTGTATTAAGTGTACTACTTGCCACAATGATGCTGATGAGCATGGCATTTGTGCCGGTAAGCGCACAGGAAGAAGTGATCGAGCAGAAGTTTACCTTTGGCCCGGAAACTCTTGAAGAATTGAAAAATGATCCGAATTTTATTGCTGCTTATGGAAATATACCTACTTTTGAAAGTTTGGAAGAAAGGGAAAAGTGGCTTGATACGCTTGATAAAGTATATACTGAAGCTAACGACAATTTTGAAAAGGAAATGTCAAAGTATTTCTATCCAAATGGTCCGGTTATAGCCTATGGTTACACCATTGATGGCGTTCTTAAGATTGCAATCGAAAAAGGACAAAAAATCGATATAGCTAAAGAAAATGAGCTCTATAGTCTATTTTCTAATTATGGGCAAAATATTGCTGTAAAAGATGTTCCATTAATAATTGTATATGAAGATCTTCCTACGCCAACTAGTCGCGCTAGCTCATGGCGCCCTATAATTGGAGGTATACAAATACAAACAGAAAAACCGGATGGAATTGTGCAATCAACCCTTGGTTTTTCTGCACAAACTAGTAGTGGAACTAAAGGTTACGTTGTTGCAGGACATGCTGCACCATCTATTGGGGATCAAATATGGCAACCTACTGCTGGGCCGAGTGCTAACAAAGTCGGAACAGTGAGTAAAGTTGGGGGACATTATGCAGATGCCTCATGGGTTCCATATTCTAACGTAGCTGCAAAGATATACGATACAGATACGGATATACTAAAAGATGTAAAATCACATGAGAATGCCGCTATAGGAGATACAGTTTATAAATCGGGTATCAAGACAGGAAGGAGTTATGGAAGCGTTACTGAGATTAAAACCTCGTACAATCACCCTCTTGGTACTTTGTATAAACAATATGTTGCAGGATATCGATGTGACAATGGAGACAGTGGTGGCCCTGTATACGTTTATGTCAGTGGCGGTGTTAAAATTGTGGGAATCCATTGGGGAGGAGTAGGAACATATAATTCAGGTTACTCAACTTCAATATTTTCTCCAGTTTCTGGAGTGCAGTCTGATTTAGGTGTAACTCCTCTTACAGCATAAATATGCAGTTAGAAACATTGCTCAGATTTCCACCTTGAAATAATGCGATATAAACTATATGCAACAATATCGCATTATTCAAATTGGAGTTATACTGATTATTTTTTATTTTTTAATATATTATATGCAAATTTATTATAACCAAAGAATATGAAATGAAAGGGAGATACATGAACTTAAAGATGTTGAATATTTTACTGTGTATCACGTTATCAAATTTTTTAGTAATTTGTGCTTTAGGCTCTAGTTCTCAAAATGGAGAAGATATTTTGGAAAATGAAACGCTTAATTTTGGCCCGGAAACCCTTAACGAATTGAAGAAGGATCCGAATTTTATTGCTGCTTATGGAAATATATCTGCTTTTGGAAGTTTGGAAGAAAGGAAAAAATGGCTTGATACTCTTGATTTAATCTATACTGAAGTAAATATCGAAGTCAATGCTAATGAGCGTGAAATGTCGGAATATTTCTATCCAGATGGCCCTATTATAAGTTATGGATTCACTAACATGGGAGTTCTTAAGGTAGAGGTAAATAAGGAAATTGAAAAGTCTTTTATGGATGAAATTTATCAAATTTTTGATTCTCATGCAAGCCGGATTGGAGTTAATGACGTTCCTCTAGTGTTTTTCCGTGGAGATGTACCTGCGCTTACCGAATTGTCGTATATAGCAGATCTTAATGAAACTGAAAACAATACAAACCAACAAACTAAATCAGGCTCAGAGACGAGTAAAGAAAAACCAAATAACACTCCAAGTTTCAGTTTTATGTATGGATTGTTTGGATTATATCTTGTGTATAGGATCAGGCATTAATCTTTCAAAAATACTCAAAAGTCCTGGAGAGGGCAGTAAAGTACAACATAGGACTTGTAAAGTATGTGAGGAGGTAAATCCTCTCAATTTTTTGAAACATAATTTGGGTGAGTAATAGTGAGAAAAAGAAATTTACTACTCGTTACCATACTTATCATTCTTTTTGTTGGGGGCATATTTGCTCATGATACTTATATGGATGCAAAAGATTGGAGGGATCCCGGCTAAGAGCCTATCCGAAAAGTGTTACCTGCTATATAACTTTTACAATATGCAATATACAAAACCGGAAAGGATACTCTGATATTACAGACCTATTGTGACTTTTCAACATGTATTACTGACTTTTAGAACAGACCCAAATACTTGATTGCCGATTCTATTTCTTTGAGTACTCGAGTAAGGAATTATTGTGTGAACAAACATAAAATTAATAGTTAGCAAACTGCTTGAAAATTCTATTTTTTTCTCTTTTTCAATTACTGCTGCTGTAGTAATAGATAAAAAACAGAGTTATCAATATAATCAAAAATGGGCCCTGTAGAAATCTTCTGAAATAACTAATATTCATTCAAATTAATAGCCTGACACTTTTTACTTATTTTTTTTCAATATCTTACAGTTAATTTAGATAGATTTTCTACAAAGCCCAAAAATATCTTTCTTGACATTGTTAGCCCTCTTTTTAACACTTGTCGAGATAGTTTACTTAAATTTTATGGCCAAATCATCAAACTGACAATTTAATAGCCCTATAAATCTCCAAAAAACTCGGATTTAGGTTTATCTATACTTTCAGTTTGATGATTTGGCCACAAATTAATTATAAGAGTGAATTCATGAAAAAAGTGAACATTAAAAAGATGTTTAGTAGAGTTCAAATTCTCTCTGGAAAAGTCTATTTGAACCCCACGTTGCCCAGAGGCATGATTAGTGTTAGCTTTGTGAATATTTAAGGCTTGCTTGATCCTGTCTCTGGAGTAAAGAAAAGAAGTGCATACAATATGTGTGAAAAGCAAAAAAGTGAACTTTTAGACAGACCTTGTTTTAGCAGATACACTTATAAATAGCTGCACTAGGGAATATCTAGATGGTACCGGAGACATATACATAAAATTTACTTCCAAATTATATCAGCGTTCCAATGGAAGTCGATACATGAATGTATCATGGTTTGTAAGCGGGTGTCAAACAACTTCTAAAGAATTTCCTTTTCCTGCTCCTTGTGAGATGAAAATAACAATTTGGATAAGGAACCCATCAATTTGCCTGCAATTGTTCACCAGGTTCCAAGCTCATGCACAGCTTCTGGGGCAGAGACAATCGATGTACCAAGCAGTGGGAATTACAGGACAAATGTGAAATTGGAAGCAAAATGTTACGCATATCTGCCTGTAAAGACTTTAATCGCAATTCGAGAGGGCTCCTGCAATTGTGTTATTTAAACTCAATTTCCGGAAGTTGATGTGTTGAAAAGGCAGTGTTGAGAATCTTTGTGAATTTATGCCCATCTGGACTGTTATTTGAGACTATCCAAGCTATAATATCTCGATTTCGGGCTAAAAGGTTAGATTTAATATCTGGATGGGTGTAAATCTAAATTTTTATCTATTATAGGACTTACGCGGTTGAACTGAAAAACAACAGCTCTAAACCTTCAACTGTCTAAATAGATGATTTAACTGCAAGGTCTATTGATCATGATTCTAATCCTCAAGTGCGTAAGTCCTATATTATTTAAAAATAAGCTGTGTGGGCTTCCTTAGAAGATAGAATTAATAAAATGTCTCTAAATTGAGGTAAATAAATGAAGATTAGTTCCAAAAGATATTTACTGCTCATCTTATTCCTGATAACCTTCTCCATTTTTATTTCAGGTTGTGCAGAAGAATCCGGTGCCGAAGAAGTTTCACCTAACACTCAACCCAGTGCTGAAGAAATTGTGTCTAACATGCAGATGGAAATGGACAGTCTCGAAGACTATTCTTTTACTATGTATGTAAATTCAACTTCAAGGCGACAAAATCCAGAAGTGCATGAAATTATATGGAAAAAACCCGATTTAATAAAAATGACTATTTTAAGCCCGGATAAAGATACGGAAGTAATTATGGCATCTGACAGAGATTTCCAATGGATCTATAGTTCCGAATCCAGGACTGTTTTCAAAACGGAAATTTCTGATGATTTTAATGATTTGAAACTCTTCGAGCCTGATGTTTACGCTGAGTTTTTGAATGGTATTATCCTTAATGGGAAGCTACCTTCCCTCCTCGGGACCGAAAACATCGATGGGAAAAACGTGTATGTACTTGAGCTCATCCCTTCCGAGAAAAACAAATCGTTCCAATGGAAATCAAAAATATGGGTTGACGGAGAAAACTGGATGCTCATCAGGTGTGAACTGTATGACAATGAAGAGAATCCTTATCTTGAGATAGAAATCCGGGATGTGAAATTGAACGCTGGAATTCCAGACTCTGAATTTGAATTTAAAATTCCAGATGGTGCTCAGGTAAAAGCACTGGGACTGGAAGACTTCAAAGGTGAACCCAAAAAATTGACGCTTGAAGAGGCAAAAGAGCTTATTGATTTTGAAATACTCACTCCTGAATATCTCCCGGAGGGCTATGAATTTAATTATTCAATGGTCTCTTCCAGTAAGGATATGCCTTATTCAACTCTTGTCCATAGCGGGTTTAGTGTTTTTGCAGGGCAGCATTACGAAAAAATTACTCTCGTGTATACGAAAGGAGATAATGAAATACGTATCATCGAAGGCGTTTCTGAAAAAGGTTTACATGAAATTCAGGATTTTGAAATTGAAGGAGAACACATTCTGGTCAATAACATGAACGGTACGATTTCTCCAATACTTGGTGGAAATATGAAAGCTTTAACCTGGCAAAATGAAGAGCTTGAAGTCATTATCATCTCCTCTCTTGATAAGGCAGAGCTGCTTAATATAGCAGAATCTTTTCCTGAAGCTTAATGATTTCTCAAAAAGAATGAGTAAAGATGAAGCTCAAAGCTTCACCTTTCAAGTTTATTCTGCAATTTATTCCTGTTTTCTTGTCATCTTTTTCTTTGCAAGCTTCTCGATAATTCCAAGGCTGACCTCTCCGCCTACGCCCAGTTTCCCGTTAGCAACTGCGCTGTCAAGGAGGTGCTGTCCTACAAGGGTGCGGACGATAAGAGTTGTGTAGCCGTCAGGACTACCTACAGAGCCTGCTGAGATGTCTGCCTTGAGAGCTGTAAAGTCCGTACAGACGCCACAGCCAGGGCGAACCGTGTCCTCAAGTTCGGCAAGTGGAATCACGTATTGTGTTCCGTCGTTAAGGGTGATTTCGAGCTTGCCTTTCACGTCAATGCGGCAGACCTTCATTGGCTCTAGGGCATATTCGCTTTTCAGTTTGCCTGCGATGAGTTTTTCATAGTCGAAGTTTTCCGTACAGAAAAGCCCTATGATGAAGCGGATGGATTTCTTGTAGGGGCTGACCAGCTGGTGGTCGGTCTCAAGCATCTTGCGGACTGCCTGAACTACACAGGGGACTCCGACAACTGCAATGTTCCTGTACTTCTTATTTACAACTGCTTCTTTAAGGGAAGAAACAAGAGGAACCCACCAGTTGTAACGGCTTCCTGCCTGGTTGATAAGGACTTCGCTTTTAGTAATTACCATGGAATGCGGCTTGAGAGTCCAGGGGTCTTCAGTAACTGTTACTACCGCATCTACAAGGCCAGTGTCGAGAGCGTTTGCGAGAATCGCAGTAACTGCTCCTCCACTCTGTTTTCTCGGAATATCGAACTCGGCTTTTCCGGCAGTGATTTTCAGGTAGTCTCCGAGCAGGCTTGAAGGCTGTTCATCAAGCCTCGGGCAGATCTCGTAACAGGCTCCGCAGGGCACGTCGTCAACAGCGGCTTTACAGTAGTTGTTGCTCTTCGGGTGTGTGGAATCGCCGCCTGTTTCGAAGTACAGGGCATCAGCAGGGCAGACTGCAATGCAGGCTCCGCAGCCTGAGCAGAGTCCTGTATCCCAGACTTTTGATTTCAGGTCAATGTAACTTTTGCTGATTGGTTTCTTTTCTGCCATTTCTGATCACTCCCAGACGTATTTGCTTGCAAAAGGCCGGCTGCTTGCAGGTCCGATCCTTGTATAGTTTGTGTCCAGGAACTCTGCGGGGTCATATCCGAACTGCTCGCAGAAGCTCTTTATGATCGGGGCTATGCGTTCAAGGTCGGCTTCCGTAAACTCGAACTTCTTGGCTCCGACTCCGAGAAGGTAGTCATCCACTTCTCCGCGAATGATAATTTCTCCGCCGTGAATCCCACTTCCAATTCCTCTGTCTGTCATGGCTTTTTCTTTGCCAATCCCAAGCACAAGAACAAGTCCTCCTGCCATGTATTCTCCCAGGAAGGAGTGGGCTGTACCGCCTACAACAAGTATGGGTCTGGCCTCCATCTCATACTGCTTCATATGGATGCCGCCACGGTAGCCGATATTGTTCTTTATGAAAACCTTGCCGCCTCTCATGCTGTGGGCAACTGCATCTCCTGCACTTCCGTGGATAACGAGCATGCCTCTGTCCATAGTGTTTCCTGGGGCGTGTTCAGCGTTCCCGTTGACTATGCAGGTAGGTCCGCTCATGAACATTCCGAGGTCTCCCCCGGGGACTCCATTGATTATGATCCGGACATCGCCTCTTAACCCGTCTCCTATAAAACGCTGCCCAAGCACGTTATCGAGGATGATCTCTTCTGCCCCGTCCGCAACTGCGGCCCTTAATTTCTGGTTTAAGGGAGTGTAGTGCATCCCTCTGGCATCAATTCTTACTGTCTTCATGTTCAGGCCCCCGCTGGCAGTACGTCCAGGATTTTAAGCATGCCTTCATCCAGCATGTATCCGCGCAGGCGGTCCCTGTTTCCACGCAAGCTTTCTATACTGTTTATGCCTGCTGCACCCATAAGCTCACTGAGTTCCAGGGTCCATCCGTGTATCAGGTTCGAAACCTGTGCTGCTCCGGCTTCAGGGTCAAGCCTGCTCACAAGGTCAGGGCGCTGGGTAGCAATTCCCCATGGGCAGAGGTTTCTGTAACAGTTGCCGCAGACTCTGCATCCCAGGGCAACAAGGGCTGCAGTTCCTATGTACACTGCATCTGCTCCGAGGGCTATGGACTTGGCAAGATCGGCACTGCTTCTTATTCCGCCGCTTGCAATGATGGAAATCTCGTTCCTTACACCCTGGTCCCTCAGTTTCTGGTCAACGCTTGCGATTGCAGCTTCAATGGGGATTCCCACATGGTCCCTGAAGACTTTAGGTGCTGCTCCGGTTCCTCCGCGGAACCCGTCAATAACCACCGCGTCTGCAGAGGATCTTGCAATTCCTGCAGCTATAGGAGCCACGTTGTGCACGGCTGCAATCTTTACAAAGACAGGCTTCTTCCATTCGGTCGCTTCTTTCAGACTTCTGATGAGCTGGACGAGGTCTTCTATACTGTAAATATCATGGTGAGGAGCAGGGCTGATTGCGTCACTGCCCAGAGGAATCATACGGGTTCTGGAAACTTCGTCGTTTACCTTTTCTCCGGGGAGGTGCCCTCCTATGCCTGGTTTTGCTCCCTGTCCTATCTTGATCTCAATTGCAGCGCCTCTTTCCAGGTAATCTATGTTCACACCGAAGCGGCCTGAAGCCACTTGGACAATCATATGGTCCTGATAAGGGTACAATTCCTTATGCAGTCCACCCTCTCCTGTCCCCATGAAGGTGCCCGTCTCTGCTACGGCTCTTGCCATACTGAGCTGGGAGTTAAGGCTGATTGCTCCGAAACTCATATGTCCTATCATTATAGGGGTATCAAGCTTGAGGTTTGGAGCAAGCTTTGTGTCCAGCTCTACATCTCCGCTTTCCGTTTTTCTGAATTTGAGCCTGGAAGGCTTCTTTCCTATATAGGTCCTGAGTTCCATTGGTTCTCTCAGGGGGTCAATGCTAGGGTTTGTAACCTGGCAGGCATCAAGCAGGAGGCGGTCATAGATAATTGGCAGGTCTCTGGCATTTCCCATTCCTGAAAGGATAATCTTCCCGCTGCGTGCCTGGTTGATTATATCTTCTCTGGCTTCCCTTGTCCAGAGAGGGTGACTGCGGTAATCGATTGGTTTTTCTGTGATATTTATTGCGTCCCTCGGACACATGGAAACACAGCGGAGGCAGGCAGTACATTTTCTGGATTCTATCAGGATTTTGTCACCTTCTCTCCTGTATACGCCATATGAACAGTTTTCGATGCAGCGTCCGCAATCCATGCACTGGTCCCGTTCAATGCTGACCTTAAATTTTGGGGGTACACTTCCGAGCGTCATTCGATAAACCTCCCTATGATGGGTTCTCCTGCCCTTGGAGTGTAAATATTCTTTACCTCAGGATCAAGGGTCCTTATTGCAGCTTCTTCGCTGGAAATGTAGAGTTTGCTTCCGTTTTCTCCAACAACAAGCGGGCGCAGTTTAATTCTGTCAGTGAAACCTACAATACCATTATCGGTGCCGACGACAATCGCAAAAGGTCCGTTCATAAGGGCAGACCCATAGGTCAGGCGGATTGCTTTGTTTAACTCGGCTTCCTTTTCAGGCATCCTGTCTATATCGTCCCAGAACGGAGGAGCCAGAGCCCTGACAACCATCTCGTGGGAGAGTTCATGCTGCCTTCCGAGCAGATCGAAAAGGTAAGCTACAACTTCAGTGTCGGTAAAGAGAGTGCATTTGTATCCGTACCCTTCGACATAGCGCTGGTTTGTACCGTATGAGGTAATTTCTCCGTTGTGCACTACTGACCAGTCAAGCAGGTTGAAGGGGTGAGCTCCTCCCCACCAGCCAGGAGAGTTGGTTGGGTAACGGTTGTGAGCAAGCCAGATATAGCCCTTGTAATCCTCAATCCTGTAGAAGTTTGCTACATCCTCAGGCCAGCCGGAAGCTTTGAAAACTCCCATGTTTTTGCCGGAGGAAAAAATTGTGGCACCTTTTATGCTGGCGTTTACTTCCATGACTATGTATGTAACAACATCATTTTCCGAATTCATTCTTCCTGCCATCAGGTCTTCCGAGGGCTTGAAGAAATATCTCCATGGGATATGGACCTTTCTTATTCCGGGCTGAGGGGTAGTCGGGATTTCTTCCTGGTGAATAATTTCTCCCCACTGCTGGAGAAGTTCATCTACCTTCTTTTTGGGTTCTGCCAGGTTATCAAAGAAAACATGAAGAGCATAGTAATCCGCATATTCGGGGTAAATCCCGTATGCAGCATAGCCTGCCCCGTCTCCACTGCCTCTTTCATTCATGAGGCTGAGGGCGGCTTTTATGCCCGACCCGTCCATTCTGGACTTTGTTCGATCTATAAAGCCTATTATTCCACACATTTTAATCACTCTAGAAATGGATAGAAATGAGCGTGATACGAGTAAATTTCCGGATACTCCCTTGGATTCTCGGATATTTTTCCCCAGGACTTATGCGGCTCATTTTTGAGAAATAGTTCAAAAAATCTGCCAGCTGGATAAACTGGATTTTCAGGGGGATATTCTGCAGGTATGTGTAAGCTCAAGGGAGAATTTCTATTTAATTATTCTTATTCGATTATATTATTGTTCTGAATCTGAAATGGCTTTCTTGCCTCTGCTTTTTTATTTTTTATAAAAATTGAGAGGGTCGCCGCTAAGGGAAGTAAGTAATTTAGTACCTATTTGACAATATATATATGTTTCTTTTTCCGGGACCGTGACTTCCTGTCATATCACTGCTAAGCAAGGCGTTTTAAACCTTCGATTTTCTTTTTCCACGATTTTTTTTCTTTACTGGAAGTCTGTTTACAGTTTATTTTGCTTTTTATTTCGGTCTGGTTTCTTTCCCGGGGTACGGCTTCTTCCCTTGTACATAATATAAAAAAGTAAAAGCTGAGTTAGAACTAAGTTTAGATTTAAGCTACTTCCAGGGAAAGCATTTTTATACAGAAATTCTTTTCAGGTCCTTTTTATATCTTTAAAAAAACCATTTCCCCGAAATAACTTTTCCTGAATCCTGACATTTTTCAAAATAGTAATGCCGGAAGATTTGCCCCTGAACAGGAGTTCTCCAGGACCGGCATATTTTAAGCTAAACTTTTCATATTTACAGTGTGGGGAGATATTTGGCAAGTTCCCAGGGGTGAACAATTGCTTTGTATTCATCCCATTCTATCTCTTTTGCACAGAGGTAGTGGCTGAAAACGTGTTCTCCTAGAGCCTCTCTTACGAATTTGCTGGCTTTCATTTCATCGATTGCTTCCTTGAGGTCTGCAGGCAGGGAGCGGATTCCTCTCTCTTCGCGCTCTTTTTGCGTAAGGTGGAAAATGTTTGTGTTGGTAGGCTCTCCGGGATCAATTTTGTTTTTAATTCCATCAAGACCAGCTCTTAACATGAGAGCAAATGCGAGGTAAGGGTTGCATGCTGGATCCGGACACCTGAGTTCGATTCTGGTTCCGTTCCCTCTTGTTGCGGGAATACGGATCAGTGAACTTCTGTTCTGCGAAGACCATGTGATGTAAACCGGTGCTTCGTATCCGGGCACGATTCTTTTATAGGAGTTAACAATCGGGTTTGTAACGGCTGCAAATTCCCTGATGTGTTTCAGCAATCCTCCTATGTAATACATCGCATCCTGGGAAAGTTTAGTTGGGGTGCCAGGATCATAGAAAGCATTCTTCCCGTCCTTGAAGAGGGACTGGTTGCTGTGCATACCTGACCCGTTTACACCAAAGAGAGGCTTTGGCATAAAGGTTGCATAATAACCTTTGTGGTAGGCAATTGACTTTACCACGTATTTGAAAGTCACCACATTATCTGCTGTGCAAAGCACGTCACCGAATCTAAAGTCAATTTCATGCTGGGAAGGCGCAACTTCGTGATGGGATGCTTCTATCTGGAAGCCCATGTGCTCCAGAGCGTAGTCAATGTCTCTGCGGACATCCTGTGCACGGTCAAGAGGTGCGAAGTCGAAGTAACCGCCCTGGTCGGTAAGTTCTGTAGTAGGGTTTCCGTTTGCATCAAGCTTGAAGAGGAAAAATTCAAGCTCGGGGCCTACATTCATTGTATAGCCCATCTTTTCGGCTTCTTTGATTGCGGTTTTAAGGACGTATCTCGGATCCCCCTCGAAGGGTCTTCCATCAGGCAGGTATACGTCTCCGAGAATCCTGGCGACTGCACCGGTTGCAGGTCTCCAGGGCAGGATTCTGAATGTTGAAGGGTCAAGCACGAGTTTCATATCAGACTCTTCAATCCTTGTAAAGCCCTGAATTGAAGATCCGTCAAACATTACACCGTTTTCAAAAGCTTCTTCCAATTGTTCTGCAGGAATTGCCCAGCTTTTGATGATGCCAAGTGTATCCGTAAACTGGGTACGGATAAACTTTACGTCTCGTTCTTTTACAGCCTCTAATACATCTTCTTTATTTGTACACTTTTTCATCTGCACCATTAGATCTCATCCTCACTAGGCATTAGGTAATCATTTACCTAGCTGATACTATATATAATTTTCCATTATTTGGTGATATAAGATACTTTGAACTCAGTTTGAACTGCAGAGATTCTAAAATTATTTGTATAATCCATCCCCACTTTATATATTTCAATATCCTGTATATAAATTTCATTCAAGAAGGGGGAGATTTTCTTAAAGCTTAAATTTGATCTTTATTCCTGATAATTGCCAATAGGCTTAAAATACAGAACAGAATGTTAAAACTTTTTTAGATCCCAGTATTAATGAGCTTTGAGATTAATATACTATTGAGGTCTTATATGTTTCAGAGAGTAAATGTGACCAGATTACTGACCTGCATAATAATCTGCCAGCTTGCGGGAATAATAGGCTCCATATTTACATCTTCTTCTCTTGACAGCTGGTATCCTCTGCTTGAAAAGCCTTCTTTCAATCCTCCTTCCTGGGTCTTCTTCCCTGTGTGGACTACACTTTATACACTTATGGGAATATCCCTCTATCTTGTGTGGGAAAAGGGTATGCGACACAGAGAAGTCAAAATAGGAGTTTTCCTTTTCGGATTACAGCTGGGCCTTAATACACTGTGGTCTTTTCTATTTTTTGGATTGAGGTCACCTTATTATGCTTTTCTTGAGATCCTTATACTCTGGGCCGCTATTCTATTGACAATAGTGCAATTCTGGAAGGTTTCAAAACCGGCATCTCTTCTCCTTATTCCTTATATTCTCTGGGTTAGTTTTGCAGCATTGCTTAATTACCGGATCTGGGTTCTCAATGCGTGAATTTATTATCCATGCATTGCATCCAGACAAAAATTAAATTTTTCAGTTTATAGCAGTGGCTCCGCAAAAGTTATTATTACTTGCAGAATTCTATTTCACGAAAAGTCCCTAAAAAAAGATCTAAAAAAAGCCCGGAGAATCCGGGTAAATTTTAAGTTAAAGGGGGTCGTCAGCATGAAGAGCACCGCAGCCGCAGCTTCTCCCTAAAAGGGTTGATACACGATGCTTGAGATGATGAATATCATCTTCTGACATCTTTTCAAGTTCTTTTTTATGTTCTTTCTCTATATGGTCAAACATAGACTGTTCAACTTCTTCAAGTTCATTTCCGGCAGCCATAAAGTTACACCTGAACCCCAGATCGCCACACTTAACAATTTTCATAGTATCTCCTCTTACGGTATAATTTTTCAAAATCGCCTTTAAAACAGTTCTTCAAATCAAATTAAATATAATAAAAATTAATTGGATATAAAACTAAGTCTTCCGGAATTTTTCTCTCTTTATAACGTCTTCTTTATAGCTTCTTCCTAGCTTCTTTATAGCATCTTCATAGCTTCTTTATAGCTTCTTCTTAGCTTTTTATAATATTGAGGCTTTAGTCGATAGGAACAAATCTTGCGCAGGCAAAACCTTCTTTATAAGGAACCTTTATCGTGAGCATTCCGTTATTGTTTACTGCAACAGCTTTTTCCGGGTCTACTGGCCCGTCAAGGAAATAAGACCCCATATATTCGGCGGTTTCGCTGAAAGCTTTAATGTAAAAGCTATTTTCATGCATGATTAAAGTTATATGCTCGTCCATAACATCCGGAAGTTCGACTTCTACTGTAAGGCTTTCATGTTTATCATCGTGATACATAGCTATAATTGGAGTTTTTATTATTCTGGGCATAGGATTTTTCATTGACTGCTCCCTCCTTAAGAGCATCATGCAGTCTGATATCTCAAACAATCATTCATCTATTTTCACGTCTACTGCATTTTCTAAAGGCTGTTGATAAGGAACAGTGACTTTAAGAACTCCGTTTGAATAAGTTGCTTTAGCTTTTTCCGGATTTACTGGACAGCATACCGCATAACTGTCCGCATACTCAACCCCTTCTTTCGTGGCTTTTATGTAAAATCCGTCTTCAGCAACCTTGAAAGAAATATCTTTCTTCTCCACTCCTGGAAGAACCACTTCTATTTCCAGGTTTTCATATGTATCATCTGGGTACGCACAGATAACAGGTGATAATCTCAGAATTTCAGCCATAGAATTCCCCCAGATTAAATCTTATACCAAGATATTTATATATTCTTACTTATTTATTTGCCTCTATCTGTAATCAGAATGGTGCTTATAAGAGAATTGTTTTTGACTTATTTCCCATAGGCCGGATTAAGAAACTTTTCTGGTATGACATCAATGAATTATGTGATAAATTGAAAATAAGGAAAAAAAGTGCTCAAAGATTCTTTTATAAGGAATCTTTATATCAAATTTTTAGAGTTTCAGGGCACCCATGTCAAGACTGAGGGACAGGACAATTGCTACTATTGAAAATAGTGAAATAATCCAGTAATTTGCACGCTCTTTTGATACTGAAAGGCTCCAGAGGAGATATTCCAGCCCTTCCAGGTCTTTTTCTGAAAGCTTCTGTCCCGTCTTTACTTTTTCGAGTAGTTTGAGATCTTTAATTACTCCAAATCTTCGCTTTGCAATATGGTACCTGTGTATAAAGAACCAGAGGTAACCTGCTACTCCAATATACCATATTGTCTTGCCCAAAAAATGCTAAAATGGTCAGCTATGATTATGCTCCTGAGCAGGATAGCAGATACTACTCCTATCCAGAAATACATGTTTATTACGGGCATGCCATATCCTCTGGGAATTTCAAAGCCTGGAGCTTCTGAATTTATTTCGGATATCATTTCTCCTGCCTTACCTCCGGAATCATTCCCTTCTAAATATTAATCTCATAGGAAAGGGGGGCCCTGTTAAAGGGCATCTCCATTCCTTTCTCCGGTTCTTATCCTTACCACGGTTTCGATAGGGATTATGAATATTTTTCCGTCTCCTATTTCCCCGGTATAAGCAGTGCCCTGAATGATCTGTATGATCTCTTCGACTTTTTCTTCTGGCACAACTATCTCTATTTTAGTTTTTGGGAGAAGATCCACACAGTATTTTTTTCCTCTCCACTGTTGCACTATTCCTTTTTGCTGGCCGCGTCCTTTGACATCTGTGACTGTCAGGCTTGCGAACCCTGCCTCTTCCAGAGCATCCTTCACCTGATGGAGTTTCAGGGGTTTTATAATTGCTTCTATCTTGCACATTCTGGTCATTTTCATTCCTCCCTCATCAGGTGTTCGGGGTACGCCCTGATTCCGTGTTCGCAAATATCAAGACCCATAATTTCTTCTTCTTCAGATACCCTGAGCCCTATTACTGCATCGAGAATCTTGAAGATTATGAATGAAAGTCCAAAACCCCAGATCATAGTTGTTGCAACTGCTACAAGCTGGATCATAAGCAGGCTTACTCCTCCTCCGTAGAAGAGACCGGGAACTGCGGCTGCATATGAAGCGTCTGCAAGGATTCCATTTCCGATGCCGATTGAAAAGAGTCCGACGGAAATCAAACCCCAGGTTCCACAGTATCCGTGCACAGCAATTGCACCTACCGGGTCGTCCAGTTTAAGCGTGTTCTCGTTAAACATGACACCCATATATATGATTATCCCGGCAACAATTCCTATTGCTATGGCTGCCCAATTCGATATTGAACCACATGGAGCGGTGACTGCTACCAGACCTCCGAGAAGTCCGTTTGCAGTGAGCGAAGGATCTGGCTTACCGGTTTTCATCCAGGTAATTGCCATGGTTGTGACAGCTCCGACGGCTCCTGCCAGGAAGGTGTTGACAACAACAAGGTTCATGTAAGCGTCATTTCCGCTAAGAGTACTTCCTCCATTGAATCCTATCCACCCCAGGGCAAGGATCAGAGTTCCAAGGAAGGCAAAGGTAAGGTTGTGGCCCGGAATTGGCACAGCTTTTCCATCTCTGAATTTACCTATCCTGGCACCAACAAGGAGCACGCCTGCAAGAGCCGAATATCCTCCGATAGAGTGTACAACTCCAGAACCTGCGAAGTCATGGTGGGCTACTCCGATTGCTTTTACTATTGGGCTTTCAGCTCCGCTCAGGAGTGCAAGGTCAGCTCCGCTCCAGACCCAGTGACCATAAACAGGGTAGATTACGGCTACCATCAGGACACAGTATACAAGGTATGACTTGAAGTTGGTTCTCTCAGCCATCGCTCCCGAAACTATAGTAGCCCCAGTAGCTGCGAAAACCATCTGGAAGAACCAGGAGTTCCACATTGCATTGTCTGCACCTGCAAGGAAGAACTGATCAGTTCCTATCAGCCCAGCTGCATCAGCTCCGTACATCACTCCCCAGCCCACTGCCCAGTAAACCAGGATACCGAGGACTACGGTCATGAAGTTTTTCATCAAAATGTTTGCCGTATTTTTGCTTCTGGTAAGCCCGGTTTCTACCAGAGAGAAACCAGCATGCATAAAGAATACCAATCCGCTAGCTACAAGCAGCCATACGAATGTAAGTGCAGTTTGCAATCCTTCAATTGCTTCTGCATTTTCCTCTACCGTTGCAGCAAGTGCAGGTGAGGACAGCGCTATAAGTATCATACAAATAACTATCAGTAATTTTCCTATCTTTTGTACATTTTTTAACATACCGTTCTTTGCCTCCTTCTTTTCAATCGGCAACCGGTAAGTGCTTGTATATGTAATACTATTTATAACTTTCGCTAACTTTTATGGGTTTTGATTTTTTGTTAAAAATGAATCATCTGTTTTAATTAATTTTTAAAAATCACCTTTTTACAACTTCTAAAATATATATTGTCTAATTTTAAAAATGGATAAAATATACTAACTGCTGACTCTCGTTATAATACCTTATAAAAAACAGATTAGTGCAAATAGAACTTTTCAGTCAATAAGTGGAAAAACACTTACTAATGAAAACAGATGTTTTTAAGAAAAATTTCATATTAATCCAAATACAGGCTTTTCAATAATCTGAGTTTCGTCACAATCAATTCTCTGATATAAAGATTTCTTTTCCTTATTTATACTTCCTATTAAATAGTAATCGTTATAAAAAAACTATTTTTTGTAAAAAACAAAATCAGCAAAGTTATTAGCATTACTTTCAATGAAACGGAAAGGAAACAGCACTATTTCAATCGACTCGAGAGTGATAAAAACAGAAAAGAATGGACTTATGAGAGGTTAGTTTAGGATCAATATTTCCTAACTATATAAGCGTACTGAGATACAACTAATTGTGTAAAACTATCTAGATATTTATCCGAACTTGATTGTTTCTACAAATTTTCTTAATTTCTATCACTCTAAATTGGGAGTAAATCAGAGTATTGGGGTGTATAAAGCATCAGGGGGAAGGGGTGGTTTGCAGGTGACCGCAAATGTCATAGAAGTAAATAATCTTGAGCATTCATATGGTTCTGTAAAAGCTGTTGATAATATCAGTTTTTCAGTAAAAGAGGGGGAAATTTTCTCTTTTCTCGGTCCAAATGGAGCAGGAAAAAGTACTGTGATTAATATCCTCACGACACTCAGGAAGATCCAGAAAGGAGAAGCAAGAGTCAATGGTTATGATGTGGCAAAAGAATCAAAATCTGTAAGAAGATCTATAGGTATTGTTTTTCAGATGCTTTGCCTTGATCACGAAATGACTGTATGTGAAAATCTGGAATATCATGGTAAGATCTATTCAATGCCAAAAAATGAAAGAAAAAAGCGTATCGAAGAACTCTTAAAACTAATTGAACTGGAGAACAAAAAGGATACCCTGGCAAAAGATCTTAGTGGCGGTATGAAACGGAGGCTTGAGCTTGCAAGAGGACTGATGACAAAGCCTGCTGTCCTCTTTCTGGATGAGCCAACAATAGGTTTTGACATTCAGACAAGGATGAGAATGTGGGAGTACTTAAAAGAGATTAAGAAGGAAGGAACAACGATATTTCTAACTACCCATTATATGGAAGAAGCTGATCAGCTCAGCGACAGGATTAGTATAATTGATCACGGGAAGATAATCGTAACCGGAACTGCAGATGAGCTGAAAAACAAACTCGGTAAAGACCTTATTTATCTGGAAACCAGTGATAATAAAGTTGCTGCAGATATTTTAAAGGAAATTAAATCAGTAAAAACCGTGACCGAGGATACAAAATCCCTGAGAATTATAATAGGAGAAGATGCTACTCATGTGCTTTCTCAAATTCTCGAGCGGATCAGACAGGCAGGAATAGAGATCACAACAGTAAACATAAAGAAGCCCTCCATGGATGATGTTTTTGTCCACTATACCGGGCACGATTTAAGGGAAGGAGAAACGCAGGAAAAGCTCGAAGGAATTGAAATAATGGAGGGTCCGGAGTGAATTTTGAATTCAGAGCTATATACTGGAGAGATATGGTAAAATTCTTCAGATTCAAATCCATGCTCATCAGTTCGTTAATTCAGCCCGTAATGTGGCTGGCTTTTTTCGGGCTTGCAATGTCAGAAAGTTTCGACCAGCTGACTGCCATGATCCCTCCTATTGAAGGAGTCGTGAATGTTGATTACCTTTCTTACATGGGCGCGGGAATAATTGCCATGGATGTGCTGTTCAGCAGTCTTTTTGGGGGCACTATTCTTATGTTTGACAAAAAGTTTAGCCTGCTGAGGGAAACCCTTGCAAGCCCGGTCCCCAGGGCTCATATCATTCTGGGTGTAGGGCTTTCAGGTGTGACAAAGGCCTATATACAAACCGCAATGATAATAGGATTTGGGAAATTGATAGGAATGGATTTCTTTGTGGGATATACGCTTACTGAAACTTTGATAGCAATTGCAGGGATTTTTTTACTTGTGGGAATATTTACTCTGGGTTTCCTTTTCCTCTCCGGTTCTATTGCTATAACCATAGAGAATCCTCAAGGAATGCAGTCGATTCTAACTCTGCTCAGCATGCCCCTTTTCTTTGTTAGCAACGCCTTATATCCAATTGATGCTTTTCCCTCTATACTGAAGTTTCTTTCAATGTTTAATCCATTGACACTTCTGGCAGACGGGATCCGCTATTTCGCTTTAGGGGACAATTTTTCAGTAATTGGCAATCACTACATCTACACTACAGCAGATATCGTTGTTTCTTTCCTGGGCCTTTCGTTCTTTGCCCTCTCTATGCTGGCCATTTCACTCTGGAGGTTTAATAAAGTTGATGTATAAGCATCCGTAAGACTAATTTTTCTTTTTTAAATTATGAATTGGCTGTAAAACAGCCAATTCTATCTCAGGTTTAAATCTGTAACCTGCTTCTAAATAGGTCTCAAACAATTATTGGGCCTATCAGGCTTTTCTGGTTGAATTTTTGCTTTTATTACAGAGCCTATCCAGAACCCATTTTTATTCTCAGATCCAAGGATTTCATAACCACTTTCCTGTTTAGTAGCCCAATTGATTATCTCAAAATCGAGATTCAAAAAAGTAATTTTTGAGTTTTGGGATAAGCTTACAATGAGAGTGTAGAGGGTTACGAATACCCTTGCATTTAGGTCGGGGATGAAGCGAACGATCTCCTTTTTATTTTTCTTATTATATTCCTGAATCATTATTTTTCTGTAAAATAAGTTTAATTTGGCACCATAGTCATAAGTGATTCCAGCCACTTATAGTCTGGATGAAGTACACATTAGAATTGAGCAATTTTGCCATGGCTATTGTTGATTGCCTACCATCTCATGCTGGTGCCAACGTATCGATACGATATATTCTACAGTAAGCAAATTGAAAAGGACTGTGATTTAATCTTCAATAATATTTGCAATTATCAGGGCTACAAGCTTTATGCTCTTGAGAATATCGATGATCAAGTTCATTTGTTTGCGGAATTCTATTCAACTAACTCTTTGTCAAAAATAGTTCGATACCTGGGAGGAGAAAGTTCTTACGGGCTTTTCAAGCTTATCCTGAACTGAAAAAACGGTATTGAATAAATGGTATTGGGATGGAAATCTACGATCAAGTGGCTGATTCTATCGTTCTCAAAGAATTATTAATGATCTGACCCCAGAACCGGGAGGTCGAAAGCATATCATCCTTCAGGATGAGGTGACCGTCCACAATTTTATTTTTAATTGTATTTTTACATGCCTGTTTCTTCGAAACTAACCCATTTTTTTCTTATGCACTATTTTTCAACAATAATTATTTTATCAGTTTTCCGTTTAAGTATAAATTAGATATAATTGGTAAAACCGATAATATTAACACATATGTCAATGCCGGTTTACTTTTCCCCATTTTGGCCGGATTACTTTTCCTCACCTTTTGATATAAAGTTTACTAATTTTTCCTAAACTCCTTAGAAATTACTGAAAAATATTTCCTGTTTTTATTCCCTGTTTCTTCCTTTCTTTCAGTCTGTAGCTTTCCCCTTTGATATTAATTGTCGTACAATGATGTAGTAGTCTATCAAGTACAGCAGCCGCTATTACATGGTCTTTAAATATCTCCCCCCATTCTCCATACGACTTATTTGATGTCAAGATCGTTGAACTCTTTTCATAACGTCTTGAGATTAGCTGAAATAGACAGTGAGCTCCTTCTTCGTCAAATGGGAGATACCCTATTTCGTCAATTATCAGCACTTTATATTTCATCAAGTCCCTGAATTTCTTTTCAAGCATTCCTTCTCGATTTGCTGTTTTCAACTTCTCGATAAGGTTTCCTGTATTGGTAAAGTAAACCGAAATCCCTGCTTTTACTGCTTCAATCCCAAGAGCAATTGCAAGATGAGACTTTCCAACGCCAGGAGGACCAAGCAAAACAACATTCTCTGAATTATGAACAAATCTCAAGGTTGCAAGGTCTTCCATTACTTTTTTATCAATGGATTTCTGAAACTCAAAATCGAATTCTTCAAGCGTCTTTTTCACAGGAAAACCTGCACTTTTCATCCTTCTCTCAATTGCAGCAGCTTCCTTGTGTTTCTTTTCCCGTTCAAACAGATAATCAAGGACTTCCATTGTTGTCTTGCTGTCCCTTGCAGCAATTTCAAGGCAGTTGTCAAGGAGCTCTTCAATAGTATTCAGTTTGAGGAATTGCAGGTTACTATGAAGTCTCTCATAACTGAAGTTGTTCATTCAAAACCACCTTCACTAAATGTTTCATAAACAACAAGAGACCTTTTTTCAACTTCAGGACCTGAGAATTTCAACGGAATCTGTAAGTCTTTCTTGCATTTTGAATTTTCTTTAAGAATCTCACTCAGAAGACCCTGGAAATGTTCCTTTTTTCTAGAAACTCTGCAGTTTCCGGGAAGAATTTCATGTTCACATACCTTCTCATAATCAACATAGACCTCTAATTTTCCTTCAAAAATCCGAAGTTCTGCAGTTCTTCCTGCAAACCTGTAAGGAACAGAATACTTATTTCCAAGGAAAGAAATATAACAATCTCTGGAGACCTTTCTGGTCTCCTTATGGACAACTTTGTAAGGAGGAACCTGAGCCCTCTGGGTCAGGTTCTCCTCCTTAAAGCGTTCAAGAGGGATTTGATAGGTTGTTCCATGGACAGTTGAGTTTACCCTTTCCAACCACCTGTGAACTTGGCCGTTCAGATCTTCGAGAGAGGTAAATTGTCTTCCAAGGAAGAAGTCCCTCTTGACATACCCTACCGTATTTTCAATCTTTCCTTTTGTCTGAGGTCTGTAAGGCCTGCATAACCTGGGAATGAAACCAAAGCATTCGAAGAAATCCTCAAACTGTGAGTTCCATTCAGAATCAGATGATTTTAAGGCTCTTTTGATAACGACCTGTTTCATGTTATCGTACAGAATTTCCTGTGTAAATCCTCCAAAGTACTCAAAAGCGTTCAGATGACACTGAATAAGAGTGGAAGTATTTATGCTCAGTGTAAATTCAACATATCTCATCCTGGAATATCCAAGAATCATGTTGAAGCAAAAGAGTTTCTTTACCTTTCCATCAACCTCAACTGTTCCTAACTCTCCCCAGTCAACCTGAGCCTGCACACCTGGTTTTGTTTCATAACGAAGCACGGCAGGAATTCCCTGCTCAGGTCGGACTTTTTGTACGAAGTCCTTGACTATGGTTTTTCCTCCATCAAAACCCATTTCTTTGATTTCCCGATAGAGGCGAGAAGAAGTATAGGGACCTTCTTTGAGTTTTTCAATAATGTAAGGTTTGAAAGGATCAAGCTTGCTCTTTCTTCCAGAACGTTTCTGGGGCTCAGGCAAGGTTTTCAGCCGAAGATATTTCCTCACAGTTTTCCTGTCAAAACCTGTTTTTCTGGAGATTTCACTTATGCTAAAGCCTTGTGAATACAAATCTCGTATCAATAGCCATTCCTCCATTTTCAACATTATTTAGGATCCTCGAGCTTTTCTCAAGGATTGGAAATTGGGGAATTTTAATCCGGCTAAAATGAGGAATTGTTCACCGGCCTTGACAACATAATAATAATGGGAGTAATAATGGGAAAGCCTGCAAAAATATGTAATAATATATCCTGCTTGGAAAACATTCCTTGAGTTTTAACTTTAAATGACCCCAGAGAGCAACTAGTTTTCAGTTTCATGGCAGAATATATGTAAAAAGGATAATTATACAGGATGTTCTTACAAGATATTCTGGATTTTTTACTTTATTAACCGACAGAGATTACACAGGGATTAAAAAAAGAATGTTTTTAATAATCTTGTCTAAAAGTTTACTTCCTTAACTGCTTTACTACTTTAAGATCTTCCATTAACCTGTCGAAAGCCCTTAAAATTCTGCCTTCAACCGGAATAGGCCTGATTCAAATTAACCACACTCAGTAGGATAATTTTCTATGCAATGGATTTATTCCGGCTGAAGTTTTACATTATCTAATTATTCTTCCAGACAGTTTTTCTCTAGACTCGCATCTGGATATCGTTACCAGAAATACCAGAGATCATTTGTGGCCCCCATAGAAATATTGAGCAGGCATTATCTGATCTGATATTTCATTCCCTCTAGGTGGCTAGCAAAATCATATCACATTATCTGTTGAGAACTCCATAGCCGCCTAATTGTATCATTTTAAACTGTATTATCTCCAGGTAGAAAATTATCTTTGTGTAACTTAGGTACAAAAACATTCTAGTTCCCTCCACTCCTGAAATGTTGTTATATTTTGTTTAAATATTCCTTTTAGAGCTGATCCCAAAGCTAATCTACTCTGAATTATTATGTTTTTAAGGGTTGTTTTTTATTATCCGAAACTTCATTGATTCTCTAAACTCTAAGGTCTAAAGCAATAGATTAGATTTTTGAGATAAGCTTTTAAACTGATACTTAGCCAAATTTTGATGTCATATCCGAGCTTTTCACCAGCCCCTTTTGTATTTTACTCCCAGAGATCTATTCATTGTTCTCTGAGACATTTTTTAGTGCTTAATGCGTTTGATACTATTAAGCAATGCAAAAAGATCTAGCTAAAAAATTTAAGTAATCTGGATTCTTTAAATTAAATAGCTAGCAGCTTTGCATTGATCAGAGGCCATATTTGGATATTATTTCCTTTTCAAAACCGGAGATCCCAATTTTAGTACTGGAAAGAATATCAATATACAGGTATATTATGAATTTATATATAGTGTGAAGAACAATTACTCCTTACAAATAGTAGTTTTTAAGGATTTAGTTACAGAAAATTTATTGTTGCAATATATATCAGCTTTCTATTCTCTTTTTATCACCTAATTTTCTGATCCGATTCAGGGGACGTATCAAGGAAATAATAAAGTATGAAGTTATTGTTCTTTTTTCAGATTAATGATTGTTCTAATGCGATTCTGTATTTTATGAAGACTGTTTATTGTACGTTTAGAGAAAAACATTAAGAAAAAGTGCTTGATATCTAAAAATCAGATTCTTAAAAAATAGTAAGGATGAAAAAAGGTAATAGTCTCATATTTCTTTTCTAAAGATAAGGTTGCCTGTTTCTCAGGCAACTTTGCAGATTATTCTTTATCAACATTGGTAGTTATTAGATCCAGTAAGTAAAGCTCAAGAATGTTGCTTCATAGTATTTTATGACTTTTGAGTATACAAGATTGAAGAACATATCAGTTCCCTCCATCCTTCTCTGTATTTTGTTCGTCCCCGTTATACACTCACCTTCTGCAATCGAGCCAGAACATTGATTTCTTCCGATAGCTTCTCATGGCTCTTTCACAGTTCAATTAGATGAAATAGGTAAAGCTCAAGAATGTTGCTTCATAGTATTTTATGACTTTTGAATATACAAGACTGAAGAACATATCAGTTCCCTCCATTCTTACCCTATTCGGTCTCTTCCCGTTATACTCCTGTCTGCAATTGATCCGGAGCATCAAAGTACTCCAATATTCATGATGCTTCTTTTTGCAGCTCAGTTAAATCCAGTAAGTGAAGCTCAAGAATGTTGCTTCATAGTATTTTATGACTTTTGAATATACAAGACTGAAGAACATTTTCATTACCTCTTTTCTTTCTTTAATTCCTGCTAATCTACATTTTATCGTAAGCGATAACTAAGACAAGCAGGCGAATTCGTTTAGAATCCGAAGAGCATGCCTAAGTTAAAGGCAAAATCGAGCTTGAAGAATGTGTTCAGGAAAATTGCGAAGTCAAACATATTAGTTCCCTCCAAATTTATATTCATTCCACATCGGTACCAGTGCACACTCTTTTAAGTACGCTTCTCTCAAAAGTTTGCCTGAAGTTTTCTTTACCTCCCCTCCCAATTTAGCTGCTTTGCCAGTTACCCACTAAAATTATTATAGAGAATTTCTTTTCTGTTTGAGATACACAGTTTGAAATTCTATCTGGCTTTGGCTATACTTAGCTATATTTATCAGATTATATAAATTGAATAGAATTACATCTCCTTACAATTAATAGTCCTTAAAGATTTGAACGAATGAGCTTTTATAACTTTTAATATATTTTTTAATGAAAAAACATTCAAATGTTTTGCTATGGTTATTGACACTATAATAAATACTACACTATACTTCCATAAATCAAAGTCAATTTTTTAAAGCTGATTTACTTCGAGGATACAGTTTCTTTTATTTTATCTCTAAAAGTGAATATATATAGAGAAAGCTGAGTTCAAAAAAATATATTTTGGAAACTATTTTCTTTCTTTAGAACAAATATTATACATACATACTTAATTGTGAGAATTTTATTTTCCACTGTTCAGAATTAGATTCATCTTTGCTGATAGTGATTTAGAAAGCACATATTGGGTCTAATCCGTTAGTCCAAAAATAAAAATAGTAAATCGAGTACTCGTTTTCAGAATTCGAGTCCTGAATACAGTATTGGGCTTTATAAATCAGCAACATGCGAGATCGAATGATTACTTAGTAAATAAAATTCTAGAGCATAGGTTAAAATGGACTTTCTTACATAAGGAGTAAAAACAATTAAGATTATCAATGTAATTTTCTTTCTGATCATGTCTCAGTAAAATTGGGGAGGGGGATATGAACATTAATAAGAATAGTTTACCTGACGATAGGTTCCCTATTGTTGAGGTTACTGATGTCAGAAAAAGTTATATGCTTGGGGATATGGAAGTTCCCGTACTTTCAAATATTACCCTGAGAATCGAGAAAGGAGAATTTCTTGCGATTGTGGGTCCGTCAGGCTCCGGAAAAAGTACTCTTATGAACCTTATAGGTTGCCTTGATAGGCCTACTGAAGGACAGGTTCTTATAAAAGGAAGAGAACTGAGTGGAATGTCCGATCAAGAGCTTGCCCGCCTCCGGGGGCTAGAAATTGGTTTTGTTTTTCAGACTTTCAACCTGGTTCCTCGTCTGACTGCTTTTGAGAATGTTTTGCTCCCAACTTTTGCAAATTCGAGAAGCATTGATCCACAGAAGCGTGCAAAGGAATTACTCGGTCTCATGGGGTTGCAGGACCGTATGCATCACAGGCCCGGGGAGCTTTCTGGGGGTCAATCTCAGAGAGTCTCAATTGCAAGGGCACTCATAAATGATCCTTCAATTCTTCTTGCAGACGAACCGACTGGAAACCTGGACTCAAAAACAGGCTCTGAAATCCTCCGCATATTCATGGATCTGAATAAGGAGGGACGGACAGTCGTAATAGTAACACATGACCCTGAGATTGCAAAATATGCAGACAGGGTTGTTCTGGTAAAAGATGGAATAATTCAGTATAATTAATAAAGTGAGTATATATGGTGGGAATATATGGGGTTAATTAAAAAGCGTATTATTGCAACTTCTCTTTCTTTACTTCTAATTGCTTCAATTTTTGTATTTCCGGCTTCTGCAGCCGTCGGAAGTGCAAATCTGAAGGTGACGATCGTCGAAACAAATCCTTATCCTGCAAAAATAGGAGAGTATCTTACCCTGAACATACAGGTGGAAAATGTAGGGGGGGCTAAAGCCGACAATGTTGATATTGAAATAGTTCCTAAATATCCTTTTTCTATTGACTCTAAGGAAAATTCCGTGCAGAACATAGGAGCTCTTAATCCTGGAAGAACTGCTACAAAAGAGTTCTATCTGTATGTTGATAAAAATGCTCAGAAAGGAACTCGTTCCATAGATATTCGCACGAGAACCAGTAGTAATGGTCCATGGAGCACGGAAACTTTTAATATAAGGGTGGGTACTGAAACTTTTGACAGCAAAGGCACTGTCGAGCTTGCAGAGATTGTCTCATCCCCTGAAGTCTTTATGCCCGGAGATAAAGGTACTGTTACAATAACTCTTAAAAATACCGCAACCTCGTCTACAGTTAGTATTGATGGCAAAGATTATGATACCAATGCGAGAATTCAGGCTGCAATTTTGAGGCCTCTTTCTAACGGAATTAATGTTCAGTATGCTCCTTATTATGAGATGGGACTCCTGGGTCCGGGAGAGAGCATTAAATTAACTTTCAACGTCGAGGTTGAAGAAGATGCTAAAGAGGGGGTTCACAACCTTGAACTTGAAATTGAAGGAAACTCTTATGACTACAACAGTCGAAAGAATATTCCGCTTCAAGTTGATTCCTCAAATATTAAGGTAATTACTTCAAAACCGCTTGAGCTCGTAGATGGGACAGCTATCATAGAGTTTGATGTAGCAAATACCCATCCAAATGAGCTAAACTCTGTCAGTATAAGACCTGTAGCTGAAGGCATAAGATTTTATCCTGCAGAATATTTCATCGGCCCTATGGACCCTGATGAACTTTTTACAATAAAGTTTGATGCGGTAAGGGACTACTCTTCAGGTTCCGACAATGAAGATTCAAACGAAATGAACATGTCTATTACTGCGAACTATAATAACGGGATTAACAGACATGAAAATATTGTAAGTAACCTGAAACTTGCAACCGATTCCCTGCCTACAGAAACAAACTCTACAGTTGCAATTGCGGGTGTTATTGCAGTTGTTTTTATCCCTGCAGCTGTCCTCCTGTATAGAAAGAAAAAACAAGAGTGATTGAAAATATCCTGAATGTCATATTTGTGGGGGTAAAATATGATACCATTTGTACAGGCAGCCCGTATTGCTTCAGGAAGTATACGCAGCTCCAAGCTCCGATCTGCGCTGACAACACTCGGAATCGTAATAGGAGTCTCAGCAGTAATTATAAATGCATCCCTTGGAGCCAGCTTCAATCAGTTTTTTACTGATGAAGTTAGCTCTGTGGGTTCAAATTTTATAATTGCATATAGCGATCAGCCCAACCTCTTTTACGATAGTGAACTTGAAATCATTAAAAATACTCCCGGGATCTTAGGAGTTTCTCCTAGAAAAACAGTATCAGGGGAAATTCGTTATCTTTCGGATATTAAAAGCGTGAGCATTGTAGGCGTAAACGGAGATTTTCAGGAGATCCAGGGAATAAAAATGGAAGAGGGCACTTTCCTGACTGATAAAGACATTTACTCTGCTGTGCTGGGGTATGACCTTGCAAAAGAGGAGTTTGGCAGAAGTATCTCACATAGAAGCAGTGTTGATATTGCATTCAGGCAGGAAAATGGCTCTGTTGTGATAAGAAAATTTAAAGTAAAAGGAATTCTGGAGGACTCAAAAGAAACCATTGTTGGAGGAGACGGCAGTACAGATATGATTGTTTATATTCCTATCTCAACCATGAATGAAATGACCGGGGAACAGGACTATGGAGCCTTTTTTGCAATGGCAGAAAATTCTGAAAACATCGGTAATATTTCTACGGATGTAGATAAAAGACTTGCCCGGAACTTCGGAATTTCTGAGCGGGATATTGATGATGAAGACTCAAAGCCTTATACCGTATTCGACCAGGCGGATATCCTCGAAGAGACCGGGGCTTTGGGAAAAATTTTAAGCACTTTCCTGATCATCCTTGCCTTGATATCACTTTTTGTGGGCTCAATAGGAATAATGAACATCATGCTCGTAACAGTTACCGAGCGCACAAGGGAAATCGGTATAATGAAGTCTGTAGGTTATAGCAGTTCCAATATTCAATTCCTCTTTTTGCTTGAATCCATAATGGTTAGTTCCCTTGGAGGATTATTAGGTACTGCAATAGGGAGTTTTGGAGCTTATATCCTTGAAATTTCTCTCAAACTTCCACCGGTTTTTCCTTTCGTGTTAATTGAAATCGGGATTCTAATCTCGGTTCTTGTGGGTGTAGGTGCAGGCCTGTATCCTGCAAGAAAGGCTGCAAGTATGAATCCTGTGGATGCCCTGAGATACGAGTAAGAGTTTTAAAGTTCAAAAAACGACCTTTATTTTTTTATGTTTTTGATTATCTCTAATTCTTTTCTTTATTTGCCTATTCGGTCTTTTTAATAAATTACTTAATAAAGTCAGATGATTTCCATTACCTTTCTTAAACAATTTTATTGATCACAAAAGGAATCCAGATAAACTCACAATTACAGACATAATAAAAAGAGACATAGTAAAAATGGAACTACTTACGTTCCCCCGCAGACCGTCAGAGCTCTGGAACGGACAATATTATTGAGGTTACTATTGCAGGTTTTTATTGAGCTCTATAATTTTAATGAAAACTTGCTGAATAGTTACTCACTTTTGGCTCCAATAAGTAATAAAGGATAACAAACACTTAAGAGTAAAAAATGTTGATATGATGTACTGATTCAGCAGAATAATATCCACAAAATCTAAAAATGCCGGAGTAGACATGAAGTCTAGTATGCTTGATAATGAAGTTTCCTCTTCCGAAGCCCCGAATCCGGAAACAGGTACAGATGAAACTTCAGATACAGAATCCTTTAAATGTGAGTTGCCACGTTCCAGACAATCTGGCAGCAAAGGAAAAAATCTAACTGGAGCTCCTGTAATAGAAGTTATTAATGTCAAAAAGAGTTATATCCTGGGAGACATGGAGGTTCCTATTCTCAACGATATTAACCTGACAGTGTATGAAGGAGAATTTCTTGCTATAATGGGCCCCTCTGGTTCAGGAAAAAGCACGCTTATGAACCTCATAGGTTTTCTTGACAGACCTACAGAAGGGAAAATCATAATTAAAGGCCTTGATATCAACGAACTGTCCGATAAAGAGGTTGCCAGGCTAAGGGGGCTCGAGATTGGTTTTGTTTTCCAGACCTTTAATCTCATTCCAAGGCTTACCGCTCTTGAGAACGTTGAGCTTCCCACCTATGCAAATGCAAGAGAAGGTGTGGATACGCGTAAAAGGGCAAAAGAACTTCTTAATCTGGTCGGGCTTGGGGATCGCATGCATCATAAGCCAGGTGAACTTTCCGGTGGGCAGTCGCAAAGAGTAGCCATTGCCAGAGCTCTTATTAATGATCCGGCGATCCTCCTTGCCGACGAGCCCACAGGAAACCTGGACTCCAGGACAGGATGTGAAATTCTCAATATGTTTACCAGGCTTAATGAAGAAGGCAGAACTATTGTAATGATAACCCACGATCCCGAGATCGCGAAGTATGCTGATAGGGTAGTGCTTGTAAAAGATGGAATTGTCCAGAGCAGTAAGGAATAAGTTAAAACAACTTCGAATCCTCAGTATATTTAGAATTCAATTCTTTGAGTATTAATAAGTCGGATAATAAAGACATACTCAGCATAAATCTGATAATCCGAAAACCACCCCTAATAAATAAATCTCTATACTTGTTAACCAGGATGAGTGAAAAATGAAAGGAAAGAAACCCACAATTACCCTTGCTATCGTATTTCTACTTTTAATTTCATCGATTTTCATGGCTCCTGCATCCGCGTCAACCGCAAGTGCTAGCTTGAAAGTTACGATAGTCGAAACGAACCCTTACCCTGCAAAAATAGGGGAGTATCTGGACCTGACAGTGCAGGTAGAAAATGTAGGTAGAGACAGGGCAGAAAATGTTGACATCGAAATAGTTCCTGAATATCCCTTTTCTATTGACTCCAGGGAAAATGCAGTGCAAAATGTAGGTGCCCTTGCTCCTGGCAAATTTGCATCCAAAGAATTTCATCTTTTCGTGGACAAGAACGCTAAAAAAGGAGTCCGGTCTATCGATATCCGTACAAGGATCAATAGTAACAGCCCATGGAGTGAGAAATCTTTTGACATAAGGATAGGTACTGAGACATTTGACAGTAAAGGCACTGTTGAGCTTTCAGAGATTGTTTCTTCTCCTGAAGTCTTTATGCCCGGAGACAGGGGCACTATTACTGTAATCCTGAACAATACCGCAACAACTCCTACTGTAACAATCGGCGGAAAAGATTATGATACCAATGCAAGAATCCAGGCTGCGGTTTTGAGACCTTTAACTGATGGGGTGATTGTCCTTGACCCTCCGTATGGAGAAATGGGGCTTCTCAGCCCGGGGGATAGTATCAAGCTGACATTTAATGTTATGGTTTCTGAAGAAGCAAATGAGGGAACGCATAACCTTGAGCTCGCTATCGAAGGCAATTCTTTCGATTACAATAGCCGTAAGAATATTCCGCTTGAAGTAGACTCTTCGAATGTAAAGGTAATTCCTTCGAAGCCTCTGAAATTGGTAAATGGCGAAGCTACTGTAGAGTTTGACGTAGCAAATACTCACCCGAACGGTTTTAACTCTGTAAGCATAAGGCCTGAAGCTGAAGGTGTAAACTTCTATCCTGTTGAATATTTCATCGGACCCATGGACCCTGACGAACTTTTCACAATAAAGTTTGATGCTGTAGCAGATTCATCTATGGAGAATAAAGGAAAAACTTCAGAACCTTTAAACCTCAGTCTCTCTGCAAGTTATAGTAATGGAATTAACAAACACGAAAACCTTGTAAGTAATCTTCGTATACAGCAGGTTGAGGAAAATCAGGGGGGCAGCTCAGGGTTGATTATAGCGGGTATCCTGCTTGCGGTCCTTGCTGCTGCCGGTATAGTGATCTATCAAAAGAAAAAGAGAAATAACAGATGAGCAGCCCTGAAGAGCCTGTGGCTTTCTCATGATATTATTTTTTTAATGTCAGGATTCAGGAGTTTGCAAACAGGCTTTTATGGAAATATTGTAAATATATTCAATTTTCAGGTTCTGCTGGAGAGTCAGTTTTTTTCAATTTTTTTCCTTTTTGAGACGATTGATTTTTTTTGTTTTCGTTCTCGGTGGATGAAGCATTTTCAGGTTTTGTCGGAATGGTAAACGTAAATGTGCTTCCTTTTCCTATCTCTGAATCAACCCATACCTTCCCGCCATGAAGATCCACAAAGTTCTTTACAATAAACAACCCAAGGCCAGCCCCACCATATCCTCTGGCTGCAGAGGAATCTGCCTGTGTAAAAGGCATGAATATCTTTTCATGGCTTTCTTTCGAAATCCCTATTCCATTATCTGAAACTTTAACCTCGAGAATTCCTTCATTTTTACAGGCGCTGATAATAACCTTCCCTTTTGCCGGAGTAAATTTTATAGCATTACTGACAAGGTTATACAGAATCTGCCTGAGTTTTGTAATATCAGCCTGAATATTTCCTATAGAGGGGTCTATCTTCAATTCGACAGTAATCTTTTTGACAGATGCAGGCGAAAGGAGGCTCATTCTCACTTCTCCTATGAGGCTTGCAATATCTACATCCTCATATTTGAGCGTCTTCTCCCCGGCTTCAAGCCTCGAAATATCAAGCAAGTTATTTATAATTTCAAGCAGGTTTTTTCCGCTTATAAGGATATTATTGACGTACTTTGATTGTTTTGTATTCATGGGGCCGAAAGCCCCTTCCAGCAGGAGATCTGAAAAGCCTATAACCGAATTAAGCGGGGTTCTGAGCTCGTGGCTCATATTCATTATAAAGCTGTTTTTTGCCCTGTTTGTAGCTTCAGCATCTTTTTTTGCTCTGAGAAGAGTTGTTTCAAGCTCTTTTTGCCCGTCTGAATTGCACGTATGCATCAGATATTCCCACTTGCCTTTTCTTTTAACGAGAACACCTTTTTCTTCTACCAGCTTAAGAAGTCCACTGCCGGATAATTCTTCGAGAGGAATAGTACATAGATATGTAAGTTTTCCTCTGCTTTCCGGGTTAATTTCTTTAAGACCTTCTTCTAATCTTTCAGGGTCAGGTTTGAGAATCCCTCCAGCTCTGGTAATATTAACGTTTATTCTGAAACCGTGAAAGCTTTCATGAGAATTCTTTCTACTCTTCTCTTCCACAAGCTCTTTTAAAGCTGTTTCTGGAAGCATGGTTTCTTTAGAATGTGCTCCCATTGTAATTATCTCTAATTGAGACGAGGTTAGACACTTTTCGACATCCACGCCTGCCTTCTCAAGTTCGTTTTTTGCTTTTTCAACTTCGAGAGCATTCGTGACTGTCCAGAGACAGTAGTCCCCCCGCTCAATACCCTGTTTAAAATAGGCAACAAGTAATTCTGTCAGTTCTTCGATGTCACCGTATACAGCAGAGAGCTGGGAGCTCTGCGGAATGCTTGAAAAAAGTTCGGGGTATTTGTCAGTATTTTTCATCAGAATCTTTCCCCTTTCCATGTGTTTACATTAAGCGCTTCTCAGCGCACAATCAGGGTTCAAGTGGGGCATGAAACAGAGTCTGCGGAAATATTTGATAACTTCCCGCGCTCTAATCCGGTTTCAAGTTTTGAGGGAGTATTTCTAAAATTTACAGGGCAATATATCATTTCAAACATTTATCTCTTCTTAACTTTGAATATTTAATACATATGCTTATATTTTCTATCATATAACACCAGCATATATAAGAAATGTGCTGATGTTTAATGTTATAAAGTTAATTCGATTTTTATAGGCATTTTTAGTTCTATATTAAAGCAAAATTCTGGAATACCCTCTAACTTTTTTCATTTACTGATCTATATATATTTGTAGATCAATATCTGTTGGTATTTTCTGTCATTAATATGGATTGGATCGCCTGAAGGTGTGTCCCTTATATCCTTCATGCCTGCATGAGCTCATTTGAAATAGGAGATTATATGCTGAAGGTAAGGCAAGCTATAGGAATCTCTCTTGGGAGTATATCGAGCTCAAAGCTTCGTTCTGGTTTGACAACCCTTGGAATTATCATAGGAATCGCTGCAGTAGTTGCAAACATCTCCCTTGGAGAGAGCTTCAGCGTTTTGTTTGAAGAAGAAATAAATGCTCAGGGTTCTAACTTTATTATTGTTTATAGCCAGGAGCCTAACATTTTTTACGCTAATGAACTGGAAATCATAGAACAAACTCCAGGCATAAGTGGAGTCTCTCCTGTGAAGCCGCAACAGGGTGAGGTAACCTATTTCTCTGAGACCAAGAACATAGAGATTGCGGGAGTAACTTCAGACTATCTGAATACTGCAAATATAAGTATGGAGGAAGGCAGTTTTATAAGTGACCAGGATACCTTTGCTGCAGCAATTGGGTCTGAAGTAGCCGATGAAAAATTCGACAGGAACATTTCAACCCGCAGCACTATAGATATAACTTTTCGCCTCCAAGGGAACAGGACTGTAACCAGAGGGTTCAAGGTAAAAGGTATCATCGAAAGCCCTGGTGTCACGGTTGTCGGAGGCGGGAGTATTGATAGAGACGTATCTATTTTTGTTCCTGTTGCCACAATTAACCAGATGCTCGAAGAGGATGACTACGAATATTTTTTTGCCATGGCTGACAGTATCGATGACATCGGGCAAATCTCAGATGAGGTGGATGAGAGGCTTGCCCGGAACTTTGGTGTTTCCTCAAGAGACCTTGATGATGAAGATGCAAAACCTTACCGTATTTTTGATCAGGCTGACATACTTGAGCAGACAAACCAGCTTGCCAATACTTTGAGGAATTTCCTTGTTGCAGTAGCCCTTATTTCTCTGCTTGTGGGATCAATAGGGATAATGAATATAATGCTTGTTACAGTTACGGAACGCACAAGAGAAATTGGGATTATGAAAGCAGTCGGCTTTTCAAGCACTGATGTCCTGGTTCTTTTCATTGTCGAATCCATTATTCTCAGCCTTTTTGGCGGGCTTCTTGGGCTAATTGTCGGAATTGGAGGAGCTTACCTGGTTACAAATTTACTTGAAATGCCTTTCCGTTACCCTCATTACGTTTTTGAAATAGGGATTCTTGTTGCACTAATTGTTGGAGTCGCGGCAGGAGTTTACCCGGCAAACAAAGCAGCAAAGCTTGCTCCAGTAGATGCGCTGAGGCATGAGTGAACGACGGCCTGATCACCCCCGAACAAAAACCGGAATGCTAATTACAGATCTTGAGGATACTTATAAAAAAGTCATTTTTCACCTGTTGTTTCATGATTTGTGGAAGGGATAATTCAAAAATAAGGTTTTATTAGTTTTAAAGAGGAAGAAGAGATGGAAAAAGGAGAAAAGAAAACCATTGGGGCCAGGAATTTCCTTTATCCTATGCCCACTATCCTTGTGGGCGCCGATGTGAATGGGAAGCCGAATTACCTGACTGTTGCTTTCTGCGGGATCGTTCAGGCAAGCCCCCCGATGATCGCAGTTACTCTGGGAAAAATGCATTATACTAACGAGGGAATCAGGGAGAATAAATGCTTCAGTGTGAACATTCCTTCCAGATATATGCTTGAAGCTACGGATTACTGCGGCATAGTTTCCGGAAAAAAGATTGACAAATCAGGTTTTTTCGAAACTTTTTACGGAAAGCTTGAAAAAGCCCCAATGATCCATGAATGCCCTGTAAACCTTGAATGCAGGCTGGTAGATACTCTTAATTTTGGAGGATCCAACGAGGTTTTTATTGGTGAAATTGTGGAAAGCTATGCAGAAGAAAAATACCTCTCTAATGGTACTCCTGATATTGAAAAGATCAAACCTATCGTCTTTTCCATGTACGATAACAATTACTGGGGAATCGGCGAGCATCTCGGTAAAGCCTGGCATGCTGGAAAAAAATTCAGTCAGAATATTAATGAGGACAGAAGTGAAAGTAATACGTAGAGGGAAAACTTTCTTTGAAAAAGGTTCTTTTTACGGGTGTGGATAAGGAATTTTAAAAGCAATATTAAAAATTCCGGCCCGGAAAACAGTACGCACCATTTAGTTTTTAAGTGCAGCAGGGGGGTTATTATATGAAAATAACAGTGTTCAGCGGGAGCCACAAAGGCAGGGAAGGAAATACTCTTATTATGGTCGAAGAGTTCCTCAAAGGAGCAGAAGAAGCCGGAGCAGAAACTGAAAATATTGTCCTCACCGAGAAAAATATCAGGTACTGCAGAGGGAGATTTGAGTGCTGGCTTAAGACTCCGGGCGTCTGTACCATTCATGATGATATGGATGATTTGCTTCCCAAATTTATGGCATCGGATATTGTAGTCTTTGCGTGCCCCGTGTACTTTGATAATGTCCCTTCCGTAATGAAAAATTTTATAGAAAGGCTTGCTCCGGCGCTCCTGCCTCATTTTGAGGAAGATGACAGGGGCGAGTACAGGCACGCTAAACGTTATGAAAAATATCCGAAGTTCGCAGTAATTTCGAATGCAGGGCTGCCAGAGAAGGCAAATTTCGAGGTAGAAAGCCTTTTCTTCAGGCGGCTGACAAGAGCTTTTCATACTGAACTGATTGCAGAAATCTATAGGGGAGAAGGGGAGGTTTTCAGAGGCCAGAAAAATATCATGCTGAAACCTCTGATAGGAAAATACAAAAAGCTGCTGAAGTCTGCCGGTAAAGAAATTGTTGAAAATCACAGGCTTTCGGAAAAAGTAGCTGAAGATCTTGAAAAGCCAATTGTACCACCTAGCCTGTACATAAAGTTTGGAAATGAGGAATGGGATAAGCTTATAAAAGAATACCAGAAAGATGAAAAATAACCCTAATTTTTTAGTTTTTTATCTACCCTGGATTTTTAAATAAGCTTTAAAAACCCATTCAGCTGAGAATGTTAAAAATAGGAAAAAGAGTCTGGAAAAGACCCTCTTATTATTAATTTCCTATGCCTATTACTGACTTTCTACGTTGCCTTCAACAAGATTTTCCAGGCTGTTTTCCATGTAAGGCGCATTGCTCCTGTTAATCAGTTCCTGGCAGACTTCTACCGGCTTTCCATCCATTACAAGAGCTCCGTTTTCGATTAACACGGCCCTGTGAGCAACTTCCCTGACAAAGTCCATATGGTGGCTTACGAGTACGATTGTTGTGCCAAAACGCTCGTTAATCCTTTTTAATGAATTTGTTACATCTCTCAGGGTTACGGGGTCAAGGTCTCCGAAAGGCTCGTCAAGCATAAGATATTCTGGAGAGGTAGCAAGGCTCAGGGCAATAAAAGCTCTTACATGTTCTCCTCCGCTTATCTGGTATGGAGTTTTATCAAGGACTTCCATTGACAGATCAAGGGCTTCAAAGACCGGTTTTGCATAGGTGTCAACATCTGTTACCGGAATAGTCGGGAAGAGGTCGAAGTACACCGTGTCACTGAGGTTCAGTTCTCTGAGAGCTTCTGTCTTTTCCTCTTCAGGCATGTCAGGCAAACGGTAAATAGTATCCAGAGTCTCATCCGAAAGCCCCATTTCCCTGGCTTTATTTCTTGCATATTCGATTGCACCCTGTCTTTTCAAGCTCAGTCTGAAGCGGATCTGGTCTCTTACAGTTGAGTTTACGGACATTGAGAATTCCTGATTCATAATGCTCATAACCCGCCTGAGTTCCATACGTCTCCTGCTGTATTCCGTGACATCCACCCATTCATCTTTGCAGAGATATTCCACAGAGCCGCTTTTCGGTTTTATCAGACCTTCCATCAGCTTCATTATGGTTGTTTTTCCGGCTCCTGATGGCCCTATAAATGCAAGAATTTCTCCTCTATATACATCCAGAGAAAAGTCTTTAATGTTGAGGACTTCTCCCATCCGGATAAGAGAATATCGCTTTGAGATATCCCTCACTTTAATGCAGACTTCCTTATTCCCTGGCTCTGAAAGCACTTCCCTGGGCTTCATGTCCTTCAGGAAGTTTTTAAGTACCCACGCAGGTTCTCCATTGGCTGCTATTTTCCCATTTTCCAGGAAGATAAGCCTGTCTGCAAGATAGGCATGGATTTCAGGAAGGTGTGAGACCACTATAATCGGGATATTCAGTTTCTCCTTAAGGCTTTTTATCACATCAAGGATTTCCTGCTTTGTATCCGGACCTGTCATTGTCACAGGCTCGTCAAGGAGGAGAACTCTTGGTTTTGCTGCAAGCTGCCTTGCCATCACGACTCTCTGTTTTTCCCCTCCGCTCAGGAGATTGGTGGAGTGGAGAGCTTTGTTTTCGAGACCGACAAGTTTCATATACTCCATAGCTTCTACAAAGAGCTCCTCATAATCTTCACTTCCGGTGCTAGGGATGGCTTCATGCCCCATTCTGAGGTAATTGAGTTTTCTCATTATGTTTTCTATTGCAGGCCCGTTCCAGAGCCCAAAATTCCGCTGGAGGTGTATTGCGGTGACGCTTTTCAGGAATTGTTCTCCTTCAAATCCTGAGTCTGGAGTTACGGTTTCTCCATCAACTTCCACAGTTCCCTCGTCAAAAGGCTCAACTCCACGGATAATCTTCAATAACGTAGATTTTCCGCTTCCGCTTCGACCTGTAATTCCGAGGATCTCTCCGTCCTCCACTGTGAGGTCGATATGGTCTAACACTCTTATTTTTTCGGAACGTACATCATAATCTTTTACCAGATTGGAAACCCTGATCATAATCATACCTCTTAGTGTTAAATTGCATATAAGGTTCGACACTGAGATTTGGAAGCCTGCCAAGATTATTTCTCTTAACCATTTCTCAGGTCGCGTAACACCAGCAAACTTCATTTATCTATCATTGTGTTACTAATCAGTTTATAAATTTTACTTTTAAATCTATTCTATTAAACTATCAACTTCTGATCTACCTGTAAATTATTGATGCCACACGTTCAAGAAAGTGAGCATCAAGAATATTTCTAAGTATAAAACGGTTTCAGAAATAAAAAGTTTAGGTAATAATCGAGTGCGAGTTTCAAAGAATAGAGCCTGAAGGAATATTCGGGTAAAAATCCAGCCTAGGGACGGAAGTTCTGAAGAGAAATAGAAATGTTCCGAAACTTTCAGAACTAAAAAATATTAATGTTTAAGGTTGATCAAATTAGCAAGCCTTTTGGATTGATAAAAACAGGCAGCACACCCTGAGATCTCTTTGTAAAGAGAATCATCTTTTTATTGCTGATACAATCTCAGCCACCTTTGCAGCAACGTCTTTTACTTCTTCAACAATTGTGCCGGTGACGATCATATCCGCACCTGCAGAGGTACAGAGCTTTGCAGTTTTTGCGTCCCTGATTCCGCCGCCTACAATAAGTTTATTTTCACCAAGTACCTGTTTGACAGCACCTATCATTTCGGGATTAACTGGATTATCGGCTCCTGATCCTGCTTCAAGGTAGGTATAATGCATGCCAAGGTATTTGCCTGCAAGGGCATAAACCGCAGCAATCTCCGGCTTCTTTCTGGGAATCAGTTTCGCGTCTCCTACCCAGCCGACAGTGCCTCCAGGTTCAACTATAAGATATGCCATGGAGATTGGCTCAATCTGGCTTCTGTAGACGAGCGGAGCTCCAAGCACCTGGTTTGTGATTACATACCCTATATCCCTTGAGTTCAAAAGACTCATGAAGAATACAGCATCTGCGTATTTGCTGAGCCCGGCTGAACTTCCCGGGAAAAGGATAGTAGGGACGTTCACATTCTCTTTGATTTTGATTACCGTTTCATCTAACAGGGTTCCCGACGCTCCGGTTGAGCCCCCTATCATGATGGCATCAGTGCCTCCTTCAACTGCTGCAATAGCAATTTCGGCGGCTCTCTCAGGCGTCTGAGACGCCGGATCGATAAGGGTAAGATGAACTTTTCCGCCCTTTTCAACAATCTTATGGAGGTGTGCTTCCACCTGCAAAAAAGATCATGCTCCCTTGGATTCCTTGGATTTAACTCGAAGAGAACTGGATCCACATTTTCTGCAACGGGTTGCCCTGGTGGCATTCCTTGCATTACACTTCATGCAAATTTTTTTGTTTAATATTCTTTCTTCTGCTTCTGGAAAACGACCCATTTTTGTCACCTGCTATTATTTTTTTATTCTCGATAGGTATATAGCCCGCTTAATGGATTTTAACACATATAACGTTTTTCATCAAAAATTTCCGCTGCTTACTGAGTTTATGACTCATTTTTCCCTTTTTTCGCGGACTCTGATTTTTCCTTCTGCGCTCCGGACGCGAAGCTTATTTATTGGTCCTTTGTTATTCCGTAGCCTGCAGGCTGAAGTTACGGACTGAGAAGATGCCGTATTTGATAAAAACGATACTACTTTACTAAAAATATGATTCTGGCAGCAGATGAGGTATCAATATATCATTGCACTGCCATTTGCGACTCATATCCAGTATCGTTTAGTTGAATCAAACCTTTACATGATAATTCAGGCTAAGAGTAATTTAGTCTAATGACTATCTTAGGTTAAGAGCATCTATGCAAAACCAAATCCAGATTATTAGGTAACCAGTATTTATTTGAGGTTTAAAGTTAACCCGGGATGATATTTATTCCCGATTCCAGAAGGTGATTGATGTGGCTATCCATCCTATAGAATACCGATACGGTACAGCAGAAATGAAATATGTATGGAGTCAGGAAAACCGACTTGCTAAGATCTTACAGACCGAGGCAGCCCTTGCCCGGGCAGAAGCAGATATGGGACTTATCCCTGCAGAAGCGGCTGAGACTATATCTGAATGCATTACTTCTGTGAAATCCGAAAGGGTTGATGAAATCGAAGCTGAGATCCATCATGACATGATGGCTGTTGTTGTTGCGATTTCAGAAAAGTGCAGGGACGATGCAGGAAAATGGGTTCACTTCGGAGCCACTTCAAATGATATTCTTGATACGGCAACGGCTCTCCAGATTAAAGATGCGATTGATATCCTGGAAGATAAACTTAAAACCCTTCTCAAAGTCCTGGTAAACCAGGCTGAGGCCCACAAGAATACGGTTTGCTGCGGGAGGACGCACGGGCAGATCGGTGTCCCGACAACTTACGGGCTTCGTTTTGCAATCTGGGCTTCCGAGATTTCAAGGCACCTTGACCGCCTGTACGAATTGACTCCGAGAGCTACCGTGGGACAGATGACCGGAGCTGTCGGTACTCAGGCAGCTTTTGGAAAGTCCGGGATCCTTATTCAGAAACTCACAATGCAGCACCTTGGAATTGGGTCTGTTGATGTCTCAAATCAGATTATCCAGAGAGACAGGCATGCCGAGTTTGTTATGTGGATGGCAAACGCAGTAACGACTCTGGACAAAATCGGAATTGAAATCAGGACACTTCAACGCAGCGAGATTGCCGAGATCGAAGAAAGTTTTGGGAAAAAGCAGGTCGGTTCGTCTACCATGCCCCACAAGCGCAACCCTATAAAATCTGAGCAGATTTGCGGGCTTGCCCGGATTGTCAGGGCAATGGTTGAGCCTGAGCTCCTTAACAATACTCTGTGGGACGAGCGAGACCTGACAAATTCTTCATGTGAAAGGGTTGTTTTCCCTGAAGCCTGCGTGCTTACGGACCATATTTTTAAACTCGGAATCAGCGTACTTGAGAACCTCAGGTTCTATCCCGAGAACATCCGCCGTAACCTGGAACTGCTGAGAGGTCTGAATATGGGTGAAGCTGTGATGATAGAACTTGCAAAAAGAGGTGTAGGCAGGCAGGAAGCTCATGAGCTCGTCCGGACTGCAGCAATGAAAGCCCATGATACGGGCCTGCACTTCAAACAGGTACTTCTTGATACCCCTTCTGTTTCAAGGTACCTGAGTGCTGAAGATATTGAGAACCTTGTAAATCCTGATAAATATATAGGAACGGCAGTAGAACAGGTGGAAGGGCTTGTTATAAAACTTCGTGGAGCCTATTCCCTTTGAAATCATTTTTTCTTTTTTTCTTTTATTATAAGAAAACTGCTTATACACACAGATTTTGTAGACTTATTTTATCCTCTAATGATACTCTACAACATATTATTCAGTCCACATGTTATTCAGTCCTGCCTCCCTATTAAGAATTTTAATTGGTTCCGTCTATTTAGTGGAGCCGGAGAAATGGCTTGTATATGTCAGAGAGACGGCTTATTGTTGATCTTACGCGTGAAAAGGAACTTGTTAAGAGAGATATAAAACAAGTGTTTTTGAAAAAACCAGTAAACTATTTATGACATCTTCTATTATAATTAAGCTTAAATATAAATATTTATATGTAATAAGCTCCTTCTATCTATGAGAGCTTTATAATAAATTACACCCGAATGGGTGATTGAGGCATCTAATAAAAGACGTTACGTAATTTAAAAGATCCATTTGGCTAGATGGTGGATGATTTGTGGTGTGAAAGTGGATTAGATGCCTCATTAACTCCTATGTACAGGTTATTTATAAAATTTGTGCTAATTTTACTCATGTTTCTCTTAAAATAATTCATTCTCCGCCTATCTTTTTTCCCAATCTCTCTCATGTCCTTTAAATAGTAATATTCTGGCTTTGAATTCAGTTATTCACAGTTCCCTCCAAAGTAAGACTATGGGTAACTTCATACGCCGTCTGGACATATCTTTGTAAAAAAAGAATCCCAAAGTAAAACTATGGATAACCTCATACGAGGATTTTTGATTTTAATTTCTTATCACTTTCCGGCAAATTTCTATCTGCCGGATTTGTAGAACAATGCTCGGTATTCTTTTACGATTGTTCATAAAAGCGTCCTGCTAATTTGCCTTAGTTTATCCAAATCATAAAAAAATGTTTCTATATATATTAAAGTTTTTGATTCTCTCCAGTTTTTAATGTCGTGATCCGTAAAACCTTATTTGTTTTCTCAAAAAATAGTCAGCCTTACTTTTATTTGAATTAAAAATATAAACCTTTATATATGATGATCCTCTATCCCACTTAGCGTTGCTTTATGTGGTATTGAGGCATCTAATAAATAGGCATTGCGTAATTTAAAAATCCATTTGGCTAGATGGTAAATGATTTGTGGTGTGAAAATGGGTTAGATGCCTCATTAATTTCCTATGATGAGGTTCTTTATATAATTTGTGTTCAATCTGCACACAACCGCCCAAAACTATTTTTATTTAAATTCATTTTCTCTTTTTTGAAACCTTTACCCTTTTTTATCCGGCGTTTTCGGATTCTATAATCTACAGTATAATCTACAGTATAACTTACAAAAAGATACTGAACGGCACTTCCAGACGGACTATGCGGATTAGCTGCAGGTCTGCTGACCCGAAGCTTACTGCGGTTTTAAGCTGAAGTTTCTTACTATACATCTGAGAGCGCCTGTCAGCAGTCTTCCGGGTCGGTTTACTCCTGCTCCTGTTTGAAAACCTCAAGGTTCTCCCAGTTAAACTTGTCTGGAGGGCAGGCTCTTATACATTTCTGGCAGTGTGCTCCCTCACACAGGTCAGTGCTTATCATAACCCTGTTTTCTTCGTCAATTGAAATGGCATCATTGGGGCAGACTTTTATGCATTTCTTACACTCCGGGCAGTCAACTACCATGGTCATATAGGTCCCTACCCTTTCCAGGACGTGAAGACCTTCCTCCCCAAGCACAGGAATATCCCTTTCCACACGCTTATCCACAACAGGGTTGCTTATCGGGTCATCAAGTGAAGGAAGCCCTTTCTTTTTAAGATATTTTTTAAACATCTTGAAGGGCATTCCTTCTTCCCAGTATGCAAGTTCAAGAACATAGGCATCCCGGAATTCAGGAGCAGTGGCAAACATTATGTGAGTTCCTATTATCTGGCTCGCGATGTCCTGAAGTTCCCATAACCTTTCTTCAGAAAGCAGGATCTCCCTTGCAACCGCGAGAGAGGTATTCCCAAGCTGGGCAATTTTTTCCGTAGAATAAGGGATCAGGCCAACTTTCTGGGCTTTTACTGCATCCATATATGTCCCGGCAGCGCCTGCCATATAGGCAGCATCAATATCTGTAAGTGCGATTCCTGCGGATGCACAGAGTGTGATATGCCCTGCTCTGATCGCTCCAATTGCTTTTCCTGCTTCTTTAACGTCGTGCTCCGAGAAGGTTATTTTGTTCTGCAGGTGAATAAGCCCATCCGGAGTCTTAACTTTAGGAAGCTCGACAAGGCCATGTGCAAGGGCTTTTTCTAGCAGGGCAATAACTCCCGTACCTGTAATTCCTTTTGCTTTAATCTGCCCTTCTTGAAGGATTTCTCCGGTTTTAGGGTCTACAAGATCCCCCGGATAAGGCTTCATTTCTTCGTTCAATACATAATTCCTCAATGCCCCATCCTCAAATTCAAAATCCGAGATCGCAAAGGGAGAAGCAAGTGTCCCATGCTTTATTTGTTGCCCTTCAAGAGCCGGACCTGCGGCTGCCGAGCCTGTATAAATGATGTCTTTTACTTTGAGCGCCATCTCGGCATTTGTACCATAGTCCGTTGCAATTGAAATCTCATCACTATCGAGCATTCCTGATTTTGTTATAAGAGCCAGGGCATCGGCTCCAACTTCATGTTTTATTGCAGGAGGGACTACGACTTCGCAATTGAATTCTTCAAGCCCCGAAATTTCACTGCTGGATATTATCCTTGCGTTCCTCTCCTGTTCCACTATATTGTACTTCTTTTTCTTGCGTTCCCCTGCATAAGCCAGGTCTTCAATACTGATTCCCTGAAAAATAGATAACTGGATTGGATTTCCGCAGATTGAAAGTCTGTCCAGCTCTCCGCTCTGCACATCAAGTGTCTGAAGCAGATTCTTCACCGCATTTACCGAAAGCCCATGAGCGAGATCCTGCCCATAGTGAATTGCGAAGTCCATGTGATCCATCACATTCGCTCCGGGAAGAGGATTTCTCAGTGTTATTACTGTCCTTTTTATTTCCTTGGTGTCCAGATCAATTTTCTGAGCTCGATACCCGCTTGTTCCCAGGTCAATAGCAACTCCATATCTCATACAAATCCCTCATCTTTTATTTTGCCGGGTATTTTGAAATATCATTTAAGCCGTTTGAGATTTTACGTAATAGTTACTTTGAAAAATGACGTATAAATAAATGCGGCAATTTATTCTTCCTCATATATTTTAATACCCGTTTGACTCTTTTATTATTCAATTTTGTTTTTGAAGAAGTTCCTGCTGAATCTCCAGTCCTTCCTTTGCAGGAAGGTCTTTAAGTTATTTCGATAAAAAACAGATATCGGGGGAAATACGTGTAGGATATTTTTATATACTACAAGTGTCTTTGTATAGCTGATGAGCTAGTCCGGGTAGGCCGGCGTTACCTGTAACCCGAAATCGCCGATACGCGGGGGACGAAGCCAAAGGAAGATGCGCCAGAGAGATTCCAGCCTGAAGTCTCAACTGAGAAGCTCCGTCCTGCTTGGATGGTGCAGGTATGCGGACTTGCTGGAAAACAGGTTCTCATACCCTAAACCGTGGAAACCGGTCGAGGCCCGGAAGGGAGCAGACTCACCGTGGGCAACCGTCGCTTGCGGGGTAGCGGGGTGGAGAAGAGGTTTCAGCCTACTGAAGTCTCCGAGGCACAACGACCTGCGGCGTGCTCATCACTTAATATCATTTATGTCCTTTTCAAAAGCTTACTATTATAATAAGACGGTGATTTTTTCTGGAATGATTTCTTTAAAGTATTTCTCTCCGGAAAAGATTAAATATATGAAATGCATTTTAGGGGACGCGTTTCTAAAGTTCAATATGACGAGATAGCCAAGCCCGGTATGGCGCGGGATTGCTAATCCCGTGATGCCCTGCATCCCGGGGGTTCGAGTCCCCCTCTCGTCGTTTCTTTTTTTAAAAGTTCTCTTGTTTTAGTTTCTTTTTTTATCCATATCTTTTTTTATCCATATTTTCTGCTCATCTGTATGTAAATTTTATATAAGATCTCCCCCAATACCCTGTAGTATAAATTCAGTTTTATGCCCTCTTACATTTCTCATAATCAGGCGAGTTTAAGGGGTTATTGATAACTTAATTGAGTTAAAACAATGAAACGTATATCATCAGGAATACCCGAACTTGACGAAAGAATCGGTGGTGGATACCTTGCTGGCAGGGTACTGCTGGTCACAGGGGATACAGGGACCGGCAAGACAACTTTTGCAATTCATTTTCTGCACAGGGCATGCCGGGACGGCAAAAAATGTGTTATGGTTGCAACAGAAGAACTCCCTGAGGATATTCTTGATTTATCCGAAATGCTGGGTCTCGGGCTGACCGGATTTCAAAAAAGTGGTCAGCTTGCAATTGAGAGGTCTTTTCAGAACCGTTCAGAAAAGGTTCAGACTTCCAAATTCGGGTTTACTCCTGAAGGCCTGGAAATAGAACTACCTACCCTTTCGGATTATGTGCCTGAGGGAACGGATGTTGTAGTTATTGATAATATAGGGGTTTTTACTCTGAGGCTCTCTATTCAGGACTTCAGGGATCAGTTTGATGCGCTAAACTATATTCTGAGCACCAGAGGTGACTGTACAGCAATGTTCGTTATGGACGATACCGCATGCAAGATGACTCATAACCTTGCTGAGTATTCGGTAAGCGGGTGCCTCAGGCTCATGGTTGACGAAAACCCGTACACCGGAAACATTGAGCGTTACATAAGGATTCCTAAAATGAGAAGAACATGTCTCAGTTTGAATCCTATAAGGTTTGAAATAACCTCTTCAGGGATTAAGCTCCTTTAAATAATCCGGTTCAAAATGGTCTTACTGCCTTTTCACTTTCATATTTTTAATCAATTTTCTTTTTTCCGGATTTTTCTTTAAATCTCTCATTCATTTCAACTAAATCTTTTTTAGATAAAATCTTTTAGATTTTCACTTTCTATTTTAACACAGAGGAAATATAATAATCTTGATCTCTTCCTTCTTCATCAAAAGATTTATACTATTAAATCGTATTTCTTATTTGATTAGTAAACAGAAAAATCTTAATTTTTCTTTTTACTCAGTTAATAAGAATGAATTCCGCTTTAATTTAATTCACATAAACATTGAATGATATATCAAATCAATGTTAGAAAACTATCTCTATTTATTAAAAAATTTATACAGAAATACATTATTATTTTATGCTGATGTTCGAGTTAATGAGGTAACTAATCCTCGGTGGGGGTGAGCTTCTATGGTTTCCAAACACGAGAAATCTCAGGATGACTCAAAAAAATCAGAAATAAGTGTGCGTACGGATGAAGAAAAAGAGGTTCTGACAGGTAAATCTTACCTCTTACAGATTCCTGTCAAGAAAATTCCCTACGAAAGTAATCTTGATACCTCTATTGATAGCCCTCAGGCTGATAAAAACATAGATTCTGATAATATTCTTCAAGAAGTTTCCGAAAATGGAATTGCAGGAAATGAGAATGAAGCAGATGAAAATGCAAAAAAAGAGAGCATGGAAAATGAAAATACTCATCTTCCTGACATGAAAATTAAAGTTGAAAGCCGTAAAACCAAACCTGTTCTCGAAACTGTTCAATTTGAGAGCTTTTCTCCGGAAACTGAAGCCGGGAAGAATTCAAGGTCTGAAGTTATACCTGAGCCTCCTCTTGTCGCAGGAGAACCCGACACTGAAAAAATAGTCTCAACCGAGGAAAGTATAGCTTCTGAAACAAAACCTGCCGCTTCTATGGAAGTTGCCCCCGAAAAGAAAGTTGAACTTGTTCCTGAAACTGAAAACAAAGGTATTTTTCCTCCTCCGACCGGCCCTCAAAGTGAGGAACATACAGACAGGAAAGGTGGGATAGGGGAATTAAAGAGTTCCCAGGGGACGAAAGAAGGGAAAAAAGCCCAGGCCCATGGTAAACCTAAAAAACCTGCCCAGAAGGCGAAAATTAAAAAAAAGCCCGGGTTCGCCGGAAATATGAGGGATCTAACCCGCGACTTAATGGGGATCAAAGAGGGCGAAAAATTAAGTGATAAGCTCAAAGAGTTCTTTGAGGAAGTAAAGACTCCGGAAGGGGCAAAAACGAAATTTGCGGAAGTAATCCGGAGTTTGAAGGATGAAGAAATAAGGGTTCTTCCTCCTTATGATCCTGAAACCTGCGGTCCGCTCCTTGAATATAAAATTCCTGCCGGATTTTCCGAAATCGAACGCTACTGGGTAGAAGAGCCTTATGCTTTTATCAGCATAATTGAAAACAGGGAAATGAAATATTATTATGTTGTTGACCCCACCCTGACCACTTATGAAAAGGCTATTCTTGAAAGGGTCAGGAACAATCTGGAAGACGTTCTTACTCAGGAGGATATGATTGCCGGAAAAGAGAAAGACGTTATTCTTATAAACAGGGCTATGCGGCTTCTTGATCAGTACTACAGTACACTTGAAGTTTCCTCAATTCATAAGATAGTATATTTCCTCCGCAGGAATTTCATCGGATATGAAAGGATAAATCCGCTGATTCATGACCCGAATATTGAGGATATTTCCTGTTCCGGTATCGAGATTCCTATTTATCTTTACCACAGAAAGCACAACAACATCGTAACCAACATTCACTTTGGAGAGAAAGAACTTGACTCACTGGTTGTCAAGCTCTGCCAGAGGAGCGGTAAACACATTTCCATAGGAGAGCCAATTGTAGATGCAACCCTTCCTGACGGGTCCAGAATTCAGGCAACTCTCGGAAAAGAGGTTACAACAAGGGGAAGTTCTTACACTATCCGTAAGTTCAAAGGGGACCCGATAACTCCTGTTGACCTGATGAGGTATGGCACATGCAGTATAGAGATGATGGCTTACTACTGGATTGCCATTGAAAATAATATCAGTGTACTTTTTGCAGGCGGAACCGCTTCGGGCAAGACCTCTCTTATGAATGCGATTTCTCTTTTCATCCCCAGGCTGTCAAAAGTGGTATCCATTGAAGATACAAGGGAGATTATGCTCCACCACGAAAACTGGATTGCAGGCGCAACAAGGAAATCATTCACTGTAGGAGGGACAGGAGAGGTTTCTATGTACGAGCTCCTGAAAGCTGCATTGAGGCAGCGTCCTGAGTATATTCTGGTGGGCGAAGTCCGTGGTAAAGAGGCTCTTACCCTTTTCCAGGCAATGTCAACAGGGCATACCACCTATTCAACAATGCATGCAAGCGATGTGCAAACCGTGGTCAACAGGCTTGAAAATGAGCCTATCAATGTCCCGCACGTAATGATGCAGGCACTTGGTATCATCTGCATCCAGATGCAGACCTATGTCAATGAGACCAGGGTGAGAAGGACAAAAACAATTGTGGAAATCACGGGTCTTGACGCGAGGTCAGGAAGCCTCAGGATCAATGAACTTTATCGCTGGGAGCCGGTGCATGACAACTTCAAGCGGGCAGGGGATTCCTATGTACTCAATGAGATTATGAAAGCGAGAGGCTGGAGCCCTGATAAGCTCTTTATCGAGTTTAAAAACAGGGAACAGATCCTCGCCTATCTTGCAGCAAAACAGATTCGTGATTACGTGAGCGTTTCTCTTATAGTACATATGTATGCTACAAACCCGCAGCTTGTCATGGAAGCAGTTGGAAACGGTACCTTGCGGGATATGGTCTCACACCACAGTTAATGGGGGCATCCATGAGCGTTATAACCACCGTGGCATTCAGGATCTTCGGAGAGAAAATTCTTGAGAGGGAAGAAAAGTTTGCCCTCTTCAGAATAAAGCTTCGTCAGGCTCAGATCCCCCTGCCTGTAGAACAATATGTTTCAACCGCAATTTTATTTTCCCTGCTTACGGGAATTTTTGGCGGGCTTGTGGGCCTGGTTGTCGGAAGATATCTTTTCAGAGGGGTTACTCCTGAAAGCATTGTTTCAGCATTTGGTATCTCTCACAGGGTGACAAGGGCAGTTGAGACTCCCACATTTATTGAATCCCATCTTCCCATAATCCTCACGGTAATGGGTGGGCTCATTCTCTTTTCGATAATTGCCGCTTTTACCTACGGGCTTATCATGGCATACCCGCCTATGAAAGCTGACAGCAGGAAGCGAGCTATTAATGCAACAATGCCTCATGCGACAGCTTTTCTCTATGTCATGCAGAGAGGCGGAGGCATGACTATTTATGAGATTATGAAATCGCTTTCAAAGTATTCTCATCTTTACGGAACCACTTCCCGAGAATTCGGAAATATTGTCCGGGATATTGAATATTTTGGAAAAGACCTTCAGGATTCCCTCTGGGATGCTGCTGACAGGACTCCTTCCGAGCAGTTCAAAGACCTTGTTGACGGCCTTATTTCTATAGTCTCCAGCGGTGGAGATATCACTCTTTACCTGAAAAACAAGACTGATGTTTATAAATCGAATGCAAATAAAGAACACAAACGTTTCCTTGAGACTCTCGGGCTCCTTGCAGAGGTTTATATCACGGTATTCGTTGTAGGCCCTCTTTTCCTTATGGTTATCCTTGTAGTTATGAATATGATCGACAATGGAGGACCTACTCAACTCTATATACTTGTATACGGGGCAATTCCTTTTGGAACCATGATTTTTCTAATCTTTCTGGATATGCTTACAGGGGATGCGGAAAAAATGCCTGAAGAAAAAATCTCTGCAACCAGGCCGGATTCTTTCAGCGATGTCAGAGTAAGGCCAGCTACAGAGGAAGATGAAGAACTTCTCCAGAAAATGGAATTCTTCGAAAAGTTCTCCAGGATAAAAAATGTGCTCCTGCACCCCATAAGGGCTATGCTTGACAGGCCTGTATATGCTTTTATAGTAAGTGCCCCTGTTGCACTGGGATATTTTGTTTCGGCTTACCTGAAGCATGGGCCGTATAATAGCGGGTTTGTTGAGACTGCATCTATTCTTGATGACTATATTTATGCAACTATTCTAATCTTATTCATCCCCTACATAATCTTTCACGAACTCGAAGTCCGGAGGATCAGGCAGATTGAGGATCAGGTCCCTGAATTCCTTAAAAGGCTTGCAAGTATCAACGGTACGGGAATTTTGCTTGCGGACGCGATTGCTATTACAGCACAGTCAAACATGGGCAGGCTTAAATCAGAAATTAAAGCTACAGTTGCGGATATCCGCTGGAACTCAAATCTCGTAGAGGCCCTGAAGCGTTTTGAAGCAAGAATACGGACTAACATGACCAGGCGCAGCCTGACGCTCATTGCCAAAGCAAGTGAATCCACTGGAGACATCCATCAGGTTATCAGCACGGTTGCAGATGATGCCGATATTGAGAAAAACCTTAACAAAGAGCGTTCTGCAGAGATGTTCATTTACGTATTCATCATCTTCATAACCTTCTGCGTTTTCCTGGTAATAGTATATGTGCTTGCTGCGTTTTTCCTTCCTGCCCTTGACGGTTCCAGCAACCCGGCAATGTCTATGGGAGGTTTTAACCTGGAGGAGTATACCCTTCTCTTCTTCCATGCAGCCATTCTGCAGGGGTTCGGCTCAGGGCTGGTCGCTGGTAAGATGGGCTCGGCAAACATTTCCTCAGGGCTCAAGCATTCCCTTGCTATGGTGACGGTTTCTTACATACTGTTCGTCGTGTTCATTTGAAATCCCGTTTGAGGCTAAGCCTTCGGATTTTCCCCCGAAGGTTATGCCCAAATTTTAATTTAACTTTTTAATCCGTATCTTTTATAAGATTAGCCTGACTTCTGGAATTATGTCCGAAAATCCAGTAATAAAAAAAATAATCCTGGTTATGCTTGTTTTTGCAGTTCTCCTCTTTTCATTTTACGTTATGGATTTCAAAACGGCACGAAGTGAGACGCAGGCAAATTCAGTGGTCAGTTCTTATTCCTCAGGTAATCCAGAACTTGACTTTTCTGGCCGCATTTTCCTTTATATCGAAGGCGAAGATTCTCTCACAATGGATTTGAAAGAAAAACTTAGAAATGATCTTGAAGCAGCAGGCGCAGAAGTTATATCCGTGAGCAGGATTGATGAAAACTATGACTCTCAAGCTCTTCTGGTGAATATAAGCAAAGATAACTGGCTGTACACACCTGTTTATGCTTCCTCAGATCTGAATATAGTATTTTTTTACACTTCTACCGGAAAGGATACGAAATATTTTGAACAATTCAAAGAAGGAAACAAAAGCGTTGTCTTTATAAATGATAATCCAATGCAAGGGAAAAAATTGATGGATGGAGAAATCAAAATGCAGGACTATACACGAGGGCTTGTTTCTTTAAAAGCTTACAAAAAACATCTTGCAGCCGAAATTTCCGAAGAAATAGTGAAACAGCTTCAGGCACAGTTCCAGCAGAGCCTTTAACTTATCCGCCAGTATTCCGGGGATATTTTAATTTTTCTATTTTTTGGGATTAATGTGACTGCCTGTTTATAACCGTCTGAGATAACTAGCATTTGTGACCGCTTAATCCCAATTTTTCAGCTTTTTTCTGACCTGTGCAAGTGGATGAAATTTATATCATTTGAAAATTAAATATCTGTTAATGGCATCTCATCTCCTAACCGACCTCCTTATAATCTTCGCGCTTTCTATTCCCGTAGTTTTCACCTTCTCAAAGCTGAAGATAGCTCCGCTTGTAGGTTTTTTGCTCGTTGGCATCCTTGCTGGACCTTTTGGTTTGGGCCTGGTCCAGGACATGTATAATATCGAAACACTGGCTGAAATCGGAGTCATACTTCTGCTTTTTACCATAGGAATTGAGTTTTCCCTGCGTGAACTTCTGCAGCTTCGCAGAATTGTAGTCTTTGGAGGAGGGTTGCAGCTTTTTATAACTACTCTTGCTGCGGCTTCTATTTTCCTCTTTTTTGGAATTTCCAGAGAAACTGCAATTTTCCTCGGACTCCTGGTGGCATTGAGCAGCACGGCAATCGTCCTTAAAATCTTGCAGGAAAAAGGGGAAATCTACAGCCTTCACGGGCGGACTTCCCTGGGGATACTGATCTTTCAGGACGTAGCTGCAGTAATGATAATTCTCCTGATCCCTCTCCTTGCAGGAACTCAGGGAACGGATAAATCTTTCTTGGAACTTCTACTTCAGGGACTCGGGCTCATACTGTTTACAATTTTTAGCGCCAGGTATGCAGTCCCTTTTATTATGTTCCAGGTAGCAAAGACACGTAACAGCGAACTTTTTCTCCTGAGCGTTGTGGCAATAGGACTCTCTGTTGCCTGGCTGACTTCTATGGTCGGCCTTTCTCTGGCTCTTGGGGCTTTTCTTGCCGGCCTGATCATCTCAGAGTCCGAATATTCTATCCAGGCGCTCGGGAACTTAATCCCATTCAGGGATATGTTCATGAGCATTTTCTTCATTTCAATGGGGATGCTTCTTGACCTGGGCGTATTAAGCGAACATTTGCCCTTTATACTGGCTGCAACTCTTGGAGTACTGATTTTGAAAGCTGCAGCAAATTCCCTTAGCACTTTTCTCATAGGTTTCCCTTTGCATACTATGATCCTGGTTGGTTTTTCCCTCTCTCAGGTTGGGGAATTTTCCCTGATTCTTGCGAAGGTAGGTTTTACTAATGGGCTGATAACTTCTGGAGTTTATCAGGAGTTTCTCGATATCGCCGTAATTTCCATGGTGCTCACTCCTTTCATAATGAGTATGGGATATCGGACTACATCTTTAGCCGAGTCTCTTCCCTTGCCTTCAATAGTAAAAACCGGATGGTACAGGCGTTTTAAGGAGCATACATCTCAAGATGCACCTGAAAACCATGTGATTGTGATCGGCTTCGGAGTAAACGGGAGAAATGTCGCAGCAGCTGCAAAGTCATCTTCTATTCCCTACCGGATAATCGAGATCAATCCTGAGACAGTCCGGCAGGAAAAACAGAAAGGAGAACATATCCTTTATGGAGATGCTGCCCAGAAAGCCGTTCTGGAACATGCAGGTATCCGGGCTGCAAAATCGGTTGTTGTGACTGCAGGAGACCCGGTGAGTGCCAGGAGAGTTATTGAAGCTGCCAGGCGGCTGAACCCTGAAGTCCATATTATTGCCAGGACACATTTCCTTAGTGAACTGGACAAATTTTATTCCGCCGGGGCGGACGAGGTTATTTCGGATGAGTTTGAGAGCTCAATAGAAATTTTCACAAGAGTGCTCCACAGGTATCTGGTCCCTTCAAGTGAAATCAATTCTCTGGGCTCAACCTTACGCTCCGACCATTACAGGATGCTCCGTAGCCCTGATATTCCACGGAAAAAATTCTGCGACCTGGCTCTCGATTTTGCAGATGTGGAAATAAGGAGTATCAGGGTTGGGAAACTTTCCAGGACGGCAGGAACAACCATTGGATATCTTAATGTCAGGAAAAAATATGGAGCCTCCATACTTGCAATTTCCAGGCACCATAAACTAATCCCGGGGCCACAGGCTGAAACTGAGATCCATGCAGATGATATCCTGCTTGTAATCAGCCCACCGGAAAAGCTTGATGAAGTTAAGAAGCTTTTTGAAGATCAGGCTTGATAAGATCTTTATGTCTTAATATTTTTGAGACATCTTCATTTTAACATTTTTGTAGAATGATGTTAACGATATACAATTTTTATGAAAATACGAACCCTGAATACAGGATAATACGAATATTTACTTATATTAGTATGTAAAATTATTAATACTATCATGATTACTAGTATACATAAAATGCATCTTAATCTACTCTTATGCATTGTGGGGCGTAAATTGAAATCTCAAAACCTACTGGTAATAGATCAGATTTCAACTGTGTCCGCTGATTAAATACTTCTTACCATCTTCCACTTCTTACCGTTCGTATACTACCTTACATTATCAATCTGGTGGACCATTTTATGATGCGTGATATTAAACAAACCTTTCTGGAAGTAGTCCAGGCAATATTTCCTCTAACGCTGGCAGTAATATTATTGATGCTTGTATTTGTTGGAGTAAGTTTGAAAGATCTTATTCCCTTTCTCTTTTATACAGTACTGGCCACATTGGGGATGGCTTTTTTCTTAACCGGGGTTAAAATGAGTATGCTCCCAATAGGTGATGCAATTGGAGCTGAGTTACCCAAGCATAATTCACTGATATTTATTGCAGTAATAGTATTTTTGCTCTCATTTTTTGTAGCCGTGGCAGAACCCAACGTAAGTGTTTTAATTGGATTAATTGATTCGACTTTACAGGGCGGCATAGACAACAATTTATTGATTCTCTCCATAGCTTTCGGAGTAGGTTTCCTTATGGTTATTTCCGTCATGAGGATAATCCTTGGGACTCATATCAGATATCTATTTGCAGCAATTTATTCAATTATACTCATACTGTCCTTTTTCATACCTTCTGATTACCTTGCAATTGCTTATGATGCTGGAAGCGTGACTACAGGCGCTATGATTATACCTGTTCTTATGGGCCTTGGAATCGGTATGGCTTCAGTATTGCAGGATAGATCTGAGCTTGACGGTTTTGGGCTTATCGGCTTAGCGACTACAGGTCCGATACTGAGTCTTATGCTATTACTGGGGGTTCTATTTTCATGAGTACGGAGGGTGCAGGAATTTTACTTGTATTTTTTGAAGTTATTCAATCAATTGCTCCTCTAATTATTTTCTTTACATTATTCCAGGTGCTATATTTAAAGTTGCCATCTTCACAGTTAATTAAGCTTTATACCGGATTGGCATTCACTGCATTCGGTATGATATTGTTTCTTTATGGTGTTAACAACGGCTTTCTCCCTGCCGGAGCTATAATAGGAGAATACTTTGGGGAGTCCGGAAAAACTCTTTTAATTCCTCTTGGTTTCATCCTGGGTCTGCTTGCTACCCTGGCAGAACCTTCTGTAAGAGTACTATGTTACCAGGTTGAGGAATCTTCCAATGGTTCTATTAGATCAGATCTTATGCTTTACCTGCTTTCTTTTGCAGTCGCTACTTTGGCTGCCATTACAATGGCTAAAATCGTATATAGAATTCCATTTATATACATAATAATTCCATCTTATTTATTTGTCCTTGTCTTGTTGTCGTTTTGTGACAAAGACTTTATAGGCATTGCTTTCGATGCAGGTGGTGCTGTAACAGGTCCCATGGCTGTATCTTTCATGATGTCTATAGCTGTGGGAGTAGCTACAGCCTATGAGGGTGCAGATCCTGTAGCAGACGGTTTCGGCCTTATAGCAATGATAGCACTTGCACCTATTATCTTTGTTATGCTGCTGGGCGTTTATATGAAATTTATTGGAGGTAAAAATAATGTCAGATGAAGGAGATTTTGTATTAATTGTAACAATTATCAAAAAAGGCTGGGGCGATGAAGTAGTCAAGGCTTCCAGAAAAGCTGGTGCTCAGGGGGGTACGATCCTATTTGGACGCGGTACGGGTATACATGAGAATAAAAGTATTCTTGGCTTGATGATTGAACCTGAAAAGGAAATCGTGCTCACAATTGCCGAGTCAGAAATAGCAGATAATATCCTGAAATCTATTACTGAGGCGGTAAAACTAGATGAGCCCGGAACAGGTGTAGGATTTATAGTTCCTCTCGATAAGGTGTTCGGTATTACTCGTTATTTCTGTGAGATCCACGAGAAGTCTCAGAAAAGCCTGAAATAATAAAAATGTATTTAGGTCTGTGGTTATCTTTCTGATAAGCATTAATGATTGAGCTGATCCCAGGACTTGAAAACTATCTCTATGAAAATCCGATTGTAATAGCTATCGAGGTTCCAATTATTAAGTTAGCTTTCTAAGCAGCTTTCAAATCTTTATCGATAAATGAATAAATTTAGTTTTGGGATCGTCTCAGTTTTTTCCTGACAAGAAAGCATTACTTATCGATGGACACCTTCAAATAACTTTCTGACATTTATTAAATTTTCAGCTTTTCCTAGAAGAACACATGCATCTTTTGCCTTTAGGAAGAAATCTCCACATGGTGTATAAACTGTTTCCGAGCCTCTCTGAATTGAAAGCACAGTAACTCCGTATTTTTTTCTAATCTCCAGGTCTGCAAGTGTCTTCCCTTCAAAAATTGAACCGTTTCCTACTTTTAGCACCTGAATATCTATATCCCGAAGGCCTTCTTTTATGTTGAATCCACTGTTAGTTACTGTATTCTCAACAGAGAGCTTTCTCATCATCCTGTACCCATTGGCCCTTATATTATTCACCAGTTTTTCTATATCCTCCTGCGGAACCAGATATTTTTCCAGCATGCGGACAAAAATTTCTACCGAGGTTTCGTATTGTTCCGGAATTATTTCATCTGCACCAAGAGCGTTAAGCTTTTTCATTTCTTGCAGGTCTCTTACCTTGGCAATTACACATATACTCGGATTCAATTCTTTTGCTCTTTCAACTATTTTTCTTGTAGCCTCTGCGTCGGAGATGCCTACTACAATAATTCTTGCATATTTTATTCCTGCATATTCAAGTACAGTTTCAAGGGTTGCATCCCCATATTTTATTTTTTCTCCCTTCCCCTTTTCCTGCTTAATAATCTCAGGATTTGTCTCCAGAATAACATAAGGAATACCTGCAGCCTTTGCAGCTTTTGATATCGTCTTCCCTGAAAAGCCAAATCCAACTATTATCACGTGGTCTTTTATCTCTGGCTCTACATCTTTTTCTTCTTCAATATACCCGGATAATCCACGTACAAGTTTCATGCCAAAAATCGTTTCTGAAGCCTTTTTGACAATGAAATCCGCAGGCTTATAAGAAGCGGCGATCAAGAAGGGTGTAACTCCCATAGTAAGGATGGAGACAGCCAGAATTGCCTGGTAAGTTTCTGCTGTCAAAAGATAATATTCCAATCCTAAGCTGGAAAGAACAAAAGATAATTCTCCTATCTGTGAAAGTGCGATTCCCGTTAATATAGTTGTACGGAGAGGGTATCCCAGGAGAAAAGTCGTAACAACTCCAGCAATTGATTTCAGGATAAGGATGACGATTGTTCCAAGAATAAGTACAGGAAGATTGTCGATCAGATAATTGATATCAAGAAGCATGCCCACAGACACGAAGAAAAAACTCATGAACATGTCTTTTATTGGTAAAATATTGCCCATTGCCTGATGGTTGTAAGAAGATCCTGAAATTACGGTCCCGGCTAAAAAGGCTCCGAGAGCCAGGGATAACCCTATGCTATAGGTAAAAACAGCTGCTGATAAACATATGAATATTACACTGACCATAAATAACTGTTTACTGCCGGTTCTGCCTACATGGTAAAATATCCAGGGGACCACAACTTTAGCGCTCAGGATAAAAACCAGAATAATGAGGGAGCCTTTGAGAAATATACTTGAAAGTGCCCCATCAAAACTCACAGAATTTCCTGCAAGCATTGGAGTCATCAGGATCATTGGTACGATAGTCAGATCCTGAAATATTAGAACCGCAAGTGAGGTTTTCCCATGAGGAGTAAATACTTCGTTTCTATCCTGAAGAACTTTAAGTACTACTGCAGTACTGCTGTGTGAAAGTAAGATACAACCTATAAAGATAGAGGTTGCATGACCGAATCCCAGAGCTGAGCAGGCAATAAAAATCAAAATTGTTGTGAAGACAAGGTGAAGAGTCCCTCCCATCATAACGTCTTTTTTCATTTTCCAGAGGTCACCTAAAGAAAGATCAACCCCTATAGTGAAAAGCAGAAAAATCATACCGAGCTCTGAGTTTAAGTCTACTAAATCATGCCCCCCGTTTAGAATACCAAGCCCATAAGGTCCTATAAGTATTCCGGTTACAAGAAAACCAAGTACAGGAGGAAATTCAAATCTGTAGAATATAGTGAGAATTAGAATGGCAAAACCAAGAATAACATCGACGTGCGCCAGTACAGAGAGATCCATTTCGTTTTACTTCTCCTGGAAGATTCAAGAGTAAATCTTATTGTTGATTTACAAATATTTCATGCAGACTTTTAGAAACTGGAAATCAGAAAAAGTATGAAGAGACAGATGCAAAATATGGCCTCAACATATCTTAAAAAATTATCATCCATAACGTTAATTGCATCATCTTCTTATATAAAATATTCGTATAGTTTCTTTGAAATTTGCTGGTAATTCCATTTTTGCTTAGGGCCAAGTCGTGCTGAAAATTTGTATAATATATTGGTAGACTAATTATGTAAGCATTAATATGTTTCCAAAGATATTTGTAATTGCAGATCACTGACAGGATCACTGATATAATTTAACTCTTGAACTTTTAGTTATTAGACTGTAAATTTATTCTCTATTCTTTGGCTGTTATCCCTCGCGACATCATGCAATTTTTCTGCTCTAAGAGGTGTTTACCTTATATTAGTAGAGGTAGGTTTTAACAGTAATATGTATTATCTTATGTTAATCTCTTTTTTATGGGGTCACTTCCAAAGTTTAATTGTAAGTTATATTCCCTTCTACTTCTTACTTTTCTTCCAAAATACTGATTTCTTGATGATCCCTATATTATTTTTTCTTTCTGTTTCTTATATTTTCTTTTAACTTTTTCATTATCAATTACGTTTGTTCATCTCTTTTACTGGGCATTGCACTCCGTAGGAGTTTCTTCTTCATTTGCAATTCTTTGGCAATCTTGAGTAATCCATTTCTTTATCTTATTATATTACTGTATTTTTAATTTTGCATAGTATCTTTGTAAAAAAAACAAAAGACTTTTATATTTATCTGTATTCTTATTAGTGGTGTCAATGAAATCCAAATTAAGCCAATATTTTGCATCGATGGCGCTGCTGTCCGGTTTTCTTTTGGCGCTAACAGGCATTGTTTATGCTCTTTCAGTAAATCTTACCAGAATGTCCGATCCCGGAGAGATAGCCATCACTTATGGATTCATCGGTTTTGGTTTAGCTCTTATCCTTACGGGTATCAACCTGATGGTAAAGAATCCGAGAGAATATCACCTGCATATTGTAGGAGCAGGGCTTGCCCTTAACTGCACAGGGATTGTAGCTTTTCTTGCACTTTACCCTCAGGGCTATCCTGTGTGGGTATACCCCAATGTTACCTTTGTGGCAGTTGTATATGCTGCGGGTGCCTGCTTGCTTGCAGGAAACGCTTTTGCAAATACAGTTTTAACTCAGATTGAAGAGAGAGCAAGACAAATTTCTGAAATAGAGTCTGAAAAGATAAAAAGTCACAGTGAAGATGAAATTGAGCGGGAAGTTCAGAGAACTCTTGAGAATTCTCTTACGGGAAAAGATGGTTTTTCCAAGTTTAACCTGGCGTTGAAAGACACGGAATACGATTTTATTCTCGGAAAGGGACTCCAGGAGTCAGAGAAGAAGATCATTGTTCATGATGATATTCCTGAAGTTGAAAACCTCAGATTTGCCAGTACAGGCAAGCTTGAGGCTCTCGATGATGGACTTGATTCAGCTTCATTGCTACTTGCCCGGGCTACAAGCACGCCTCCTGCGGGCAAACAAACCAGAGGAATATTCAGCAGTAAAACGAAACTTTTTAGGAGACATTAAAAATGGCTAAAGGCCTCGACGTAGGAACCATGAATATCATATGTGCGACAAAAGGAAGCGGTTCGATTTCCTTTTCTCAGCAGAGAAACGCATTTCTTGAGATGGAATCAAATGACCTGACAAAGCAGATGCTTGATAATGGAAGGGTGCTGTACACTCAGAGAGGAAATATCATTAACGTTCTTGGAGAAGATGCCTTCAAATTCTCAAATGTATTTAACAAGCATATCCGAAGGCCCATGAAGCAGGGAATTATAAGCCCTGATGAAAAAGACTCCATTCCGATGATCAAACTCATTATTGAGAGAGTACTCGGGCTCCCTGAAAAGAAAGATGAACTTCTGTACATTTCTGTTCCTGCAAATCCTGTGGATAACCAGCTCAATGTGCTTTACCACTCAAAAACCGTGGAAGCCCTTGCTACCAAGCTCGGGTATTCTACCTGCCCTATTGACGAAGGACTTTCAGTCGTGTATTCGGAACTCAGTGAGTCCAATTTCACAGGCATCGGGATAAGTGTAGGCGCAGGCATGACAAATGTAACTGTAGCTTATATGGCAACTCCTATAGTTTCCTTCAGCATTGCCCGTGGAGGGGACTGGATTGATGAACAGGTCTCAACTGCCACGGGACTGGCAAAAGAAAGAATCACCTCTATTAAGGAAACAGACTTCTCGCTGTGTGCAGAACATGAAATCGGGAGCGTCCAGGGCGCACTTTCTGTTTACTACGATGCTCTCCTGACATATGTCCTGCAGCATCTCAAGCGCAAACTCTCCGAAACTGCTCCGCCCGATGCGGAATTCCAGGTAGCAATAGCCGGCGGAAGCACCAGAGCTAAAGGTTTTGTAGAATTGTTTGAGAAAAGGCTCAGGGAAACTGATCTGCCTATAAGGATTTCGGGCGTCAAAAAGAGTCGGTTTAACACGGCAGGAACAGACTCGAAGGACCCTATCTATTCAATTGCCAGAGGATGCCTTATCGCGGCTCTATCAAAGGAAGCAAGTCTTGCACCGGCTCCCTCTCCTTCACCAGAATCCAGCAGCTCAAAATACTCTCCTCATAAGCCCGAACCTGTAATAGTTTCTAATAAAGGCTGAAAGAGTAAAACTTATATCAGTATATTACAAGGAGGGTAAAAACCCTTCTTCAATTATTTTTTCTTAAAACTTAATCTTCAAATTATTTTTTCCAGATTTTCGATCTTCTTTTTACGCCGACATCTATAAATAATGTATCGTACATTCTACTTAATGTAAAGTAAACATTACATTTTGTATGTTTGGTGTGACTATATGTCTCGAATTATTTACCTGGACGAATCCAGTTTATAGCAATTTGTAATGCAGATATAACTAAGGTATGCGAGGAGTTTTTAGATGAAACGAAAGGAATTCAGGATAATTTCTCTTCTGACTGTAATGGTTATGGGAGCCGTGGTGGGTTTTTCGGTTTCGATAGGAAATCCGGTACTGGCAGTAGGTGTTGTGCTTGCAGGCATGGCAGTTATGTACAATTTGAAAAACAGAATGGAAGGTGTAGTTGAAGATGAAAGAATTCATCAGGTAAGCCAGAAGGCTTCGCGCGTTACTCTCCAGATATTTGCACAGGGCTTTGCCCTTGGAGCTGCAGTTCTCATAGCTATGAGGGATACCTATCCAGGATACACCGATCTTGGTTTTTTCATGGCATATGCGAGCTGCGGGGTTATTGTGCTTTACTCCCTGTTTTACAAATACTATAACAGGGAATATGGTGGCTGAGATGAAAAACAATATTAAAGTTTACAGGGCAATCCATAATCTTACTCAGGAGAACCTTGCTGATAAAGTGGGGGTAACAAGGCAGACGATAAATGCCATTGAGAAAGGAAAATATGACCCTTCTCTCGATCTTGCTTTCAAGCTTGCCAGACTTTTTAACACGAATATCGAAGACATCTTTCTCTATGAAGGAAGTCGGAGTTAAAAACCGCTCTCAAAGGGCTCACTCAATTATTTATTTTTAATTTATTTACTTATTTATTTTTTTAATTTATTTTTATTCTTCTATTTTTTATTTTCTTCTCGGAAGCGATAATGATTATTTATTATTGTAGTGATTATTTCATTACATTGCACTATTTTTTTATGCTCTTTCGTATTCAAACTTTCTCACATTTTTCTCCAGCTAAACTTAGCTTTCCTTTTCTCCTTTACGCAAATAAACCTGAAGTAAAAAGTATATTTTTGTGATTTTATTTTTTATAAAACCGCTTTCTGCCAGAGTAGTACAATTTCAGCGCGTAAGCTAGTTTTCTTAGTTAAGGTTAAAGCCGCTGCAGCAGGAAAATCAAGATTAGTTTTTAAATAAATTTATAAGGAATAAGCAGGTAGTTAAACACAGATGCCTGTTTCTTATATTAAGCTGGAAAACGGATGTTTAAAATAACGATATACAGGTACAGGAAAATAAAGAAAATCAGTTCTCAAGACAAAAGATCAAAGGAGTAGCAAAATTATGATGCAATCTTTTATAGTAGAGCACTACCTCGAGAGTGCTGTAGACGTTTACTGTGGTGGGCCGGATATTTTCAGGGGAGTCATAAAAGCATGTGCAGATAATGTACTTACCCTCGAAAATGAAGGGAAACTGACACACATAGCCATTGATAAGATTATAGCTCTGTGGGCCCAGTAAGATTTGAAATTGTAGATTTAAATAAATTACAGGGATCAATTGGGGCAGTAAAGGATATTTTTATTCTTTTCTGAGCCCCGTATCTCTGGATAATTCTCTGGCTGAGAGATTAGCCCGAACTTTTTGTCCAGCCAGGTTTTTTTCCTGCTTCTGGGATGGAAGCGGATATTTATTCAGAGGCGGGACATGAAATACACTGAGGTGCAAGGAATGCAGTCTTTTATAGTGGAACATCATCTTGGCGAAGTTGTGGACGTCTACTGTGGAGGTCCCGACGTTTTTAATGGAAAGGTGGAAGCCTGCGCAGACAATGTACTCACTCTTAAAACGAACGGAAAATATACGCACATAGCAATTGATAAAATCATAGCTCTCTGGCGTGCATAATCTGAGAAAAAGAGTGTAATTGAGTCAAGCATTTGAGTCAAGCATTTGAGCTAAGTGTTTGAGTTAAGTGTTTGAGTTAAGTGTTTGAGTTAAGTGTTTGAATTCGGTATTTTTGAATGGGCTGGCAAATAGAGCAGTTGAATAAATGAGCATATAGGGGAAAATCCATTGATGGAATTATTTCTTTCCCTCCTTTTCTCTAAAAAAACTGAAACTGCTCTATCAGTGGCAGTCATCTGTGAGTTTTATAATGACCGTTTTCTTTATTCATTTTAAAAATTTTTCTTTATGCATTATATCTTGATTGCATTATATCTTGATGCAGCTTTTTGCATGCGATGCAATAAACTCTCTCATAAGTTTTGCTCCAAGCATTGCTGTTTGTCCTGAATCGTATTCCGGAGCAATCTCCACAATATCAAAAGCCATCGAGTAAGGGGCAAGGGTTCTTATTGCAGTCCTGACGTCTCTGGCACTCAGCCCGAAAGGCTCGGGTGTGCCCAGCCCTGGAGCGTAAGCTGGATCTATCGCATCCATATCAAGGGAAAGGTATAGCTGGCTGCAGTCCAGCCATTCAATGACTTCTTTAAGCACTTCTACCATGCCTATAGATTCGACATCATCTGCCGTATAGTATTTCAGTTTGCTCTCCCTTGCAAAAACCCATTCTTCTTCCGGTCCGCTTCTCACACCAATAGAAACAAGATTACTGGTCACATTCTCCAGGATATTCCGGGATACGCAGGCATGGTTGTGCTTGAACCCTCTGTACTCCTGCCTGAGGTCGAAATGGGCATCAAGGACAAGAACTCCAAAGTCGTCCCCTGCGAACTCAGCACAGGCCTTTACGGTAGAGTAGGTCAGCGAATGCTCGCCTCCGAGCATAATAGGAAGCTTTCCATCGTTCAGCAGAACTTTTACCTCTTCGTAAAGATCCCGGAGGGTCTCATCAACCGAAGCTGAGGTCTCCAGATTTCCGGCATCATAAATTGGAAGGTCTACAAGGTCTATATCGAAGGCCGGGTTATAGCTCTCAAAGTTTGCAGAAACCTGCCTCATAGCGTCCGGAGCCCAGCGGCTGCCTGCGCGGTATGAAGAAGTATTGTCAAAAGGCACGCCGAAAATAACATAGCGTGAAGATTCATAGTCTGCGAGAGCATCTATAAAGGAATTGGGTAAAAACATATTCTTACCTGATATAAATTATTTAATTAAAAAAAGAGCTCAGGTTTATTAACCTGAGTTTTTGCTGTTTTAAAGGTTTATGTCCTTATATCGAGTTTGACCTTTCCGAGGGCTGTGATATAGGATACCTCTTCACCTTCTTTTACCCTGTCCTTTAAATCTTCAGGGATTACGATTTCAAAGGTTGAGAAATCTCCCATATCCATGAGCTGGGCAATGTTCCCGGTGATTGAGATGATCTGAGCACTCTTCCTTTCTACAATCGGGACATAAATTTTATTTGCAACGGAACCTATATAGGAACGCTTCTGGCCGTCAAAAAGGCCTATAGCTTCTACTCTTGCTTTTGCAGCTCCGTGTTTCCCGGGTTTGGACTTGGTGATGCTTTTTATAACACATGCTTCGTCGTCAATAATTACGTATTTCCCTTCTTTAAGGTCTTTAACTTCTACCTGCTGTTTCATGATGATTCTCCCTTAAGGTTTATGTTATGATATCTGTAATAAGCTGTAAACGTCACACCGGATTTGATCGAAGGTTTTTCAATGTCAATTCCGGCAAAGTGGTATAAGAAGGCTTTTCTAATTTTTAAGCCTGTCTACTCCTTTATCCATACTTAGCTGATTACACTGTATAGAAAAACTGGAAAGTAGTTACTACCTGAACGCCTGTACAACCTCACAGGTCGAGACTAATACGATTAATTATCCTAGAGTATATAACGCTTATGCGAGATTTTGATTTTCCGGGCACAATTTCAGAGAAATCATCCCGAAAAATTGAGCAATTATATCGATTTGGAAGGGGCATTAAGTATTAAAATGGTAAATCTGCCTATCCGGATTAATCCAGATGGATCTGTTCCGCGAGATTTGCGCTACATACAAAACCCCTGGCTGATCTTCAATTTTTCAATATTCGATTCCCAGTTCCTTGAGTTTTTCCATACGGGGCACTCCGCTTTTATCCCAGCCCCGATAGTGATAATACTCCTGAAGAGCTGCCTCAAACTCACTCCTTTTGATTCCGTTTACTTTCTCTACACTGTTCGTTTCGAACAGCCTTTCCGGAAGAGTATCATCTTTTTGAGAGCAACCTGCTTTCAGATTATAAATTCTCTCCAGATTCCAGATCCTTTCTCCTGCTTTCAGGAGTTCTGCAGGTGTTATTTTTATCCCGGCTCCGGAATGTAATAAGGATGAACAGAGCTCTTCATTAACTGCAAAAACCGAAAATGGGCAGAGTGCAAGGGAATCCAGTGCAGCAGTCAGGTTTTCAAAGACCTGCAGGATTCCGGCTTTTCCTTTGAGGCTGAAGCGGTCAAGGATCAAAGGCTTTCCGAGGACTTCCGGTCCTACCATGAAGGCTGTAAGATAATCCCCCCCGTGGCAGGAGATTGCGTAAGCAAGAGACTGTCCTTTAATTCCCCTGGGGTCAAAACCTGCAAGTTCAAGCCCTTTTACATCCATACTCAGATCTTCTCTCTTCTGGCCCGAGAGGTATTTTCTTGAGCCTTCTCCGGTTTTATTTCCTTCTCCTATTTCTTCAAGCAAGTCTTCAAGCTCTCCGGCTTCTATTTTCTCTGATCTTAGTTCTGCTAAAGCTCCCAGTAAGGAACCTGCAGAAACAGGGTCAAGACCGTAATCTTTGCAGATCCTGTCTGCCAGGAGTACGGAATTAAAGTTCGGGTTCTCCAGGTTAAACCCGAAAGCCCATAGAGAATCATAATCCGGGAGAATCTGCCCTGTTTTTTTTATCCTCCGTTTACAGCTCAGAGGGCAGGCAGGACAGCTCTCCTTCTTGAGCTCAAAACTGGCTTTTATATACTCCCCTGAGAACAGGTCGGCAAAAGGAGTCCCTCTCAAGGAAAAGTTCCTGCAGGGGATGAGGTCCATATAGTTGAGAAGCTTTACAAATGCAGGAGTGCCGTAATTTGAAAGCCCTTTGGAGAGCACAGGATTTGCCTCGAAAAGTTTCAGCATTTTCGTTCTGAGCTGTTCGAAGTTTTCCGGGCTGGCTGGTAAGAGTTCTTTTTCTCCTTTTACAACCACTGCTTTCAGCAGCTTTGAGCCTGCAATTGCTCCAATTCCTCCCCTCCCGCTGTGGATGGAATCAATAACAAAAGAAGAAATAAGAACTTTGTTTTCTCCTGCCCTGCCTATGCAGGCTACACTTCCTTTATCTTTCAGGGCCTCAGTACATGCTTCTGTATTTTTTCCCCAGAGCTTTTCCGCATGTTCGATTTTTATCTTATCTCCTTTTATCTCCACGACAGAAGGCATCTTTGCTTTTCCGGTAATCACAAGGGCATCTATTTCAGCCCTCTTCAATTCTCTACCAAAGCCTCCGCCTGCATTCCAGCTGAAAACCGTGCCCGTCAGAGGGGATTTCGATGTAATAACTACCTCTGAAGACATGGGGGCAATACCCGTAAGAGGTCCCGTAGTGAAAATAAGAGGATTAACCGGGCTAAGCGGATCAATATCAGGTTCTGCCATCTCGGAAAGCAGTTTTACTCCGAGCCCTCTCCCACCAGGGTATCCGAGAATTAAGTTTTCGTCAGTCTCAATGATATTTACTGATTCCGAGCTGAGGTTCACATATACTGTTTTTCCTGTCAGGTAAGCCATATCAAATCCCCTTTTCAAATCTCTTTATCCTTTCTGGATTTATTCCTGATGCTCCAGCAATGGAAGTACTTATTAATTCGAATCCAGGCCGTGAAAATCTTGAAAGAGCCAGTCTTTAAGAGAAATAAATCTTAGATAATATTACATGAATCTGGAGAAACCTTATGTTATTTCTGTATATGCCCTTCTCCGGAATGAGAAAGGAGAATTCCTGCTGCTCAGGCGTTCGGAAAATTCCCGCACCAACCCGGGAAAATGGGATCTTCCGGGCGGGAAGGTAAATCCGGATGAGTCACTTAAAGAAGGGATTGTGCGTGAGGTATGGGAGGAAACCGGAATTTCAATTGTCCCCGGAGATATTGCAGGGGAAGTAAACTTTGAGCTCCCGGAGAAAAAAGTTATTGCTATTGTATTCGATGGGGGATATATTGTCGCTGATGTTAAGTTGAGTTATGAACACATGGCATATACCTGGTTTTCCTTTGAAAAAATTATTGAAATGGAGGAGCTTCCTGATTATTTCAAAGATTTCTTTGGAAGGTTTGCCAGTGAGAATAAAAAAACTTCTGGATTGCCTTTTTAATCCGGGGACCACTCTCTTTTTCATTTGAAATACTTATCTTCAAGTTTTTTCCTTTTTCTTCTGCTATTCTGCCAGCTTATCCCCAGGAGCAGCAGAACTGCAAGAGCCAGAATACCTGCTGCGCGTATTAAGTCCCCGTACTTGCTCCACAATATCGGATTTATATTATCCCTCATTTCATGTTTGGGATACATTATATCCCTCGGGTTGTCACTGTGCCCGAGTCCGAGAGCATGCCCGAGTTCATGCTTTGAAATGCTGAGCATTGTTGCATCTCCATACTGGCGCCATGCCTTGCCCTGATAGTTTCCAACTTCAAGTACTATATCCACTTTAACGAAATGGTCTCCGGATATCCTTGGCCTTGCGTAGCCTGCCACGCCCGATGGGACACCTTCGACATTCTCCAGGTTTTCAACCCAGCGTATCGTGATGTCAGCTTCTTCCGAGTCAACGATCTCAAAAACAGGCATATAATCGAGGTTTCCGTTTCCTCCCTCTTCCCAGTATTCAAGCGCTTTTTCTATCTGTTCATAATATGTAGGACTATAATGGGGTGGAAGGTCTTTCTCGTTTATATATACTGTAATGGGAGAATGATCCCAGGGGTTATCAAGAATTTTTTCTGAATCTTCCCCGTAAGCTGCGGAAACGGCAGGAGTGAAAACTACCGCCAGCAGAAAAATGAAGGATAAAGCTACTAAATGCGTACTTTTCTGATTTATGAAAATGAGCCCCCGTCTGGAAATCATTTATTTGAACTTTTTTTCAGGTTGTCCTGTGTAAGGGAGACTTTAAGTCTGAGCGGATTTTGTATTTTACGAGCCAGGTTAAGTAAAGACTGAAAGTTTCTTTAAAAATAAGTTCTAAGGTTATAAAACCCTGACGTGTAGTCATCTATCTGAAAAGGCGTCTGGAATTTAGACTCGAAGTAATTCTAATTTCTATAGAATAAGTTGCCTTTATTAAGTATCCGGAATTAAACTTTAACCATTGACCCGGGGAAAGTAAATCATGAACTTTTACTGGTTACTGACTTGATATTTGCGCCTGCGATATTGCATACTTCGCAGTCAGGGTCACAGCATTGCTCCCTTTTTCCGTTTTCCTCTTTCTGGCTGACATTCTCACCAGGAAACTCGGATGCAAGAGCCCGTGTACTTTCTGCAAGTACTGCAGCGTTCGACAGAGACGCACCTATCATTATTGCAGAAAATATTTTTTCTTTTGAAATTCCTTTTCGTCTTGCAATCCTTAGATGCATTTTCAGACAGTGTTGACAGCGGAGGGCGGAAGCTACACCAATAGAGATTAGTTCAATGGCTTCCTGATCCAGATTTTTGCCGGCGGTCTTGCATACTTCGCAATCAGGAGTACAGACCAGCTCTCTTTCTTCTTTGTTTTCGTCGCCTTCATCCGGGTATTCGGCTTTAAGAGACTTTTTACTTTCTGCAAGTACTGAGGCGTGCGAGAGAACTGCTCCTATCATTATTGCAGATAATATTTTCTCCTTAGGCAAGCCTTTCCTCTTTGCTATTCTCAGGTGCATTTTCAGGCAGTGTTCGCAGCGAAGGGTAGAAGCCACACCAATGGAAATGAGTTCTACGGTTTCCTGGTCGAGATGTTTGAACTCCCTCATAATAGAGTTATCATAAAGAGTCTTCGGAATGAAGATCTCAGGCATATCTTTCAAAAAATTCATAATATAAGGGACTTCTCCGTACTGCTCTCGAACGTCATCAAGGAGATCCGGAATGACTTTCGCGGGATCATTTTTCAAAATTTCCACAATATCCTCAAGTTCCATAAGAAACCACCAGCATAGATTAACGTGGAAATCTGGCTTAGAACCGTTTTCTGGACCGGGTTTTACAGTTTTAAGGATAAGTGGTAAGTCACAAACCCAGTAAAAATGTAAAGTGAATGATTTTTTAGCTCAACAGAATCCGGGTCAAATTGCAAAACCAACGTCAGACTTAGATTTGATTTTTATCAATATATAATTTTTCATTTTTGATCTGGTAATATTAGCAAGTTCTGAAAGAGTGACTCCTTCATCAAACTCCAGTTTTTCTATTTTTTCGTGATACTCATCATATGGGAGTTTGACCCTGAGCCCGTCAAGCTGAAGGGTAAGAGGTGCGGGAGAAAGTACAGTACGGATTTCCGGGACCTGATTCTCTATTTCTTTCATTACCCGCGCAGGAATTACTGCAAGCGGGTCTTTCGCCTGCTGTTTGCGTATATTATCTGCTATTTTTGAGATCCCTTCGTTAAGATTATCAAGGGCATTGACCTCCTCTGTCCGCCTTAACCTGTGAGAAACCCTTCCGATATTACCTATATAAAGGTCTGCTCCGGGAATATCCTCTGTTTTCAGTTCCGCAGGCCCTCCGGTAACTACAATCGGTATCTCTATGCCTTCAAAAAGCTTCGGTTTCTTTTTTGTAATACAGTCACTGAAAGAGCCGAAAGTGAAAACCGCAATATCATGCTCGTTAATGAGTTTCCTTTCGTAGTCCATAGATAGGGATACTCTTCGCCCCATCCCCCTGGCCAGCCCTATCATATTTGTGTTAGCTCCGGGGTGGCGGAGATATTCTGCTACATCGCAGGCTGAATGAGGGAGGTGATGAGATGCAAGTGTAGGGGAGACAACTGCAATCTCCACACCTGTTAAAGGCGCTTCTGCCAGTATTCCAAGCATTTCATCTGAAAGCTTTTTTACAATATCAACATCTTTTTCGGGCACAAGCATTATGAGATTGACTTCAGTCCCGGTAACCACTTTCTGGACTATATAGCCGCCGAGGTCTTCCATTAACTCGATTAAAAGCCCGTGCTTATGGACTCCACCGGTGTAAAGATAGGGTAGAAGTACAGCCATCTTATTTTTTCCCTCCTTCCATCAATTCGTCGAGCATTGCTCCTGCTTCTTCTATCCACTCCTGTTTCAACGCCTCCTCGGATGCTACGAAAATAAAGCGGTTACCTTTATACAGGTGGTATCGGACCCTGAAACCTTCAGGAGTTGCCCTTACTGCAAATTCCACGAGGTTTTCATGAAGCCTGTGCCTGGGGTCTGCAACCATCATTTCTTTGAGGAAAGCAGCTTCTTCTGCAGGTTTATCCGTACTTATAGCTACAGTCCACCGGTCCGGCTGGCTGATGTTAGCTTTTCCGTAGCGTTCCCAGAGCTTTACGAGCAATTCCGGAATGTACTGCTCTTTTTTGATCGAGATTACCACTTCACCGGCGACAGGCTTCGAATCCACATCGGCAATATCAAGTGTCGTAACCTTTGTACCCACGTCCCTGAGGATGATTGCCATCTGAAAGAGGGAATCTTCAGGCCTCAGCACTACCTTGATCCTTCCTATTGCAGGGGCAAGCTTGAGACTTGCAAGGTTGTCCTCGACAATCTTCCTGTAAAACTCTTTCTCCGAATCAATTGCGGACTCAACAACAAAGGTCTCAAGCGAATCCATTTTGACCTCACTCCTCCACGTAGCCGGAAGCAAGAAGGGCTGCGCCTACGGCTCCTATCAGATGGGAGTTTTCAGGTACAAGAACATTGATTTTTAGAAGATCTCCCAGGGCCTTCGGGACACCCGCAATCAGTGAAGACCCGCCCACAAGAATCAGCGGCTCCTTAACATCTACTTCCTGCAGTTGCTGTTCGTAGATCTGTTCTACCACGCTGTAGCAGGCTGCTGCTGCCACATCCTCAGGAGTAGCCCCTTTAGCGAGGGAGTTTACAAGGGATTGGGTCCCAAAAACGATACAGTAACTGTTCATGGATACATTTTCATGCATACCTTTGACTGCAAGATCTCCAAGTTCGGTAATATCCACGCCAAGACGCTTTGATATCATTTCAAAGAAACGCCCCGAGGCTCCGGCGCAGATTCCGCCCATTGTAAACATTCCGGGAATCCCGTCTTCAACCGAAATTGCCTTGTTGTCCATCCCGCCTATATCAATTACTGTTGCAGGGCCTCTTTGCCTGTCAGCAAGATAAACCGCTCCTTTAGAGTTCACGGTAATTTCTTCCTGGATAAGCTGGGCTTTTAAGTGGTTCCCTATAAGGAATCGTCCGTATCCGGTCGTCCCCAGGGCCTGGATTTCTTCCCTTGAGACTCCAGCTTCTTTAAGGGCCTGAGAGTATGCTTCCTCAGCACTTTCAAGAACTTTTGTTGTCGGTACCCAGCCCTTGCCGATTATTTTATTATCCCTCATCACCACTGCTTTTGTGGTCGTTGACCCTGAGTCTATTCCGGCAGTAAGTCCTTTCTGGACTTCCCTTGCAAGAAGGTGTCTGCGTCTTACAATTGTAGTAAGGGCTTCAAGGCGGGTGAGAAGGGTGCCTGCAGTTGTGCTCTCTGTGAAAGAATAACTGATTACCGGGATATTTGAGTGCCTGTGTATGTATCTTCTGATCTCGTTTCTTACGATAGCTCCTTCGGCGCAGCGGAAACAGGTTGTAATAAATACTCCGTCAACACTGGTTGTCCCTTCTACGACAGCTTTTGCCCGTGCCATCATAAGCCTCAGGTCCCCGCTTGCAACCTCAAGCCCGAATTCCCTGCCTATAGTATCTATGGATGCAACATCAACTTCAGGGAAAATGAATTTTGCATTTACTCTGGCTGCTGCTTCATCAAACTCAGGCTGGACCCCTGAATACTCAGATCCGCAGGATACCAGGGCAATCTTGACAAGTCCGGAATCTTCAGCGCTCATTTCTTGTCCTCCTCTTCTGCAGTTTTTTTCTCTTCTGCCTTCTCATTTTCATCAGGTTTTTCTTTAGGCAATGAAGTCAGGAATTCTGCAATTTTATTTACGAAATCTCGGGCTTCTTCGTCAGATTCGGGATACTTTACTTCCAGTACGGGAATACCTTTTGAGCGGACCAGATACTTCATTAGCTCATTTGTACGGTTACAGCCCACACAGCCAAAATTCGTGGGCGGGTTTTCAACTATAATTGCAGCTTCGGTCTCTTCTATAAGCGGACCTATCAGTGACATTCTTCCTCTTACTCCAGGCGGAACTTCAATTGCAGCATATTTAAGACCAACTTTCGGGTCCTCGGAAGTGATATTGATAGGAGGAGAATCCAGGCCAATGGTTGTAACTTTTTCTCGTATCTGGCTCATCATGGTAAGGGGTTTGTGCCCAAAACGCTCAACCAGGTCAGAAAGGATAAGACTGTTTATAGGGTAAATGAAAACCTTTGCCAAAAAAATTCACCTCGAAAGTTCCGCTTCAATAATTTCTTCAAGCTCCGAGACTTTAAGCTTGCGTTTCTCCTTTTGCTTCTCTTTCATTGATTCATCTGCTTCCATTTCATCAAGTGCAGCCCCTATTGCAGGAAGCATCTCAACTTCTTCCCTCATGAAATGAAACCCTGGTCTCGGGCCTCCCCCCCGGCTCGCCCGGCAACGTCTCTCATCGCCTGCAGGGAATCCTCTATCTTTTATAAAAATGTGGTTTTTGTCCAGCTCCCGGATCTTTTCGACTACTGCAACAACATCCTCTTTAGTACCTGTTACAATCAGTCCAAAGCAGGTCTCCTTCACCTTAACCGGAAACTCTGATTCATAAATTTTCATGGCTGCATCTGCGGGCAGCACTTTATCCGAACTGATTACAATATATTTTGTAATCTCCTCTTTTTTCATCTCTGTCATTTTCTGTCTCTCCTTAGCTTCGGGAGACTTCACCTGCAAAAAATTAAAATATGTGAATCCGCTCAAGCATCGGGTATTTCTTCGCTTATGTATTATTTTAATGTTACATTATTTATATATTCATGTGATGATTTTTATATTTAAACAATTATTCTCCGTAAGAGCTATTATTTTTCCTATGTGCAGCCTCACTTATGTATATTGCATCCCCTTCTTTAATGCCTTTTAGTCTGTCAGGCTCGATTATCCTGCCAACAATATTCGTTGAAGAGAATTTTTCTCCGGTAGGGCCAAAAAGGTCATCATCTTCAAGTCTGGCTCCTATGATCCCCATTCTCTTTGCTGCCTGGTTTGTAATTCCTATTTCTCCAGCCAGTACTCTGTCAGTTGGCGTGTTTTCGGGAAGGATTTCTTTGTACTTCACCACTTCCTTTTCTGTTTTGAAAAGGTATGTGCTCTCGTATATCATATAGACAGGAAGCTTTCCGACGGTTTTGGTCTTGAGTTCAAGCGCATGGCGGAAAAAGTCAACGGATTTTGGAGCCTTTTCTGTGTATAGTTCGACCTCAATCAGTTTTGCTCTGGATACTCCATAGGCAGTTACTTTAGCTTCTCCAAGAATTTCCAGGGTAGTTGGAGGGTCCTGCCTCACAATTACCGCGTCTTCTCCTGTGTACCCATCTCTTACCAGTTCTACTCCTATAGAGGAAAGTACAGGCTCGACATCTTCAAAGCTGTGCCCGAGCAGGACGATTTGCGGAGGAAGGCTTTCGACTGATAGCTTTTGCCCTTTTTCCGCAAGTTTGATAAGCTCAAGCCCTTTTGTTACCTGCCCCACAACTGAATGCACAAGGCTTGAAGGCCGGTCCTCTCTGGATATGTATATTCTGCCTGTGCCGTATCCGACTGTCCTTACAGAAATAGCACCTTCTTTTCTCGGCTCAAAATTTTCATAAGGAGCAGGGACTTCTCTAAGACTGTCGTCCGAAATAAACGAGCTGGTAACGACATCTACTTTAAGTGTACCTTCACGGGTCAGAGCATAGAAATGTTCTGCCCCTTCCGGGGAATTTCTTGAAAGCTCAACTTCAAAATAAGTGAATATGCTGTCCTCATTTTCGAGAGGGGTTGAGAGATTGGCAGTGCATGTTTTCTCTGCAATCTGCTCCCATTCTATAACCGGCTCTATACTGAGGATGGAATCTTCTCTCGAAAGCCTGGAGATTATTTTTCTTCCAGTTACAATTGTTGCAAAAGCGCCGTCTTCGGGCGATCCATATTCAGCTTTATGTCTCTTTCTTGACAGGATCAGGTGAGTATTATTGGGGTCAAATCCTCCAGCTCCGAACAGGACATCAAAAGCTTCAAAACTTCCTGTTTCACGAGAAGGTTTTATATCGGCTTCAAAAGGCCCAAGAGCCAGAGCTTCAGGGCTCTCCCAGTGGACATTTTTTCCTTCATACTCTTTATAATGTTTAGCCCATAATTTTCCTGAGAATGAATCGGGATCTTTGATTTCTATCCTCAGCTCCCCTCTGGGCGTATTGATAGCGTATTCGGTGATTTTCTCCGTTCTCTTTTCAGCAGCTTTTTTAATGATTCCAACCGCTGCACCGGCTATATAGGGGGCTCTGGAAACTTTTAGGGCGTCTCCAAGGGTAGAGCCTTCAGGCAGAGTGTAACCCTGCCCATTCACCTCTACGCTGATCTCATTACTCGTAATCGCACCTCATTTTAGTATTATTCCATACTAAGAGGTGGCAGCATATTTATATTTCTTCTGCAGCTTTGATCTTTTCCTCTTCAGTGAGCTGAGATAATACTGTTTTTGGTTCTCCTATATCCACAATCTTTCCGTCGCGCATAAGGGCAACACGGTCGCAGATCTCGTTTACAAAGTCCATGTCGTGGGATACAATAACAAAAGTCTCTCCTATTTCTTCCCTGGCTTTGAGAATTGAATTTGTCACTGCGATCTTTGTTATCGGGTCCATTGTCCCTGTCGGCTCGTCCATAATGACAATTCTTGGCTCTTTGATCAGAACCTGCGCAAGTGCAATTCTATGCCGCTCTCCCTCACTTGTTTCATCGGTCATTTTGGGTAAAATAGCTTTTGCCTTATCCTCATCAAATCCTGCAGCTTTCAGCGTCATCACGGCTTTTCTGACTCCAAGCTCGAATGGGAGGTCAAGGCTGATAGACTCCGTAAGGTTATCTATTACGGAACTGTGGGTATAAAGCCCGTATTCCTGGTGCAGGAATCCCATGTATTTTGTTGCCCTGCCTTTATTTTCAACCCCTAACTTTGTCATATCTACCCAATCGTCCCCTATGCGGACTTCGACTTCACCAGAAGTCGGGGGTAAAATACCCATGAGGATTTTTGAGGTCGTAGTCTTGCCTGCTCCGCTTACCCCAACAAGTCCGAAGATTTCTCCTTCCTTAACATCAAAAGATATATCGTCAACAGCTCTTACAACTCCCCTGTCCACTGAAATATAACGCTTGGAAAGGTTCCTTACGCGGATAATGGGCTCTCCTACCAGAACGTTCTTTTCGTGCCTGACCATGGATGCACTCTGCATAAAGATTGCAGAAACCTCAAGCGGATCTCCTTCCTGGACAACCTCTCCGTTTTCGAGAAGGATCGCTTTATCTGCAAGTTTCTCTATTACTTCGGGCCAGTGAGAGGTAAGTACCATGCTCATGTCGTAATTCTTAACAGCGTTTATAATGGCGTCATGAACCAGTTTTGCGGTCATAGGGTCAAGAGTACCTGTTGGTTCGTCGGCTAACAGGAGCAATGGATTTCTTACAAGCTGTCTTGCAAGTACAACCCTCTGTTTTTCCCCTCCTGAAAGCTCCCTTGCCACGTGCATCATACGATGGCTCAGGTTTACTTCCTCGAGCAGCTCAACCGCCTTTAGCATGGCGTCGTTTCCTTTATACCCGATTTCATTAAGAGAGTTTATGACATTCACCAGAACCCTTTCGTCCCCATAAAGGGCAAAGGTTCTCTGAAGCATGATTGCAATGCGTTTAGTGATGTCCCTCCTAACCGGATCATAAAGAGAAAGTTTTATAAAATCAGCTTCAAACGACTCAAGTGTCTCACCACATACGGGGCATTTCTGTCCTACTCTGCTCGGTCGTTCTATATATCCGCATTTTTCACAGCGGGCCAGATGATATATTACTTCGCCTGAGATATTATCAAAAGACTCGGTCCCGCGCAGCACATGCATCAAGATTGTTTTCCCGGATCCGCTTTTTCCCAGGATCCCAACGACTTCCCCTTCGTTGATATTTAAATTTACGTTTTTCAGGGCTTTGAGACCGTCGAAGTCTACAGTTAGGTTTTTAACTTCAATAAATACTGGCATGAATTTTCCTCCGCAAATTATGAGCTGAACATAAATCTGGTGGCTTTCTCGCGCCTGGTTGGCTTACCGCTCAATAGTGAAAAGCAATTATTTTAAAGTGGAATCCTGCACTAACATAATCAATAAATTTCTCACATATGGGCAACAAGTAGATAAGAATAAACATTACATAAACATAACGCATTATTTTGTCACTGTTAACATCAATTATCAATATCGATTGGCAAACTTGCTGGATTTTCGTTTCTTATTAATCCTTTTACCACATCCACGACTTTTATTATATCGTCGAGCACCACATCTGCTGCTTCCCTGAGCTCCTCCGGTCTTTTGTCCCCCTGCTGGATTGTCATTACTCCTATGTCTGCTGCCCTGAGTGCCAGGATATCGTTAATCCCATCCCCTACCATAATTACTTTTTCATATCTACTTTTTAATTCAAGCACAACTTTCTCCTTGATTAGTGGATCAGCAAAAGCAAAGACTCTTTCTGTGGGGATATTTATTAAATTCGCAAGTTGAACAAGGGCAGGCATTCTGTCTCCAGATGCTATATATGTATCGACTTTCATAGCATGAAGAATTTGAACAGTCTGTAAAGTCTTGTTGAATACCTGCCCTCCCGTGCTGAGCACATAAGGTATTCTTTTTGCCTCCGAATCTACTATTAGACCTGCCGCGAGATAAATGCTGTCAGGGCAGCGAGCTGCAACTGCTTCGAGTACATCATGCACGTCCCCCATAAGGAGTGAAGCTCCTTTTATGATCTCACATGCAATGTCCGGGGTAAACAATCCTTTTGAACAGCTTATTCCTATTGAAATCCTGTTCTCGCTTATAAATTCGAATAAAGGCATTTCCCTGCTTGAGCGCAGGATTATTTCTTTCTCTGTATTAAGAGCTACAAGGCCGCAACCGTTTTTTTTTGCGACAATGGCAGTGCTCTCTATATTTTCCAGAATATTTCCCGTACTGGATTCTTTTGCAACTCTATACATATGGAGAAGAGTTCCGGCACTGTCAAAGACCACTGCAATTCGTCTGGCCATGTCAAGTGATTATTCTATAAAATAAAAAAATCTTTGTGAAAACGTGAAATGAAACCAGAAAAAAGAAATTTATAAAAATAAATGAAGTGGTGAAGTTAAATTCCAATCTACTTTTTTTCAAAGAATTGAAGTTCCTGAAAGCAAAACACCTGCAAAAAAACCGAGTATTGCTCCTGTATTCAGGAAAGGCAGCCCTGCCTGGGGTTTTCCTTTCATTACCACAATAGACAGAATTATATGCCCTGCAAGAGTTCCCAGAACTGCCCCGAGTACGGGATACGATAATCCTCCATTTTCAATGAATACATTTGCGGAGACTACAAGTAAAGTGGGCATAACTGCATCCCCAAGGCCCATGAAAAAAGCCTCACGTTTTTCTCCTTCCTTAAATGTTTCCTTAACAAACGAATAGTCCCGGTGCTTTGGAATTATAAATAGAATGGGAAGTTTAAGGTCCATTATTCCTTCAGCCATAGTTATCATATGTTTTGTCTTATACACCGAAATAGCATCATAGACTGCAAGAAGTATCAGAAGGACTACTACCGGGATAGGGGATAGGGAAATTCCTAAAAGTGCGCTGACCCCACCTGCTATGCAAACTCCCAGGATATCGATTACATACCATTCAGGGTATTTGTAAAGCAATACTGTCAACCCTGCGGATATCAGGACTGAAAGAATGTTTTCGAAGCCTGAAAGTGAAGGAATCAGGGTAAAAAGTGCGAAAAACACATAGTACAGGGTACTTACGATAGCAAGATATATGAGTAAGCTGATGACCCATTTCATGTTTTTCTTTATCGCTATCAGAACAACAAGTGTAAAAGACAGGATCAATACAATGTAATACAATGAATTGGAAACCTGCGTAGGATCTTCAAAAGCCTGCATGTTATTAGTTTCCATTGGTGTTGACAATATCAGGGAGAGAACCTGTACTATCAGAATCAGCCCTGCCATGGAAAGGATTGGTAAATAATCCTTAAGTGAATGTTCGCTGGAACTCAATTATTAAACTCCTTATTTCTTGACATTATGCCTTTTCTATTCCTTTATATATTTACTCTATCATCTTTCTTCAGTTTTTATTCTTTTCATTATAAAGTCCATCTGTTCAATTGTTCATCTTATCCATATTTTTTACTATCAACTCCGTTTAACAGTTTTTCTTTAATTTTTGTTTTGCAAGCTCCAGGGATTGAGTTGGTCGCTTTATTATTTTTCAGTAATTTCTATTCTCTCTTGATTTTCCTGCCGTATTGTAAAAAACGATCTCGAGATAAAGGTCAAATAAATAGTTTATGCAAATCATTAAATATGATCACTGTATAAAAAATAAACAAAATAGAAAATATAGTTAATATAGAAGTACATTAAAAATTGAAAAACGGTAAATACTTTATGTGATTATCTCCATCTAACAATTTCCATTCAAATATCCAAAATTTGTTTTTATGCAAAATTCATGATTTCAAAGGAAAAATTCCATAAGTATGTCAGAGGTATATAATGGAGACAAGAGACACAGTATTCCTTATTGTGATGGTCCTGTCATCTTTCCTTCTATCCTTTGAGTGGCTCAGAAGGTTTACATACAAGCCAGAAAACCCCTTTATTGATCCTTTAATTATCATATCTATTATGATTCTAACTGGAACCTTATCTCTCATGCTCATTTCCATTAACAACAAACTTCAGGACTTTGAAGATAAGATCGAAGCAAGGGACCGTGCTCTCAGGGTTAATATGGAAAGTTCGGATACAAAAATTGAAGAAAGGATGAACGAACTCTCGACCAAAGTTGACAATGCAGTATATGAATTCAACCGCAGAAAATATCACTGATTTCTGCTAACAATCTTATTTTTTAAGAGGTTAATTCTATCAGCTTTTTTCTCGCGTCTAAATCTTTTTATCTACTTTTTGGGAATAACTAAGTATAAATAAGGCTTTACTTCCTTTTTTAACTTATAGTTTCATTTTTTTTGATTTGTAGCTTCATTTTCTTTTTATTTTGTATCTCATTTCCTTCTTTGGTTTATAGCTCACTTTCTTTTTTACTTATAGTTTCATTTCCTTTTTTGGTTTATTCCTCATTTCCTTTTTTGGTTTATATCTCATTTCCTTTTCAACGCCTTCCTCAGTTTTTATTTGCTCATATTCGATTCTTTTTCCTTCCACAATTCTTTTCACATTGCATTTTTGTTCCTTCTCTTTATCATAAATAACTTTAAATCGCTTTATTCGTTAATCAACGATTTTTTTTCGGGCTTCCAAGTGTTATTGTTTTATTTCTTTTTAAAAATGGGAAATTTGTCAGTAATTGCCTGGCACATTCATCCGAAGGACATTTTTTCAGTCTACATATATAATTAAGAAGAAAAGTTCTTATACAAGTTTTGTTAAAAAGATCTTAACTTACATGTTAACTGCGTTAAATTTATTCCTACTTTCAAATATATATTTAACATGATATGTTACCCGGTTGCTTTGAAACGTTATTCCCTCTTGCATTTTCGGACACAAGCTCCACGATTTAGTAAAATTTATATACTGGGTATTCTGTACTAAAGGGGAATATCTGTATTCCAGATATTTATAAATATATTCATATTGATATTGTGTATCGTAAGTTATTATTACTCAGAGTTAGTATATTGAATTACCTTGTGTAAACAGGTAAAGAAGGAACGCTAATATGCACCTCAATCTTGAGCCGATTGGTATTATCAAAAAGGTTGCAAATAAGTCGGAGATTTTGATTTATTCTGATTTTGAGCAGGTCATACGAAATATCGTATCCAAAATAGGAGAAGGAGCGGAGATGGGCCAGAAGCTTCTGGTTATCCATAAAAACAATAGCAAAAAACAGATAGATGGTCATCAGGTCCAGGTTACGAAGGCTACGCTTCTGGAAAGAAATGGAAATCTGTTGACAATATCTAAAATAGAGGCGAATGAAGACTCGGTAATTGATGTTCGGCTTGATCAGGCTGCCTGATATCACTAATTTCGGCAGGTGTCGATAAAGATTTCAAATTCTTTCGAATTCTTCCTTTCTTTCGGATAGCCTGTATTGGAATTACGGCGAAAGGCTCTGGTTTTAACTCAGAGCAGATTTCCCACAATGTTTTTATTTGCTTCTCTTTCAGTCAGAACAGGGCTCGTTAATGTAAAATAAGTGTTTTATGCGTGCGGCTGGAAGGCGGAATTAAAAGGAGCCTTTTATTCAATTTAAAAACCCTTTGTTTAATTTAATAAAAATTTTGCCCTGAGAGCCAGGAAGAGCACTGCACTTGAAAAGGAAGAATACGGGATTTGAGACGAATTATTCTTTCTGGTCAGAAATATTTCTATTTTATCTTTTATTGATTTCAACCTGAAAGGGTTTCTGATGGTCTCGAGCGTAAAATATCAGTATACATAAAACCTATTTTCAAATAAATAATGGCGGCAGCAATGCTAATCCTCTATAGCCTTGCTATAGACAATGATTATACTGAACATTAAATGGGTTAATTATAAAAGAACAAAAGAAAAGGATTATCGATCTTAAACAGAGTTTGCTTAAACAGAATTTTTATTAACAGAGGGAAAACATGGGTACAGATATAGGAGATCTGCTCCAGAAAAGAAAAATAGAGCTTTCCGATCTCTCAAGCCAGGTGATTGCAGTTGACGCATTTAATACCCTGCACCAGTTTTTGAGCATTATTCGCCAGAGAGACGGAAGTCCTCTGGTTAATTCGAGCGGGAAAGTAACTTCTCACCTCTCCGGGCTTCTTTACCGCACAGCCAGTCTGGTTGAAGCAGGCATAAAACCTGTTTTCGTTTTTGATGGCAAGCCCCCTGAAATGAAATCCCAAACCTTGAATAAAAGGAAAGAAGTAAGGGAATCGTCCCGGGAAAAATGGGAATATGCAAAAAAAGAAGGGGATCTTGAAGCTGCCTATAAATATGCCCAGGCTTCTTCAAAGGTTGACCAGGGCATTATTGAGGATTCCAAACATCTTCTCGGTGTGATGGGCATTCCATGGATACAGGCTCCCTGTGAAGGGGAGGCACAGGCTGCGCATATGGTCCTAAAAAAGGATGCGGATTATGTTGCTTCCCAGGACTATGACTCTTTCCTTTTCGGAGCTCCAGCTGTTATCCGCAATCTGGCTGTTACTGGCAAACGAAAGCTTCCTGGAAAGAATGTATACGTTGATGTTGAACTTGAAATGATTGAACTGGAGGAAACGCTGCAGGCGCTGGGAATCAGCAGGGACCAGCTAATAGATATCGCAATCTGCGTGGGTACGGATTATAACAAAGGACTGGAGAAAGTAGGTCCCAAGACAGCTCTTAAATTGATTAAAAAGCATGGGAATATTCATGCAGTTCTCCGGGAGAAAGGGGTAGAGATCGAGGCTCTGGACAGCATAAAGGAACTTTTTACCCATCCTGACGTTACGGATAACTATGAAATCAAATGGGGGAAGCCGGATTCCGAAAGACTAATAACGTTTCTGTGCGAGGAAAATGACTTCTCCGTAGAAAGGGTAGAAAAAGCTGCAGAGCGCCTTAAAGCGGCTTCAGGGGCAAGACAGAGAACTCTCGACCAGTGGTTCTGAAAAGCTTTTCGGATATGCTGGAAGGGAGGCTTAAGGCTGACAAAACCAGAGCCAGAGCCTTCAAAGGAAAAACACTCACTTTCTCGCATCTACGGAGCGTTGACCCTGTACTTCTTTCTACAGCCAGAAGCCTCTCTGCTGTCAAACGGTCATTTTCCGGCCTGATAATAACTGCGCTTTTCCAGATACTTATTATCCGGATTTCGGGAAGTGTGGCTCTCCTTGCTGATACTATTCATAACTTCGGAGATGCCGCAACTGCAGTCTCTCCGGGGTTCGCTTTCCTTCCCTGCGGAAAAACCAGATAAATGTTTTACATACGGTTACGGCAGGGCAGAAAACCTTACAGCCCTATTCATTGTTTCCCTTATTTTTTAGCCCCCAGTTGCAGCTTATGAGTCATTAAAAAAGAGGCATAATCTACTACACGGCCTGGACTATTTTCAAACCCTGTCGTGCACGTAGATCCCTATGGAGCGCCGGGAGGGATTTTCCATCGGTTCCAGGAATCGAGCCCGAAGCCTTCTGTATTGGTTCTCATTGAGTTTTAAGATCCCAATAATTAAAACATATTAAAATTATCCACTCAGGCTTCAGGCTTATCAAACTCAGATTTCAGATATCTCTGCTCCGCTGTTTCTGGCTCGGGTCAACATTGTGACTCCACCTACGGTCTCGTCAAGCATTTTCTGGACCTCTGTTTGAAGCTGCCTTCCTTCTTCTTTATTGTCTACAAGAGCATAAACTACGGGCCCAAATGAACTTACTCCGGCTCCATAACACTGGCTGCGCAGGAAAGAAGCAATATTCTTTACAAAATCCGGCCAGATAAGGCTCTCCCTTTTATTAAAGCCGACAGTCTGGACATGATTTATTGCAGCTCCGAAACTCTCGATATCTTCCTCTATTACGGCAGGCATCATCTGCATGAGCACCACATGGCAAATTTCCCTGACTTCCTCTACAGGCAGAGGGCAGAATTTTTTGAAGGTATCGATTTCTTCCTGGTCGTGCATTCCCTTTTCATTGGGGATTGCTACCACGATGTCCCAGTCAGGGAAATCCTCTCGAAAGAGCACTGGCCCGGGAGGCACCTGACTGGCAGCCGATGGCATAAAACCTCCTTTATCTTTGAATTTGTGCCCTCCGTCAACTATAAATCCTCCTTTTTCAAAAGCGGTTACCCCTATACCTGAAGTTCCTCCTCTTTTTACTGTAAGTGCAAGTTCTCTAACACTCTTCCCAAGACCGTAGAGTTCGTTTACAGCTGCTGCTGCTGCCAGGGAGGATTGAGTTCCTGACCCGAAACCCACATGGGCTGGGTACGCTTCATTTACATTGATTCTGATTCCCTTTCCTTCGGGCAGCAGGGCTTTTGCAGCTTTTTTCATTCGATCGGCAAAATCTTGCAGACCTTCAATACTGACTTCCTCGGCTTCTTCCGCTGTAATCCTTATATTCGGAGAGGAAAGGGTCAGTCCTGCACCTCCATCGACTCTTCCGATTTCTCCATTCATGTCAATAAGAGTCATATGAATTCGGCAGGGAGTAGTTATTTTGATCATGTGTAGCAAACCCCGGGCAGTTAAAAGTTTATACTGTCCTTTTCATCTTTACTTTCTATTGTGACTGGTGATATTTAACCTTTTTAAAATAATCCTGCGCGGGAAGTCCCTTATTATATAAAACAGGTTAAGAAATTTTGCTTAATGAACCAGGCTTATGAAATAAGGAGAAGTAATCCAGAATGGATCGATAGAAGCAAAAGGAGAAATGAAATTTGAGAAAAAAACTCGGCCCTCTACATGATTAAACGGAAGCAGGAAGAGAAAAAAATTCACTGAAAAATAAGAAGCACTGATTTTTCATCAATACTTTTCATTCTTCACTATGCCTTTTATTCTTTACTACTTCTTTTCGTTCTTCATTACTTCTTTTCGTTCTTAACTATTCCTTTTCATCTCTTATTTACAATTATTCTTTCAAAATTAATGATCTTCCTGTCATCTCTTCGGGTTTCGGGATTCCGAGAAGATCAAGGAGAGTTGGGGCAAGGTCGGACAGTTTTCCATTATCAAGGGCTTTTACTTTACCATTTCCTGTATAAACGCACCTTACATGGTTTGAAGTATGAGCAGTATGAGCTTCTCCTGTATTCGGGTTTTCCATCTGTTCGGCGTTTCCGTGGTCTGCAGTTATAAGGGCTGCCCCTCCTGCAGTTTTCAGGGCTTCTACAATCCTGCCAACGCAGTTATCTATTGTCTCAACTGCCTTTACTGCGGCGTCAAAAATTCCTGTATGCCCTACCATGTCCATGTTTGCAAAGTTGAGTATAATAACGTCGTATTTCCCTGACTGAATTCTCCTGACCACCTCGTCCGTAACCTCATATGCGCTCATTTCGGGCTTGAGGTCATAGGTGGCAATTTTTGGCGAAGGGATCAGGCAGCGGTCTTCTCCTTCATAGCATTTTTCCTGCCCGCCGTTAAGGAAAAAGGTCACATGGGCATATTTTTCGGTTTCGGCGATGCGGAGCTGGGTAAGGCCGCGGTCGCTCAACACTTTGCCAAGTACGTCTGTCAGTTCTTCTGGCGGAAATGCAATAGGCAAATCGAGGTTTTCATCGTACTGTGCCATGCAGACATAACGGACTTTCGGGCGCTTTTCCCTGGCAAAACCTTCAAAGTCATCCTTTACAAAAGCCCAGGTAAGCTGCCTTGCCCTGTCCGGCCTGAAATTAAAAAAGATTATTGAATCATTGTCCCGGATGACTGTTTCTGGATTTCCTTCCGTGTCAGTGATTACAGTAGGTTTTATAAATTCATCAGTCTCTCCTCTATTATAGGCTTCAGAAACTGCAGTTACGGCATCTGCTGCTTTATATGGGGCGACTCCAAGAGTTAAAGAATCGTAAGCAAGCTTTGTTCTTTCCCAGCGTTTATCTCTATCCATTGCATAATAGCGCCCCTGTACTGTCGCTATTTTTGCACTCTGGTTCTCCTTACAAAAAGCATCAAGCTCCCTGACATCTGCAAGAGCAGCTTTAGGAGGAACATCTCTCCCGTCCAGAAAAACATGTATATATATTTTTTTTAACCCTTTTTCCTGTGCAAGTTTAATGAGGGCATAAAGGTGGGTCATATAACTGTGAACGCCTCCGTAAGAGACAAGCCCCATAAGGTGCAGGCTTGAATCATTGAGCTTCACGTTAGAAATTGCCTCCAGCAAAACGGGATTCTTGAAAAAGTCTCCGTTTCTGATAGAGACGTTTATTTTCGTAAGGTCCTGATAAACAACTCTTCCTGCTCCTATGTTCAGATGGCCAACTTCAGAGTTCCCCATTTGACCTTCCGGAAGCCCTACGGCCTCACCTGAGGTTTCTAAAAAGCATGAGGGGCATTCTTTCAGAAGCTGGTCAAGGTTCGGTGTTCTGGCTGCCAGGATAGCGTTTCCATCTTTATCTTCCCTGTAGCCCCAGCCGTCAAGTATCATGAGCATAAGAGGTTTTCTCGCCTGAGTCATATGAAGGGAATTCCGCACCTGTCAATAAATAGGTTATTGTAAATCCTTATAATCCGTGTATTTCGAGAGTTTTTACCTTCAAATATCTAAAGTATGTCTTCACAGCCGTTCAGCAGATTTATTTCCCCCTATCAGCGCAAGGGCCCCGGCTGTGCCTACTACCGCTGCAAATGCGAACCCGGCAGCGAATCCGAAGATACTCCATAAGATTCCAACAACAAAACTGGAAATGAAATCGCCTATTCCATTAATGGCAGCCAGTACGCCGAAACCAAGTGCCAGGTGCTGCTCTTCCTCCATCTGCCCTGATACGGCACCCTCCAGATTATCTTCGGCTACTATGTAAATGCCTGCCAGAGCGAATAGTAATCCACAGATAACGATATTGGGAGGCAGTATTATAAATCTCATAAACGTTAGGACGGCCAGGGCGCATCCCAAAGTCAGCATTTTCTTTCTACCGAGCCCGTCTCCGAGCACTCCGAAAGGAAGCATGCGGCTGCATAAGCAACATTTCTCAGTCCATAAAGGAGGACTCCTGAAGAAGTTGCCTATAAAAATCCCGTACCTGGTGTTAGCATAGTTACGGCGAAGAGGATTAGCATCGTATGCGAGAAATCGGCTATTTTGAAAAGAAAAACTGCGGAGAGAAATTTCCTAAATTTTGGTGAAAATTCACTCATGGATTCCAGGATATTTTTCTTTCTTTTGGTGGAAGCCGGACTTCTTTCCCTTGCTGCTACTGCAAAAACTACTGCAGCGAGATGCCAGGTATCATTGCAAGCCAGATTATATCTCTTATTCCAATCCGTATTACGAGAACAAATGCCAGTGCAGGTCCTACCATTGCGCCCAGCGTATCTCCCGCACGATGCATTCCAAAAGCCTTTCTAAAACCTTTTTCCTGTATCGATTTTGCCAGTATAGCGTCAAGTGGGGGACCCCTTATCCCCCTGCCCATCCAGCCAAATATTCTACCGATAAGCACAACTGTCCATGACATTGAGATTGCAATAATTGCAGGGAAAATACCCGTAGCTACATATCCGAATGTGGCGATTTCCTTACGCTTCCCCAGTTTGTCCGAATAATATCCTGAAAATAGTTTGGCAAAGCTTGAAAATCCGTCGCTCAACCCTTCGATTACCCCAGGGAGAATATAGGGGCTCCTAATGAGGCAAGAAAGGATGGCAGCAATACGGTTACTGATTCATGCTCTAAATTCGAGAGAAAACTCGTTAATGAAGCGTCCCAGACGGTGGAATTAAGCCATTTTTTGTTCTCTTATCCATTATCCCACCTTTAAATTGAGTTGCTACTCTGAAGTTACAATTTTTGTTTTAGTGAATATTGATTATGAATCTTTCCTGACATACAGATTCATTCACTGCATTCTGATTAAGGGATTTTCTTATGCATAGCTTTGGAACACCATATAATAGCCATTTATCGCGCAGGTCTTAATTTCCTGCATCAGTGATATTGTCGAGAACCAGACCTCCAAGCAATATAAGGTCATCTTCAATGGCACGAACTTCTTCCAATTTCAATTCATGCTTCCCGGATGACCGCTCTGCCTGTGCCCTGTAGAGTTCGGCATATGTCTCAAACCGCTGGCCAATCTCGCCAGTTATTGCTTTGCTCCAGTCTCTCAAGAGATTAAGATAGCTGAAGAGAGAATTTTCAAAAGATTTTCCTAGTTGCTGGCGGATTTGTTTTGCCAGTTCCTTCTCGGCAAATTTCTTTCCCAGAAGTGCTGAGTACATGGATTTTTGTACACTGACCTGAATTGTTCCGGGGTCGAATACCGGCATATCCCGTATAAATGACAGGAATTCATCCTTTCCCGGAATTTCAGCAATTGGAATTTCAGCGATTGTTAGTTCCTCAGCGCTTTTCACCAGTTCATTCTGCAGTCGGAGGGCAAGAGTCTCGATAAGGCCCTGGATAGTCTTTGCCTGCTCCTGCACTACCCTGAGGATAGCAGTATGGATTATGTTTTCCGGCTTAATCCCTGAGTATTCATTTTGCGACTGAGGCTCTATAATGCTTACAGCCACTGTAAAAAAGACATCCGGAATATTGCTCTCTGTTTTCTGGATCTCTCGTTCACATGCGGAGCGTGTCTCTTCGATCAATCCTGTTGCCTTGAGCAGGCGGGCCTCGACTTCGGGCATTACCTGCTTATTTTCTGCTGATGAACGTGGATTCTGCCGGATCTTATTTTGCAAAATGGACACTATCGATTCCTTCAGTGCACCAATCTTTATCTGCAGCGATAATTTCCTGAGCTTCTGTGATCGGCTGTAAAAAGGAAAGATGTCTTTCTCAAACCACTGGTTTAACAGGTGAAGATGTGAAGGCTGGACACTGACAGGATAGACTGACAGATCCTGACCGGCTTCCGAGATAATGTGCTGCCTGATGTATTCAACCGTCTTTTCGCAGTCCTGCTGATTCAGAAGGTCTGCTTTACTGAGGAGGACGTGTGCGGGAATCATTGCTTTCTGCAGTGCTAAAATAGTCCGCAAATCTACCTCTGTTAATGTTGACCCTGCATCTATCAGTACTACCCCGAGATCGCATTTTGGCAGGTATGCAAGTGTTTCGGCTGCTCCGCTGGTTGCAAAGGACCCAAGACCTGGGGTATCAACAAAGGAGATTCCGTTACAGAGACGTGGTGACGGAATTGTTACAGTTACACGTGCTACGTGTTTTGTGTTTCCCGGGTTTTGCTGTTCCGTTGCGAACTCTGCGAGCCTGAGAACTTCATATGTTTTTTTCTGGGAATCAGCAAATGAAACCTCTAGAGCCTCTTTTTCGCCGCAGGTGATGCGGACAGGAACAGCCGTAACCGGGGTCACGCCCACAGGCAGCACATGCGCATCAAGAACGGCGTTCAGCAACGATGACTTCCCGGAACTAACACGTCCGAACACTGCAATCTCAAAACTTCGGTCTTCGGCTCGATCGAGAATAGAATCGATTGCTCCCCGGAATTCGACTAACCCTCGTTTTGTTACAACCTGTTCAATCCTGGAAAGAAGTTCAAGGTCATTACCTGCATCTTCCAGCCTTTTCAGGCGTGTCCTTAAGTCCTGCCCAATGCCTTCTCCAAGATATCCATCAAGCCGCGTTACCAGTCCCTGTAGCTCCCCTGCAATTCCATTCAGTTCTGTTGCAACAGTATCGGATATCTCCCCATAACCCCGCATGTGTTTTGGTTTCAGCTCTTCTGCTGCAATATCAATAGAATAGAGCCTGCTACGGATGGCTTTTGAAGCAGGAATGCCTGTCTGTTTATAGTTAACTCCTTGCCCTTCGAGTATTTGAATAAGACGAGCGCGGATATGTGAAATATAATCCTCAATCGTTTTTCTTTGTACTGGGGTGAGATCTGAAAAGTACGAAGGAAATGCAGCCTTCGCTGTTGACTCATTCAGGATTTCTTCAACATCACTGAGAATCTTGTCGATATGCTGGCAGGTAACAAGAAGGTAATGTGACTGGTGCTCATTCAAAGAATCAGAGTGTTGCCCGGCTGTCATATCATACAAACCTGGTCATTCAATTTTACCCAGAAAAGATGACTTTGCTGGGTGGGGTAAACCTCCAGCATCATCGAAAGCTTTCAGGCTTTTAATTGACATAACCTGGATCTTTCCATTTTTAATACCTTTTTTTTGTCCTCTGTCCGGGAACACTGTGCGGACCCTTATCCTCGCACAAAAGCTTTCCTACCAGCATATACTGCCCTGTTCCCGAGTTCTTCTTCTATCCTGAGGAGCTGGTTGTATTTCTCTATCCTTTCCCCCCGGCTGGGGGCACCGGTTTTGAGCTTACCGGCTCTTGTTGCAACAGTGAAATCAGAGATGAATGAGTCAACTGTCTCACCGCTCCGGTGGGATACATTCAAGCCCCAGCCTGCACTCTTTGCCAGCTGCATGGTTTCAAGTGTTTCGGTTACTGTTCCGATCTGGTTCAGTTTAATCAGCACTGAGTTTGCAATCCCTTCTTTAATCCCTCGCTTAACAAGTGCTGGAGAAGTAACGAAGATGTCGTCCCCAATCAGTTCAATCCGATCCCCAAGTTCCTTTGTCAACATCTTCCACCCAGTCCAGTCCTCTTCGGCCAGTCCGTCCTCGATCGAGATGATGGAGTAGTTTTCCACAAGCATCTGGTAATACTTTATCATATCTTCAGGGGTCAGGGCTTTTTGCTCCCGCTTCAGTTCGTACTGTCCATAGTGATAGAAACCGCTTGATGCCGGGTCAAGAGAGATGGCAATATCCTTTCCGGGCTGGTATCCTGCCTCTTCGATTGCAAGAGTGATGAGTTCCAGTGGTTCTTCGTTGGACGCGACTTTTGGTGCAAAGCCACCCTCATCTCCTACTGCTGTCGGATAGCCTTTCTTTTGCAGGGTTTTCTGTAATGCACGGTACGTTTCAGCACCCCATTGCAGGGCTGTCCGGAAATTGGGAGCACCAAGGGGTGCAATCATATACTCCTGAAAATCAGCACCCTGCCACTGTGCATGTACTCCACCGTTCATTACGTTCATCATCGGGACAGGCAGTAGGTAGCGCCGGTCTTCACTCAGGTATTCGTATAACTGGAGTCCGTTTGCCTGTGCAGCAGCCCGGGCTGCCGCCATGGATACACCAAGGATAGCGTTTGCACCGAGCCTTCCTTTATTCGGTGTGCCATCAAGTTCAATCATTGTCAGGTCAATAAGTTTCTGATCCCCTGCATCCAGTCCGATGAGAGCATTGGCGATATCCCCGTTCACATTGGTAACAGCAGTGAGCACGCCTTTCCCACCATAACGCTTTGGGTCGCGGTCACGAAGTTCGAAGGCTTCGTATTTCCCTGTCGATGCTCCGGAAGGAACCGCAGCTCTTGCCTTTGTCCCATCCTGAAGTACGATATCTACCTCAACAGTCGGGTTTCCCCGCGAATCAAGAATCTCCCTTGCATGAATCTTTTGTATAGTTGTATTCATCGAGTTACACTTCCCGTATCCCTTTCTCCTTTTAATAGTGGGTCGGAACAGACCTGGATAAAATTTGAGTTTACTGTGAAATTGTGAATGTTATAACTGAATGGTATAAAGTACCTGCAACTGCCCAGGTCTTAAGATCTTAAAGTCAGAAGTCTTCATAATTTTTTACGGTTATTTCTTCTGCTCAATATACCGGTATTTAGCTTCCTGAAGTACAGTGACTGCCGTTTCGAGGCTTTCCCAACCGATAACTTTCACTCGTTTGTCCTCCAAACCCTATAATTCTGGAAAAAGTGAGTGATTTCCCTGAATAGATGAGGCGGAACCCGATCAACAGTCTCAATATAATTTCACATTGGGTCATTCTTTGGAACGCAGAGTATTTTTTGATCTCTTCCTTTATCATCTTCCATGTCAAACAGTGCTACAATATATACATCTATTACACAGCCCGGAAATGTAGATTCCCACGTCAATAACATGGCATCCAGAGGGTCACCGTCAAGAGCCAGGGTGTCGGGGAAAAAACCATAGTCACAGGGGTATACAATTGAAGAAAAAAGCATTCTGTCGAATTTAATTACCTTCTTTTCCTTATCGTACTCATATTTATTCCGACTTCCTTTCGGAATTTCTATAAGTACACTTTCGACCTGTCTTTCAGTCATACCAACACTTCCAATTATTTGTTGCTTTCAACTGTATTCTTTGTAACAATTGCAGTTATCATTTTTTCTGACAGGGCTCTGAAATCAGAACCTGGTATGCACTTTCCGGAGTCATAGTCTCAGGCTTACCGTTAAAGCTGCCATTCAAGTCTAGGATGTCTTCTGAATGAACCGGCTTAAACCATTTCTGAGCGATGTAAGTGGGTATTACTGCACTGGCAATTACCACGCCGACAAGGACCGAATATTGAACATTATCAATATAACCAGCTGTAAGCCCAAACACGCTTGCTATTGTCCCGAAAGTCAAACCAGTGCTCATCAGGAGCGTTGTGTACATACTTCCGCCAGGTATGTACTTCTTTGCAAGAAAGAATACACCAACGAATTTCGTGATTATCTTGATGGCAAATAGAATCACAAAGATTCCTGATGCCCCTATAATCAGGGGCACAGAAATTTTCATGCCGCCGACTATGAAAAATATGGGCGTGATGACAGCATAGGCTACCGTCCTCAGTCGGTTCCTGACTTCCTTCGTTTCCGAAGTCTCCACGAAGTGCCGGGACATGAGCAGCCCCAGAACAAACGCAGGCAGCACGGCCTGTCCCTCTCCCAGATTGGCGAAATAAATGAATATTAACAGCAAGAGGAGCAGGTATTTGATCTCAGGCTCAATGACCTTGTTTTTCAGGAGGGGATTGTGAAACACATGGTGAGAAAATTTGACTGCCAGATAAATCACAATCAATGAAACCGTGATGAACACAACTGTGTATACAGTTGGTTTGACGAATAATACACTCAAGGCGATAGCTGTCCCCATATCAGTAAAAAACGTTGATGCCATCAAAATCTTACCGATTTGCGTCCTCGACAGTCCAGTCTCGACAAGTACCGAATATACAACCGCCAGAGAAGTTGTTGATAAGGCTGTTCCGGCAATTAGCGACGCTGACAGATTCCAGCCAGCTAGATAATAAGTGAACAGGAACACGCCAATGAAAGGGACCACAAACGACATGGCTCCTATAAGAAAAGATTCCTTGAACTTTTCTCGCATTAGTTTTGTATCGATCTCTGTCCCGGCAAGAAAAGTCAGGATAATACCGCCAAAAGTAGCAATAAAAATCATCCAGTCTTCAGTCTGCAGTATTCCCAGGTTACCTGCCAGCGCACCAATAATTAGCTCGATAATAGCAACTGACAGACCCAGCTTTAACGAAATAACGCTTGCTAGTAGAATCAAAGCTCCTGTAATAAGTGGAATTGCGTCCGCTTGCATGAACTCCCTCCCTATATGGTAGGAGTCATTAGCTACACAAGCGGTTCAAGGCAGACTCCATTGCCTATGCAATAAGGTATTACTACGGGGTATGTACTTAAAATTTGCTGTGACAATAGTAAAATCTTTTATAATATCCTAGTTTTGAAGTATGGCATCAAATATCCCATGCATGCATTTAATTTTAACCTTTGATATGTAGATGTCCAAAAATTCGATATTTGGTCCAAAACTGTAATTCCGTTTAAAACATATTTAAAAATGCATCTCAACTGTGTAAAGCCTATTAAGTCTTTAAATTACCTTCATGAATATCATGATTTTTAATGTAGTATCGACAATATTATTTTCTATACTCGCCAATATTACACATGAAAGCAACTTTAAATTTTGCATTTTTTTGAGGGATAAAAATGAAAAGGGTTAAGCGAAAACTATTGAGGGGAAGCTCAAATGAAAAGAGAGTCCGCAGCCATATTATTGAGAATATTTATAGGAGAATCTGACCGGTACAAAGGCAAGCCGCTATACATGCATATTGTTGAAATGCTAAAAGCTGAAGGAATAGCAGGAGCAACTGTATTTAGAGGTATCATGGGGTTTGGAAGACACAGCTTTATTCATACAGTTTCTATACTCCGCCTATCAACTGATTTGCCAATACTGATTGAAGTCGCTGACCTTGAAGAGAATATTGATAGGATCAGACCAAAGTTAGATGAAGTAATTAATCAAGGATTGATTACGGAAGAAAAAGTCAAAATTGTATTCTATGATAGCGACAATAAGAATAAGATACCTGTTGCTAATTATTAATTTATCACTTCAGTAAGCTCCTTAAATTTCATGCCGTATAAACGTGCAGCTCCTATATATCAGGACGATTATGCTTTCAAGATATCCACTACTTTACTATTTTCCACAATTTGGCCTGTCTATTATCCCATTGTTAAAAGTACTACAGAGCACAAATTATTTATTTAATGACAGGAAAGATGTGTCCCGTAGGTGATGAAGTCCGCCTGGACTCTTCAGTCTAAACCGCTTACGCTGATGACTTCTACATCAATTATTGAGGCTTTATTGTGTATACTATTTTACTTGTAGGTATAGGCGGCTTCATTGGTGCTATTTTAAGATATACATTAGGTGGATGGATACAGAACGGTTTTATTAATTTCCCAGTGGGTACGCTAACCATAAACACTATTGGTAGTTTCTTATTAGGCTTAATTATGTACCTTTCTGAATACCAGGGTTTGTTTAGTAACGAAACCAGGATATTTCTGACAATTGGTATTATGGGAGCTTTCACAACATTATCAACATTTGGTTATGAATCATTTCGATTACTTGATGACTCAAAGTTGATGCTAATGGCAATAAATGTAGTATCAACAGTATTGTTTTCTATAATGGCTGTGTATTTTGGCAAGATTGTTGCTTTGAGCATTAGCACTTACTTCTTGAGAGGAAGTTAAATGAAAGCGGACATATTGGAAACTACTGAGGGAAATGCATGAAAAGAGAATCCACAGCCATATTATTGAGAATATATATAGGAGAATCTTACCGCTACAAAGGTAAGCCTCTTTACACGTATATTGTTGAAATGCTTAAAGCAGAAGGAATAGCAGGAGCAACCGTATTTAGAGGTATTATGGGATTTGGAAAACGTAGCCTTATCCATACAACTTCTATACTCCGCTTATCAACTGATTTACCAATACTCATTGAAGTCACTGATCTTGAAGAAAATATCGAAAAGATCAAACCAAAGTTAGATGAGGTAATTACTCAAGGATTGATTACGGAAGAAAAAGTCAAAATTGTATTTTATGACAGTAATAAAAGTGAATAATTCTCTAGTTATTACATTATAAGTTGAAGACTATCCCGATGAAATAGCCGTTCAGGCGCAGTTTTCCTGTCCGCAGCGCCTTTTTTTCATTATCGTTCTACTTTTAAATTTGCACTTGATCAATTTAAAATCCATCAATATCTGTACCCCTTCTTTCGTAGTGAAAAAAATTATGCAGACCCATGCTATTTTACAGAAATGCCTCTGCAATGCTTCTATTATGGGGGGTTTACGTGATTCCTTCCTCAGCTACGCTAATTATGCTGGTGTATCATCCCTATTTCCTGAACTGTAACAACGACCGCGTATAGTAACAACGACCGCGTATAAGGCTTATTGCAGCGCGCGAAAAGGGACGCCTTTACCTGACTCCTATTTTCCTTACTCTGGACTTCAAACGGTAGCTGGCAGCAAATTCTTTATTTACCCTGATCACTTCGTCATTAAAGTATCTGAGATTGTCCGGGGTATATCCAAGTGTATCAGCTTTATACTGTGTATCCACCAGAGTAGCAGGCGGTACAAACTTGCCATCAGCAAGCTCCACACCTATAACCACCGCCCCATGAGCTACAAAGCACTTTTCTCCCAGGGTCGATGCGTGCACCACCGCGTTAAAACCTACAAAACTGTCATTGCCGATCTTCATTGGACCGTGGACTACAGCGCCGTGAGCTATTGAGACACGCTTTCCAAGCTCAATGGAGCTCCCCTCAAGGCCATGAAAAACCACACCGTCCTGGATATTACATTCGTCCCCTATAATGATAGGATAAGCCTCGTCTGCCCTGAGTGAGACTGCAGGCGCAACATATACATTATCACCAATCCTTACGTCCCCTATGAGAATAGCTGAATCATCCACGTAAGCAGTCGCTGATACTGTCGGCATGCGCTCTGTGCTATTCCACGAAGTCTTTGGATTACTCCTCAACATACTAACACCACCCCTTTCTGGTATTTCTGGCACTCTCATCAAAAGAGATCACCATCATACCGATTCCCACAGGAAAAGATTCCTAATAATCGATTGCAAGGGGCGGTAATATTTCTTTTGATACGTTTTATGGTTAATTGCAGAGTTCAGATTCTATTATTAGTCTGTGAAACAATCACTCTCTAATTATAATGAATAATGCTGATAAATCGCCATCAAGTTTAAATACAGGATGAACCGAGTAGAATAATGGGGGATTACTGAAACTAAACTTGCACAGGTCTTTTAATAACTGGAGCAACTATTCGGTCTGTGAGTAAGATAATACCAGTAACCATTTATTTTCAAATAAATCCCATTTACCGGATTTTAATTACTGGCTGTTGATCAGGCTTTTTTTCTTATTGGTTAGTGTTTCACTGCAGATCCCACTATAATGATCTCAGTAAACCGATATTTGCAGGCTGAATATTTGCAAATCAGCTCAATGCAAGACTTACGCATAAGGTCAAAAATAAGCCAGCATAATTTCGGTTTCGATATCTATACAGATAGAAAGTATAACGCCATTATCCTTCGTTTCAACTGCGTAAGTCTTTCGACGTTTATTGCCCGAATTGAAAAGATGAAGTAACTTTCTTTCGAGGTGTTAAACTTATGGCAAACGATGTTAAGATATTAGGCATGCCCGCCGAGTCGGGACGATGGATATTGGTTATTATAGGCACTATTATTGAACTCTGTCTGGGTGCCGTTTATGCTTATAGTATACTCAGTGTACCATTGAGGGAAATTTTCACGAATCCTGTATCAGCCGGAGGCTTCGGTCTGACGGTCAGCGCAATTGAGATGCAGCTGCCTTATATTGTATCCCTGGCCGTGTTTGCGGTGACCATGCCACTTGTTGGCAGGTACATAGAAAGCCTGGGACCCAGAAAGGTGGGAATGATTGGTGGGGTTATCGTAGGGCTGGGCTGGATTCTGGCCTCATTTGCAACCTCGCCGATAACCCTGGCTCTTTTGTACGGGCTCGTTGCAGGCGCAGGCGTTGGCATTGCTTATGGATGCCCGATTACAACCTCTGCAAGGTGGTTCCCGGATAAGCGAGGTCTTGCAGTAGGGCTTACACTGCTGGGATTCGGTTTTTCTGCATTTGTCACAGGGAAAGTAGCGGATATGCTGACCGCAAATTTCGGAATATTCAATACATTTCGTTTCCTGGGGATAGGTTTCCTTGCATTGATTGTAGTTCTCTCAATGTTTCTCGTCTTCCCACCTGCAGGATGGTGTCCGAGAGGCTGGAATCCACCTGCAGCGGTTGCAGGTATTGCGAAAACTGATTTTACAAGAGAAGAGATGATAAAAACCAAGTCATTTTACGGTCTCTGGATTTGCTACACTATAGGTGCTCTTGCCGGGCTCATGGCTATAGGTGTTGCCAAACCCGCAGGTATGGAGATCGCTGGAAATTCAGGAATTGACGAATTGGCTGCAGGTGTGCTGATGACTAACCTTATTCTGCCATTCGCAATCTGTAATGCAGGGGGGAGGCCTCTCTTCGGCACATTGACAGATAAGCTAACTCCGCCAAGAGCCGCCATTCTATCATATGTTCTGATTATAATTGCATCCCTGCTGGTTTACCTGAATCCTACATCCGTCAATATGTACACTATAGCATTCTCACTTCTCTGGCTCTGTCTGGGCGGCTGGCTGGCTATTGCACCCGCAGCTACAGCCAGTTACTTCGGCACCAAGGACTACGCGCGTAATTATGGCTTAATCTTCACAGCTTACGGTGTCGGCGCTATCATAGGAAATTTGATGGCAGGGGCGGCAAAAGATATTCTGGGCAGATACGTTGATGTCTTCCCGTACGTTGCTGTGCTGTCAGCATTTGGAATAGTCCTGGCCTTTGTGCTACTGAAGCCGCCCGCAGCGGCTGCTTCCAAAGCTGTTTCAACGAGTGAGACAAAGAAGCCTTCTGTTTAATTTTTTTATTTTCCTTTTTGCAATTTCAGGTATTACATTAATGAAGGCTTAAAATACGAAAAGCATAAAATGAGATTATAGGTCTATGCTGTATTTGATCCCGGGATTTTTTTCAAGATCAAAAATAGCAAGAGCCATTAATAAAATATTCATTCATCTAAAAATCAATATTTGCTGAATAGATATTTAGGGGGGTATTTATGCCAGATGTCGAATACATGCTATTTTGCTGCAGAGATATAGAACATCAGTGTGGCTTCCGTGTTCAGGCAAAGACAAAAGAGGAGGCCATGGAACATGCAAGAGCCCATATGGCCAATGAGCACGGCATGAAAGAGATTTCCAGGGAAACTGAACGTGAGATAGAAAAAAATATAAAACCTGTGAAGGTCGAGGAGTAAAGCCAAAAAACAATTTTTACATTTTTTTGGCGCCTGCAAGACTACACACTTTTTTATCTGGAACCTTCGAGAATAAATCTCTATCAGGCAGCTACTCAAAGATATCTTCAAGCACTCACGGCCTGACAGACCTTCGGGCTGCGGACTGACCTGGTGAACAGGAGCCTGATAATTATGACTTATCGATGGATAGCCAGCTTTGGCCAGTTCGCTTCCTGAGTTTTTTATCGGGCTGATATATGTCCGTACCTGCAGGACGCCTCTCTGACATTTTCGCGAATTCTTATTCTGAGTTAACTGCTTCTGGACTGTAACCAGCCAGATTGAGCCAGGGAATATGCGGCAACTATGCCTTTACTTTTTCAGCTTCTGGTGTTTCATTGCTATCATAGGATACTTAGTGAAGGCGCGGCAAAAAATTCCCTGGAAGATACATTAATGTTTTCCTGTACGGTAGGCTTTATGATGAATATTACTATGGCTTTTATGCTTCTGAAGCCCCTTTGACAAGCCCTTTCAGAACCTTAACAGCAACCTGAATAAAGATTTCAACTTTACCTTTCTTTCTTTTTTTCATTAATTCTATTGTCAGTTCTATAAGGGTTAACTGATAATGTTTTCCTCATTTCGTTAACCGGCATCATCTTTTTTCTTATTCAATTGAGATTCCTTTTAATGGAAATTCGCGCATAAAATTGAAGGAATTTCAATCTAAAAACGCATTGCCTCGTTTTATTAAACTGAGATCTCAGGGAAATCATCAGTTTTTATTTTCCTTCTGTAACCGTATCGTAAACTCTATAACTATTAACAATGACATATTCCTTCAAGAGGTAAAAGGTAACCTCAAAAACAGCAGATTGTCTTTATGTTTTTTTTAGACGTTCGGGATTTATTCCTGGTCTAACGGAAGGAGGTTGGATTTCGTGAGTCATGAAGTTAGAGATGTTATGAATATTACTGATATAAAACTAAAGGATTTATCCTCGAACCCTGCTCCCCTGGGTTTAATGGGATTCGGAATGACAACTGTGCTTTTGAATATACACAATGCTGGCTTTTATCCGATGGATGCGATGATCCTTTCTATGGGCATCTTCTACGGTGGATTAGGCCAGGTAATTGCCGGAATCATGGAGTGGAAGAAAGGTAATACTTTTGGAACCACGGCCTTTACGTCATATGGGCTTTTCTGGCTCACCCTCGTAGGAATAAACCTGCTTCCCAAATTAGGAGATAATTTCGCAGGTCTAGCTATGTCCAAGCCAGCCTTTGCCGCATATCTCTTTATGTGGGGACTTTTCACCCTGTACATGTTCATAGGTACATTAAAAGCAACGAGAGCACTGCAGGTCGTTTTCCTTGCCCTTACTATTCTCTTCTTCCTGCTTGCCGCGGGGAACTATCTGGGCGATGCGGCAATAATCAAGGTCGCAGGTTATGAGGGGATTTTCACAGGGCTTGCAGCTATTTATACTGCTATGGGCCAGGTTCTGAATGAATCATTTGGGAAAAAGATAATTCCTCTCTGAAAAACGCTTGTAATCGTAAATTCTTATTTTGGGCTTTTCAGCCCTTTTTTTATATTAAAACCTTTTACTCCCATGTCTCAATTTCTCGTTTTTCACTATCTTTACTAGCCGCTCTCTTTTCTATTACTGAGCAGGAAGAAATCCTCGGGTCTTGCCCTCAGGAAACACTTGAAAAAGAGAATGGGGGCATTTGTCCAGAGGGTAAGAAGTACAGGAGGAAAGGCGTGATGAAAAGTTTCTTCATTTTAAATAAAGAAATTTTGAGGGCTTTTTTAGCTATTAAGGTAGCCCTCATGCTACAACATCTTTGTCGCGGGCAGCCCTTAATTTTTTGAATATTTCCATCACAATAATAATTGTGGCAGCAATTAAGAGGAGGCTGAGCCAGCTCTGAAATGTGACCGGGTTCACACCGAGAAGCCCCTGCATAAAAGGTATGTGCATGGCAGTGATATGTAGCCCCTGCATCATAATAACGCCTGCAACCAAGAAATAATTGTTCCTGATAGGCACCCGGAATGCAGAGCGGTATTCGGAGCGGCAGTTAAAGACATGGAAATTTTCAAAGAGAACCATCAGGAGCAGCAGCAGGTTTCTTGCCCAGTTTTCTTCGTACCCTTCTCCGAGTAACCACACCCAGATTGCAAACGCTACTATCGCTATGGTTGTTCCTGAGATCAATGTCTGTTTTATCATCAGTTCATTAAATATCCCTTCTTCGGGTCTTCTTGGCTTCCTTAGCATTGCTCCAGACTCGCCTGCCTCGAAGGCAAGTGCCACACCCTGAATCCCATTAGTAACGAGATTAAGCCAGAGGAGCTGCACTGCAAACAATGGTATCGGCAAGCCCATAAAAAGAGCGAGTATGAAAAGGATAACTTCTGCAAGCCCGGTTGAGATAAGAAGGAGAGTAACCTTCCTGATATTGTCATAAGCAATCCTTCCTTCTTCAACCCCTGCAACAATTGAGGAGAATGTATCGTCAGTTACTATCATCGAAGACGTGTCTTTCGCCACATCGGTACCTGACCCCATAGCCACACCGATATTTGCCCTTCTGAGTGCAGGTGCATCATTAACTCCATCCCCGGTAACAGCAACGAAATGTCCTCTCCTGACAAGAGAATCCACAATCTGCATTTTCTGAACGGGCGTCACCCTCGCGAAAACTCGCATTTTCTCAAGCGTAGACATGAAGACCGGAAGTTCGGGATCTCCAAGATCCTCCATCTCTCTGCCCGTAATCATCTCCTCTCTGGAGTGAGTTATGTCTAGCTCTTTGGCTATCGCAAATGCGGTTTTAGGGTGGTCACCGGTAATCATTATTACATCAATTCCAGCCCTTTTACAGGTACGGACTGCTTCAGTAACATCGGGCCTCAAAGGATCTATGAACGCTGCAATGCCAAGAAACGTAAGCTCTGGCTTTACAGACTTGAGTTCAGGCGCTTCTTCAACCTTTCCTGAGACCTGACCCTCAGCTACAACGAGAGCGCGGTACCCTTTCTCCATCAGGGAGTTCAGTTCCTGGTTAAGAGCATCAGGGTCAATCGGAATCGTGCCTTCCGATGTATTCATTGTTTTACAGTACGGGAGAATAGCTTCCATAGCCCCTTTGACAGCTACCCTGATAGGTCCGCTTTTATTTTCCTGATAATATACGGCTGCGTACATTCTTTCGGATTCGAAAGGGACTTCGGCAATGATTTTCACTTCTTTCCTTGCTTTTTCCAGATTTATCCCTATCTTGGATGCAAGTGTAAGGAACGCTACATCTATAGCATCCCCGTGATGAATCCATATTCCATTTTCCTGAAAGAGAGTTCCTTCATTACAGATCACAGTAGCCAGCGCAAACTCCTGGAGTCTCTTCATATCTTCTGCATCAGGGGAGTTTCCATCTTTCTTCTCTATCCCGCCTTCAGGGATATACCCTTCTCCAGAAGCCTCAAAATACTCTCCGGGAGGTAACAGGATCATTCTTGCTGTCTGCTGGTTAACTGTGAGAGTCCCGGTCTTATCGGTTGCTATTGTGGTGCAGCTTCCCAGGCTTTCGACCGCAGAAAGTTTGCGGACAATTACATTTCTTCTGGCCATTCTGGTGGATGCAATTGAAAGTGCAACCGTAACCCCTACAGGTAGCCCTTCTGGAATAGCTGATACAACGAGTGCCACTGCAAGGAAAAAAACTTCTATAGGAGCAGTCCCCTGATAAAGGGCAACCGCGCTCATCACCGCACTCGCAGCGATCACAGCAATTCCTACTTTCCGGGCGAATTCTTCCATCCGTATAAGGAGAGGAGGTTTTGCTGACACTGTTTCTGTAACTGCGCGTGCAATTTTGCCAACCTCGGTTCGGGTGCCTGTTGCAGTTACAACCCCACAGCCGCGTCCTGTAATTGCAGTACTTCCGGCGTATGCCATATTGTGACGGTCATTTACAGGAATATCTTCTTTAAGTGCTTCCACAGTTTTCTGCACAGCAGCGGATTCACCGGTAAGGAGTGATTCATCAACAGTCAGGTTTGTGGCACGGAGAATGCGAAGGTCGGCAGGGATACGGTTCCCGGATTCTAGCAGGACGATATCACCGGGGACTATCTCTTCAGCCGGAATGACCATCTCGGTCCCTCCTCTTCTGACCCGTGACATAATTTTTAAGATTGTCTGCAGCTGTGATGCACTCTGTTCTGCTTTCCATTCCTGGATGGTGCCGATTACAGCATTGATGATAACTACAAGGAAAATGAACCCTGCATCTGTGAAGTCTTCAAGAAGAGCAGCAATTATTCCTGCTAGAAGAAGGATATAAATTAAAGGGCTTTTAAACTGATTGAGGACTATTTCCAAAAGCCCCGGAGGCTTCCTTGCTGGAAGGGTATTTTCTCCATATTCTTTGAGTCTGACTTCTGCTTCTTCAGGCTCAAGTCCTCTGGGGGAAGTTTCAAGCTCTCTATATATTTCCTCACTTCTCTGAGAATGCCATAGAGTGGCAGTTTTTTTGTAGCCGTCTGAAGTTTTAGGCTCAAGAATCCTTTCCTGCGCAGGGTTATCCGCTTTCTTTCCTTTCAGATCTTGCTGGTCCCTGTCCCCTTCAGAGATATCCGAATCCGATGAAATCACATTTATCGCCCCTCAAAGTCTTTTTTCCCAAAAGTTTGCTTCCGGAAGATCCGTCTTTGGTTTCTGTCCTTAAATTAACCATTGGTTAAGATATTTTTATCAGGAACTATATACTGGGCAGCAGTTTTCACATGTAAAATCCCTTTAACAACATATGTTGCTTATATTATATATCTAATTTTCATATTCTAATCCGGTTTTGTTATATACGCGCTTTTTTCATTTCATTCTCTATTCCGAAACTTTCAATGCTTTTAATACAGCTTTAATGCGCGTTTAACGCTAATAAAATAGTTTGCGAAATTAATTTATATTTATTATTCACACGTTCAGACATAAAGTTTCAAATTTTCGTTTCCCATAAGACATTCTCTTTTATAAACAAAGAGATCAGGATTGCCTGTTCATTTTCCTTCTCCTCATCTGCCCTGCCCTTTTCATTTCTATAACATTTGCCCTGCCCTTTTCACTTCTGTGTCATCTGCCCTGTCCTTTTCCAGGCTCCGGCATTTGATCCAAAGAATGTACGTTAATCATTCATTTTTTGTGATCCTATTCCCTGGCCTTTTTCGAATGCAGCAGGGCGATTCATCTGTATAAATATAATTGCTAACTTATCCTTTTAATTGTTAGTTCAATCGTATACAATTTCACAAGTAATTTATTTGTTATACTTATCTTCCTATATTATATGGAATTAATAATATTTAAAAGTCTACCATTATTAGTTTCATGAGCTCCAATGTATTTTCAGGAAGTTTTGGGTACATTTTCAAGCACGGCAGGACGATACATCTTAATTCTCACGAGAAAAACGCTACTTTAGAACTGCTTAAAAGTTCTATTTTAGTTGCATTTTCTGGAGCACTAAGAATACATCTTGCATTTATATTACTCCACATTCAATCAAGTATACTAACCTGCATTGCAGGTGGTTTAATTATTTATACAGTATACACCCTTGACAGAGCTCTGGGATCCGAAGAAGACTCTGTAAACCGAACTGAACTTAACGGCTCAAATAAAAGAGTTGGACTCATAGTTTCATTACTGGCTTTTTTAATAGGAACTTATATTCTTGCAAAAGAGGGATTGCTTGCACTTGCATTCATACCTTTTATAACTGGCTATCTGTACAGTAAAGGCATTAAAATCGGCAGGCTCGCTTTGAAACTCAAGGGGGGGCTTGGAATAAAAAATATTGTTGTGGGGCTTACATGGGGAATTTTCATTGCAGGACTTGCGGGCAGCGGGTGTGGAGATCTTGTTCCTATTGTTATGGTTTTTATCTTCTTTGGAGTTAAACTCTTTATTAACTCTGCAATCTACGATTTTAAGGATATTAAAGGAGATGCCCTTGCAGGTATCAAGACACTTCCAGTAAGCCTGGGAGCAAAGAAAACCCGTACTCTCCTTACTGCTATGCACATGCTTTCTCACATGGCAATAGGAATTGCACTTATTCATGGAGCCCTTGCTTTTGAACCGCTCATAATTCTCTATAGTTTTATTTGTGGACTAATATGTATTCAAAAATTTACTTACTCTGGAAGTGAGGAATTTATTTCACAAAATATGGAGAGAATCCTTCTCGTTGACGGAGAATCCACATCCATTACAGGATTAAGAATTATTGCAGGCGCATTAGTTGCATAAAGGCTGAATTCTCTGAAAAATTCTTATGAAAAGTTTGCTCCAATCTGCATTGAGAGCCCGAGCTTATAATAAAATCATTAAAATCAGCATTGAAAATTCGTTTAGGGCTGCTTAAATAGACTCAACAGGTAGACTGAAGATCCGTATCTCTTCAGCCATGTCCCTTTTGTTTTCCTGTTTTTTAGCTTCTTAGAATAACTGCAACCCTGGATGAATTTTATCTTCTGGCTTATAGTGTCTTAATTTCAACCGCGTTTTCTTTGTAATACTTAAAAAGGTCTTCTCCCCATTTTATCGAGGACGAGTCAAAACCTACAAGGTCACTCCTTGGATCAAAGGTTCCGTTTTTGAAAAAGAGAGAGAGAGACATGAATCTGTCCGTTACAACAAAAGCTACTTTTGCAGTATCGTAAACATGTAAGCTTGTGTGTTTATACTTAAGAAACTCTTCAATTTCAGCATTATGCTCGCTTTTGATTTTAAAAAAGACATTTGGCGTCATAATTATGGAGATCGGGATATTTTTTTGAGCCATTTCGAGAAACATCGATGGGTAGCTTGGAAGAAAAATGGACGTAAAACCAATGAAGCGGTTAGAGGCAGGAACATTATCCATAAATGTTTTGTGAGAATCATAAATATGTTCATGTTCATCTTTTATAACCCTGCACTCTTTCAGTTCCTGAATTCTGCCTAACAATGTATCCGGGATTGCCGTAATATCATGATCTCTCCAGAAGTCTTCATTCGCTTCTATGGCTGTCAGAGTATCAAGGAAGGGTTTGTAATATATAGCTGAAACTTTTCCCAGGGAAGTCAATTTATACATTCCTTCCTGCCTGACGATCATATTCGCAGTTTCCATTTCTTTCAGGCGAGGTAAAATTTCAGGTGATCTCACATCGAAGTAGTCCTTAATCTCCGAAAGGGTTTTGGGGCTCTCCTGAAGTAAAAATAAGATGTCTTTCCTTTTTTCTGAAAAAGTCAGGATGCTTAAAAGTCCGGTTGATTTCACACTTATCCGCCCATTTTCTCTCATGATGTCTTTGGAGTAGTTTGAAAGTTTTTTTCGAAATTATGTAAGCTCCCCAACTATTATTTGCAGGAGAAGCAATCTAGTTTTTTTAATTTTTCTCATCTTTTATATTGAATTGAGGTTGCAGTTATATCAAGGTGATATAATATTGCTAGAATGGTATACGAATTCAATATATATTATCTTTTTCAAGAGTATATCTAATCTTTAATAATTTTTTCCAATATGCGGGGATTTTGTGTATCTGTCTTTCGAAAATCAAAATTCAAATCTGACAATCATCTGCCGACTTTATAAAAAAAAAGATTATCTTATTGAGATAAATTTATCTCATTGGCACATATCTTCAGGCCACCTATTCGAAATATAAGTCGAAAATCATTCTCAAAAAATTGAGATCTAAAGTCAGCTTTCCGACAAATTCTTAATAAAAGTAGGCGGATAAATATGAATTGAATACTTTGGCAAATTATAAAAGACATATGTTAAACGGGATGTACCCTGCCCCCCGGATGCAGGAGTACTGAAGCTTTATACCGGACTCAGTCCTGTGCTGAGTCCTCTGTGTTTCTATTTTTAATGAAGGAAATGCCGCATGCCTGTAAAGACCATAGCAACTCCGAGTCTGTTTGCAGTAGCAATAACCTCATTGTCTCTGATCGAGCCGCCAGGGGAAACAATATATCGGATGTTACTTTCTGCTGCATGAACCACGCTGTCATCGAATGGGAAGAAAGCATCCGAAGCCATTACACATTCCGACATGATCTTCTGGCAGTATTCTTCAAAAGAGATAGCAGGCTGCTCACGTGCATAGATCACCCTCAGGTTTTCGACTGCCTTTGTGGCTGCCAGTTTGCGGATAGAGTCTACCCTGTTAGGCTGCCCTGCTCCCATACCAAGCACCATAAATTGACCTGGTTTATATTCATGAGCAAGGATTACTGCATTGGATTTCGTGGCTTTGCATGCTTTAAGGCAGAATTCTGAAAGTGCACGCTTTTTCTCAGGGTAAGGAACTTCAGTGACAGACTCCCATTTCTCGTATACTCCTATGTCACGGCTCTGCTTAAGCATGCCTCCGATTACATATTTGTAGGTGTATTCCGTTCCGAAAACATCTCTGAGTTCAGGAAGTTTCAGGAGTCTCAGGTTTTCACTTTTCTTTTTCAGGTACTCCAGGGCATCTGGCTTGAAATCGGGGGCAAGTATAATTTCTACGAATTTCCCATTCAAAAAAGTTGCAGATTCAAGGTCAAATGTCTCGTTTGAACAGATTATGCTTCCGTATGCAGAGATCGGATCTCCGTCCCAGGCTGCCTGCAGTGCTTCCAGAAGGGTTTCTCCGGTAGCAAGTCCGCATGGATTATTATGTTTTACAATTGCCACAGCAGGGGAAGCATTGCCCAGTTCTTTGACTGTCTGGAGAGCATTATCCGCATCCACATAGTTGTTATAAGAAAGTTCTTTCCCGTGGAGCTGGGTAACTTTTGCCAGACTTGGACCTTTTATTGCAGGGTCTTTATAAAAATAGGCTTTCTGATGCCAGTTTTCTCCATAGCGGAGTTTTGTACCATCAGTAAATTTCAGCCGGAGCATTTCTTCATTGAGCAGGGTCTTGCTAAGATAATTGTCAATAGCTGCATCATAGTCTGCTGTGTGCCTGAAAGCTTTAACCGCAAGTTCAGCACGGGTTTTTTCCGATATTATTCCGCTTGAGCGCAGTTCCTTAAGGACATGCCCGTAATCTGAGGGGTCAGATAATACCGTTACTGAGCGATAGTTCTTGGCTGCAGAGCGGAGAAGAGTAGGCCCTCCAATATCTATGTTTTCAATGGCTTCTTCAAGCTCCACATTGGCTCTGGCAACAGTTACTTCAAAGGGATACAGGTTCACAGCTATCAGATCAATAAGGGAAATGTCTTCTTTTGCAGCTTCCTCCATCTGTTCTTTGCTGTCACGGAGACACAAAAGCCCTCCGTGAATCCTCGGGTGGAGGGTTTTGACTCTTCCTCCCATCATCTCCGGATAACCCGTGATTTCCGAAACATCAGTAACCTCAATACCTGCATCGCGAAGTATTTTTGCTGTCCCGCCTGTTGAGATAATCTTCACGCCAAGTGCTTCGAGCCCACGCGCAAATTCCACAATTCCTGTCTTGTCTGAGACGCTGAGCAATGCCCTTTTTACCAAAAAATCACCAATATACTTGGTTTAAAAATTATTAGCTATAAAACTTATGGTTTACACTTTATTTTATTGGAAAGAGGTTTTTCACTGAAAAAAATCAGGGTTAACCTCCTTAAATGTAACGTTCTGTTAACATCCAGATATAAACCTTCAAACATGTAGTTCTTTAACCTTTTGGTATTTTTAAAGTCATTTTTCAAGTTTATTTCATTTTCAGCCGCTAAGAAATAATGTTCAGGTTGGATACTTATTCTCTGGAAATAAAAAGGATAAAAGGTATGGGAATGGGGTTTTAAGTAATCTTTCTTAAACCTGCTCCTGATTTTCAGCTTCATTTTTAGTTTTCGTTTTAAACCTATTTTTCAGGAAAGAGATAACAGGTCGGGGAATTGATGGAAAAGGAATACGATATTATTATTGTCGGGACCGGTACTGCAGGCCGGACCATGGCAGGCAGGGCAGAGTCCTCTGGACTGAAATTTGCCATTATTGATTCAAGGGAATATGGGGGGACCTGCCCCTTGAGAGGGTGTGATCCCAAAAAAGTCCTCTCAAGTGCATCGGAAGCCGTAGACTGGAACAACAGGCTTGCAGGCAAAGGTGCAGGAGCAGAAAAACCCATAAAAATTGACTGGCGTTCGCTTATCAGGTTCAAAAGGACGTTCACCGAAGGCTATCCTAATGAAGTTGAGAAAATGTTCGCAAATATGGGGATTGATATGTATCACGGGAGAGCTCAGTTTGAGAACGGGAATACCGTGCTTGTGGGAAAAGACAGGCTTAAAGGAAAGTATATTTTCCTTGCAACAGGATCAAAGCCCAGGGAACTGAAGATTCCTGGTGAGGAATATGTAATAACCAGTGAAGAATTCATGGAAACCGAGGAGCTTCCAGAAAGGATTATTTTCATAGGAGGCGGGTATGTCTCTTTTGAGTTTGCGCACATTGCCAGGCGAACCGGGGCTGAAGTTTCTATTCTGCACAGGAGTGAAAAACCTCTTGGAACTTTTGATTCCGATATCGTTGACATGCTTGTCAGGGCTTCCGAGGCTGCCGGTATAAAAATTCTTACAAACAGGCCGGTAGTAGCCGTTGAAAAAGGAAACGAGGAATTTCTTGTTAGGGCCGGGTATAAAACTGAAACAGGACCAGAAACTCAGGTCTTCAAAGCGGATATGGTAGTAAACGGAGCAGGCAGGGTCCCTGATATTGAAGACCTGCGGCTGGAGAATGCAGGAGTTAAAGCCGGGAAAAAAGGGATTGTAGTTGATAAGCACATGCGCACATCAAACCCTAACGTTTACGCCGGGGGAGACTGCACTGCCGAAGGAATACAGCTTACCCCGGTAGCAACCCTCCAGGGAGAGGTTGCAGCATCTAATATTATTGATGGAAATGAGGTTGAAGCCAGTTATACAGGCATTCCTAGTGCAGTTTTTACCATTCCTGTTCTTGCTTCCGTTGGAAGCTCGGAAACAAAAGATAATAAATATAAAGTCGTTTTTCGTGACCGCAGTAAATGGAGCACAACCCGAAGATCAGGGCTGGAGTTTGCAGCTTCAAAGGTAATTCTCGACGAAGAAAAGGACCGCATAGTGGGAGCCCATATTCTGGGTCCCAATGCCGAAGAGGCGATCAATGTTTTTGCTATGGCAATGAGACTGGGGCTCAGGGCATCGGATCTAAAGAAAATGATTTTTACTTATCCGACAACATGTTCAGATATTCGTTATATGTTTTGAAATCCGGCTGCTTTACACAGATTATCTCAATTATCGTCCTTCCTTAAAAAGACAAAAAATAAGCTATTAAAAGATAATCTATTAAAAATAAGCTATTAAAAAATAAGCTGTTTAAAAATAAGCTGTTTAAAAATAAGCTGTTTAAAAATAAGCTGTTTAAAAATAAGCTATTAAAAAATAAGCTATTATATCTATGCGTTTAAGAGACCTGTTCTTATGACTGAGATTTCGGAGATAAACATGGTACCGGAGTTCTTTTAATGCCTGAAAAAAAACCCAGGAAATTGACTTCCAATGAACCCGTGCAGGAATATGATATTCCTGATAACAGGCATAACTTTGACCGTATCTGGGCTCTTTTGCAAAAAGAGTATCCCGATGCAAAACCTTCTTTAAACTACAGCAACCCTCTGGAACTTCTTGTGGCGACCGTCCTTTCTGCCCAATCAACGGATGTCCAGATTAATAAAGTGACCGAAAATCTTTTCAAAAAATATAAAAGTGCATGGGATTACGCAAACGCAGATCTTAGAGAACTGGAAATAGACATTTATTCTTCGGGCTTTTACAAAAGTAAAGCAAAAAATATCAAAGCTGCTGCGCAGATGATCATCGAGCGCTATGGTGGAGAAGTCCCCCGCACTATGGAAGAACTGGTAACTCTTCCCGGAGTGGGGAGGAAGACCGCTAACATAGTGCTTGCCAGGGCTTTTGGAGTAATAGAGGGAATTGCTGTGGATACCCATGTGAAAAGGGTTTCCGGAAGGCTGGGGCTTACAAAGAATTCCGACCCTGCGAGAATTGAACAGGATCTTATATCCCTTGCCCGGAAAGAGGACCTTGATTCGTTTTCCATGACTCTGATTTATCACGGGAGAAAAGTTTGCCAGGCAAGAAAACCAAGATGCCAGGTTTGTGTTGTTAAAGAACTGTGCCCCTCCAGCATTATCTTTATTGGCGAGTAAACTGGAAAGTTTTCAGGGAAAAAATAGTGATCAAAGAGCTCTGAATTGAGCCCTGATGAAACGTTTAATTACTAAAATTATAGGGTTAGCCTTCTCTCAAGTCTTCCGGGAGAGATGCTTCAAAAAGGAAAAAAGCGGTCCTTTTTTCAGGCTTTTTTATTGAATACTTTACCCAGGCCGAAACTGATTGCCAGTACAGCTATGGTTCCTATGGCAATCGCCATAACTTCTCCGCTCTTTCCCATGCCTTCAATCGCATAGTCAGGCATCGGAGAACTTACTGCGGGCTCCTGCCCTTCCAGTTCAGATAGTTTTGATTCCTCTATCACGCCTGAAGCCGCACTTTCCAGCCCGTCAGGGTCCGGGGAAGCGAGGAAAGGGGCAAGTACCGAGATTAAGAGCGCAATTGCAATTCCTGCATACAGAAATTTCATATTTTTCCCGCTCAAACAATTGCCTCCATTTCAGCTCTCTCTTTTCTTGCTCTCGAGCTAGTTTCTTCCAGAAGGTCCGGGCGAGATTTTGCAATAGCTGATATCGCTATTGAGGTAATAAGTCCTTCTCCTATAAATCCGATTATAAGGTGGAAGGTTCCCATTGCTATAAGCCCCGGAACCAGAGGGAAAGTGCCTGCAATCCACATCTGAACTGCACAGACGATTGCCGAACTGAAAAGTCCTAGCCATGCGCCCCCAAAGGCTGCGATACTTGTGCTCAGACTCCTGCGGAGGATAGCATATGTATAATATCCGACAAAACCGGAAACAACTCCCATGTTCAGGATATTTGCGCCCATTGTCGTTATTCCACCATCAGCAAAGGCAAAACCCTGCACGAGCAGTACAAGAGTAAGTACGAGGACACCAGCCCATGGGCTTCCAAGAACAATTGCTACAAGGGCTGCGCCTACCATATGTCCGCTTGTTCCCATGCCTATGGGTATATTCATAGCCTGGATAGCGAATATCCCTGCTGCAAGAACAGCAAGGATTGGTACTTTCATCTCATCGAGTTCTTTTCTTGCCCATCTCATTGACATTATAATGAAAGGCAGCGCAATAATCCAGTAAATTACTGCCTGGTCAAGCGGTATGAACGAATCAGGTATATGCATTCATTTTTCCTCTTTTTACCCCATTTCTTATTTTTCAGTTTTAAACAGGAATTCCGCTCGGGTACGGAAAAGACATTCCTGAAGAAGATGAGTTTATTCCAGAATCGGACATTTCCGATTATTTCTCAGAAGCTAACCCGACTTCCTTGAATATCAGATAACGTCCTCGACGAATATTTTCGACGAGTTTTCTTTGATAATAGCTGATTGTCCAGTATTACATATATACGTTTTGATATTACTTTTTTCGATAAATCTCCTGTTTAGTCAAATTCGTTATTTCTGTATTTATATATACATCAAATTGCTTATCCATCCATTTTCACTTGTACTGAACTGAGTATGCAGGTGCAGGCCGTTGGTGTTAAAGTTTACAATTAATAATCTGAATTGTAAAATAAGGTTTCAATAAAAAGGTAGTTTTATATAAAAGACAGTTTTGCAGAAATAGAGTTCAGGGCTTTCAGATAAAAGACTTCAGGAGATGTGATTTTTTTGATAAAATACATTTTCACATTAAATAATGGATATAAACTATACCTCCTACACTGAAAATTAAAAAGAAAATATCCCATGCTTTGATTTTCCCAGTATAATACGCCTTATGATGCCCGCTTCCGTATCCTCTGCAGAGCATGCTTATATAGGTTTTTTCTCCCTGCTCATAAGAACGTACGAAGATCGAACTGATACTGTTCCCTACCTGATTTATAATCCACTTTCTGGGCACATCCTTATTCCATATATCAAAAAGCCTTGTCTGCTGTGCAATCCTTATTCTTTTCAGGACGGCCCAGAAGAGGAAGAGATATCGGATCATCATGCTGAGCAGCAGGGTAAATTCCCTGGGAAAACCTATCCTGTCTGCTGCTGAGACCATATCCCTCATCCTTGTTGTAGAAGAAAGCAGTATTACTGCCGTTACACAGACAACAAATTTCATCAGGAGAGAACTCCCGAAAGCCAGCCCTTCATAGGTTATGGTCAGCCCTAAAGGCAGGTCAAGAGGATACGGAGTATAAGTCTCCACAAAAGATGGTCTCAAAAAAGGCTGGACCAGAGCAATTCCAATCCCTAAAGGTAGAATCGCAAGGATACGCAGGAGAAAATACCTTATGTCAAGCCCGGCAACAAATACAAGCAGCAGAAGATATATCTCGACAGCAAGAAGGCGGTTTATATTTTCTTCATGGATTCGGGGCAGGCTGACCGTATAAATGATCACGGCAAGCGCAAAGAGCAGTTTTACTCTTGGATCGAGCCTGTGTATAGGGCTATTTTTATATGATTCGCGCTCGATATCGGTAAGTGTCACCATCAGGATTCTCCTCAAATGCCCCGTAAAGGTTCTTCAGGTTCCATTTTGTTTTTATTTTATCCCCGCTTTTTGATGTGCGGAGCTTATAACCCTGAGTATTTCATCTCTGGCTGCTTCGGCTGTTATCTGTATATCTACCTCAACGCCCTCCTGCTGAAGCATCTCGAAAATTTCTGCAACCCTGGGAAGCCTCAGATGGGCTTTCCTGAGTAATTTCGGGTCATTGAATATCTCTTCAGGGGTTCCGTCAGCCTCGAGTTTACCGTGGTGGAGCACGAAAACTCTTTCCGCAAAATAGGGTACAACATCCACATCATGGGTTGAAAGCAGGAGAGTTATCCCCAGCTCCCTGTTCATTTTTGTAAGTAACTCCAGGATCCGGGCTGAGCTTAATGGATCAAGCCCTGCTGTGGGTTCGTCAAGCACGATAACCTCCGGGCGCATTGCAAGGATTCCTGCAATTGCCACAAGCTTTTTCTGTCCCCCGCTCAGATGGTGAGGTGCCCTTTCTTCAAAACCCTTAAGCCCTACCATTTCCAGGGATTCTTTGACCCTGATTTCGACTTCCTGTCTGGATAACCCCATATTGATTGGCCCGAAAGCGACGTCTTCTTCAACGCTTGGAGCAAGCACCTGGTCATCAGGGTCCTGAAAAACTATTCCTACGGTTCCCCTGCACACACGGATGTTCTTTTTTGTAATTTTTTCTCCTTTTACCAGGACTTCTCCGGAAAGAGGGCGCAGAATCCCGTTAAGATGTTTGAAAAGTGTAGACTTTCCTGCCCCGTTAGCCCCGAGCACTGCAACTCTTTCTCCCCTGTATACTTTGAGGTTTATCCTGTCAAGAGCATTTGCCTCCAGGTGAGGATATCTGTGGCAGAGATCTTTTACTTCAATAACAGGGGTGCCGTTTCTTTCTTCGGGACTACCTGCCTTTTCCGGACCTTTCCCGGTTTCAGGGCTTTTTTTGCCCTCAGCCTGCTCCGGAAGATCTGCTCCTTTTCCGAGATTCTTTGGGGGATTTGACTTGCTCATGTCTGAAAACGTCCTCTAATGAAACCAAACTTACCTTTTTATATACCTTTTTTAAAAATAGTGTTACAGCAAATGAAGTTATCTTTTTTATGTGTTATGGTTTGTACTTGCCTTTTTGCAGCGCTTTCATTACTTCTTTCATTACTTATTTTTGTTTTTAGCTCTGTTTGTCCTTAGTTCAATTCTGTTTAAGGTCAGTGCCTTAAGTCACCGTTTTGCTTTTAAGTTTTTCCTTTCTTTCTCCATACCTCCACCTTCAAGACAAATGCACTCGAGAGATAATTATACAAATCTTCCATGCATCTCTTCCTTTAATGCAGCGTGTCGTTCTTCACGTAGATATGGACTATTTTTATGCAGCAGTCGAGGAAAGAGAAAATCCCGAACTCCGGGGAAAAGCAATCGTAGTATGCATGCTTTCAGGAAGAAGCGGACTGAGTGGAGCTGTCAGCACATGCAATTACGCTGCCCGAGAATTCGGGATCAGGGCAGGAATGCCCTGCACAAGAGCTAAGAAACTCAATCCTGAAGCTGTCTTCCTGCCTGTCAGGAAGGAATTTTACACTTCGGTTTCGGACCGGATTATGGAAATCCTCCGCAGTTATACAGACCCGGGGATAAACGGAGATTCTTTTGAACAGATAAGCATAGATGAGGCATTTCTTGAGATTTCCGAAAGGACAGGCGGAGACTTTAACTTTGCTTTTGATCTCGGGATGCAGATTAAAAGAGAAATTAAAGAAAAGGAGAATCTTACCTGTTCTATAGGAATAGGGCCTAATAAATTAATTGCCAAAATGGCTTCCTCTACAAAAAAACCTGATGGAATAACCATTGTAAGCCCGCAGGAGCTGGAAGCTTTCCTATCGCCGCTTAAAGTGTCCAGACTGTGGGGTGTCGGGGACGTAACCGCAAAAAAACTGCAGGAAATGGGCATAATTACAGTGAAAGATCTTGCCGAGCACGCTATTATTGATCTTATTTCTACCTTCGGTAAGTTAAGAGGCACATGGCTTAAACAGGCTGCTGCAGGGATTGACGGCTCCCCTCTTAAAGAAAAAGACGGCTCTGAGCAGATCGGAAGAATTGCAACTCTTCCTGAAGATACTCTGGATAAAGAACTCATTTCTTCAGTGCTTGAAAGGCTCGCAGGGGATGTTATCGATAAACTGGATTCAAGGGAACTCTCCTTCAGGATTGTAACCATCACGGTCATAAATTCAAATTTTAAAATGTATACCAAAAGTCGCACACTCAATCATCCTGTCTCTTCAAAAGAAGTCCTTCTTCAGGTATCAGGGGAAATTCTTGGTGAGTTCCTCTCAGAAAACAGGACTGAGTTCAGGCGTGTCGGAATCAGGGTAGGGGGACTCCAGAAGAAAAAAGGGCAGAAAAGCCTTTTTGATTACTGAGTGCAGCACTTAAGTTTGAGAATTATGTTTACCTTATTAGTACCTGTTCAGGAAGTTATCTTTGCCATTTCTAATCTTATACGACTTTGATCTTACATGACATTGATCTTATGCAGCTTTGATCTTATACGACTTTGGTCATACAAGACTCTGATCTTACACAACTCTGTTTTTAGCATGATTTAATTTATGGCTTGTATAAAAACGACGTCTACTTTAATTGAAATTAATTTAATGAAATTATTTTACTGATTATTCTTGTTTTTCGTTAACCTGCGAGAGATTTTTTTCATAAAATTTATCATACAAGAAATGTAATAATAAAAAGGCTAGTATCTCGAAATTGATTCCGGAACCTGAATTTCTATCCCCATTTTGAGCCAGGCTATTTTTTTATGTAGGTAATCTCTGCATGCGGGTTTCTCCAAAACGACACTTTATTAGAAATTCGCTATAAATGGCGAAAAAAATTATAAAGTGGGTAAGGAAGGACGGCTGCATAAGGACGGTTAGGAGAGGGACACGTGATTAAAAAACCGTTTACAATCCAGTTTCCAGAAAATCCGGTCAGCGGATTCAGCTGGAATATAGCAACCAGTAACGGGCTGCAGATAATGAGAGAAAGATTCATTCCCGAAGATGAGGAAAAAACGGGCAGTGGAGGATACCGGGTGTGGGACATTCAGGTAACCTGCCAGGGCAGTCAAAAGATTACAGGCACATACCGGAGGGGGAACCAGATCGCAAGTTGTTTTGAAATAAATATTGATGCCGAATAATTTTTACATTTTACAACCGAAGCCCTGGAAAGGTCGCCTTCTCTGGTAAATATCCAATCCGCCCTTCCTTCCCGGGGTTCACCCTTCTTTTTTTCTGCTCATTAATCCAGTATCTGGCTTTTATTCAATTCTATCTAATCCCTATGTTTTATTCCTATCTTCAGTCCATCTAATCCCTGTATTTTTTCCTATCATCGATTTTCAATATCGGTTCATATAAATTTCACAAGTGGGCAGACTTCTATACAGGCTCTGCAATGAGTACAGCTGTCCTTTATACAGGCTCTTTTCTCTTTCATTTCAATTGCGCCGTGCTCGCAGTGCCCTACACAGATTCCACATCCCTGGCAGAGAACAGCTCTCCTTACCGAGAACTCAACATTTTGCATGAGTTTCTTCAGTGTTTTTTCGTTTTCACTCCGTCCGTTGACGTTTCCTGATGCAAAAACCTGAGCTCTTGATTCTCCCATAGCAATAGAGGCAGCTCCTTCTATGAAGGAAACCTTACCTGCCGGCTTAAGCATCCCGCTTTCCTCAAGAGTTTCCATATCTATTGCCTGCCCGAAGCTTCCGTCCGCAGAAATTCCTCCTGCTTTGCAGGGCCTGTATCCTGTGGCAACCTCAAAGTTGAGTTCTTTAGGAGCTTCCTGGGATGGGAGCAGGGAAATTCCCTTTCTGCCTGCAAGTTCCTGCAGTACTTTTGGATAGCGTTTGAAGCGCCACAAGCCGTACTTCACCCACTCAGGGGAAAGCCCCATTTTTTCTGCGTAAACCTGAAGATGAGAGTTGAGCTTCTTCGCAAGTTCAGGGTGGCTTTCCTCAAGCTGGAAGAAATCTGATAGAGAAGAGGAGGGGCAGAGCCAGCACCCCATTCTATCATATCCTTTTTCATAAGCCGGATTATAAGGAGCCTCTGTCCTGAACAGGTAGAGCCAGACATGCAGCGCCGTCCACTCCTGTATAGGAGATGCACCTACCTGGTTTCCTACCCAGGGGTTTTTCCAGACCCTTTTGCTGATAGAACGGGCATGGGACTCGTACTGGCGCTGCCCTATAAAGCTCAGACAGCCTCCATCATAGTTTTCGTCAATCAGCCTTGTAATGGGTCCGAGTTTGCAGATCTTGCAGCACCAGCGCGTGTCCATTGTCGGAGGGCCGAAAACTCCTATGGACTCCCAGAAAGAATCTCCTGCACTCGCTGTCCTGAGAGGCTTTCCGTAATATTCTGCAACCTCTTCAACGTTTTCAAGGGTTTCGGGAAACTCAAGTCCTGTATCTGCAAACATGAGTTCGTAATCCTCAAGGGTTTCGTCCACAAGCTGAAGGACTGCAAGGCTGTCCTTTCCCCCTGAATAAGATACGCTGACCTTCAGGTCCATATTTCCTGAAACGTCCCTTATGAAGGCGTGAGCTTCCTCTATCATGCGGTCGAGGATTTTTTCATTGGCTTTTACGGCGTCGTCCCAGCTTTTTCCTGACTCGAGGATTTTTGCAGCCTTCGGCTCCGAACTCCAGCGCGGTTTTACCGCATTTCCGCGCTTTTCCTCTATCATTTCTTTTCCTGCCATCCGTGCGCGCCCGCAACAGACTACTTCCCCGGCAGGGTTCAGGACGATGACTTCGTTCTCTCTTTTAATTTCAGGGTCTACGTCAAGGACTCCGGGAGCCAGGATACTTGCCCCTTTTTTCAGGATAAAAGGCAAGATTTCTTCTTCAATTACTACCCATTTTTTCAGGTCTTTTCTATCCCTGCCCTGGAAAAGCCGCCTTGCCCCCTCGAGGCGGGGGAGAAGGACCCATTCACAGCTCTCTATTTCGAACCTTATAGATGCAATAACTTCCCCGTCAACTATTATTTCATCCATCCGGTCTTCATAAGGGGCTTTGTTAAGCACCACAAGGTGCCCTTCGGGGATAAGGGGTGCATTGAACTGTTTTTCCGAAACGGAATTTATGCGTTTTATATCGTAATCAAAAGCCGGACGAATATCGCCGGGAGGAGTGACCTCAACTTTTTTTGTTCTATTGCCGCAACCACACTGTTTTCCGAGCACAGGCACATTGCAGGCCTCGCACCAGTGCAGGAGCATTTTGCCAAGGTATGCTGGTCTGGACATATCACGCAGATGGAGCGAGGTTCACCTTTAAAAGGCTTTGGCTTTTCCTCAGAGCCTTCTTATCTAAACTCTCAAATGGTTCCATATAGTACAATAAGTAACAGACCCAACAAGCAAGGATCATCAATTACCAAATAATGTGAAATGTTCATTCTTCAATAGATTCAAAGTAAACAGTGAAGACGTTTTCATTCATTTCAAGCTCACTTTTTAAATTATTCGCATGTTTCTCTGAAATCCCACTCAAGGAGTGCTCACTGAAGTGGATATGGCAATAGACGAACTTCTTCACCTGAAGATTGTATTTTTCCAGTATAGAAAGAAAGTTTTTATCGTTAATAGCTTGTTCAGATATTGTAATTATGTAATAATTTCCTTTTGTTATTATGTAATAATTTCCTTTTTCAATAGCCGGAGTAGATTCAGTCCAATTTTCATTTCTCAATTCATCTCTTACATCCATTATTTTGTCTTTATCTATTATTATGTAGTAGTTATCCGGCATATCATAAACATTGTAATCTATCTTATACCTGGTCAAGTTGTAGTTTCCAAAAATATCTTTTGCTTCCTGCTCACTAACCCCATCTCTAAACTGAATGATTAAGCCAGCTACTTTTCTCTCTTCTGATTCAGGAGTTATTGTTGGAGTAAAAATTGTCATCTTTGCAAATAATACAATAAGTACTACGAAACTCAGAAAAATGATAAAGAAGACGATTTTTTTATTTTCTCTACTCATATTAACCACTCAAAACATGGAGTTATTACTTTTTCCCGAGTTTCCATCCCCCATACAGGCAGATCAAGCTCCCCAATAATCCGAAGCCTGGAGTAGAGTTATTTTTGCTCGATTCATTTTCATCTGAGCTACTACCATTATCAGATTCAGAATTATTATTGTTTGAATTATTGAGTTCAACAGCATTTTTTTCTTCAGATGATGATAAGTTAGTTTCTTCAAATCCTATATCTTCAGTTGCATTGGAAGTTGTCCCTGTGCTTTGATCAGTTGCATTAGAATCTATAAAATGCCCAAAGGCAATTTCAACAGGATGATATCCTACATTTACAATGGCTATAACATTGTTTGTAGCTGTGTCAATTACAGATACATTATTGCTGTCGTAATTCGCCACATATGCCTTTGTTCCGTCTGATCTGACTGCAACTCCGCAAGGATGCACTCCTACAGGAATTGTAGTTGTAACATTATTTGTGAATGTATCAATTACAGAAACCGAATCATCTTCCCAGCTCGTCACATATACCTTTGTTCCTGCCGGGTTAACTGCAACTCCCCAAGGATATTCTCCTACATTTACAGTGGCTATAACATTATTTGTAGCCGTGTCAATTATAGAAACATTGTTGCTGCCTGAATTGGTCACATATGCCTTTGTTCCATCAGGACTGACTGCGACATCCCAAGGTTTATCTCCTACATTTACAGTGGTTATTATACTGTTTGTCACTGTGTCAATTATAGAAGTGATATCGCTGCGATGGCTTGTAACATAGATCTTTGTTCCATCGGGAGTGACTGCAATTCTATCAGGGCTCCACCCCACATTAACTTTTGCTATTACACTGTTTGTGGCTGTGTTAATTACTAAGATATTGGTACTATCACGGATCGACACATATACCCTTGTTCCCGCTGGGTTGATGGCAGATCCCCAAGAACTACCTCCAACATTCACTGTGGAATTAACTGTATTTGTTACGGTGTCAATTATAGAGACAGTGGTACTGCCTATAGCTGAGTCAGTTACATATATTTTTGTTCCGTCTGGGGTAATTGCAACTTCGCCAGGATAACCCCCTATCTTCACCTTGGCTGTAACAGTATCTGTTGTGGTATCAATTACAGAGACTGTACCCGAACTCATCACATATGCAAAGGGATCTGCACCTGCAATATCTACCTTTACTATAAGTGCAAGCGCCATTATTACAAAGATTCTTATGAGGATATTCTCTCGATATGCTTTATCACATATTATTTCTTTCATTTTGAATCTCCTTTATGGATTCTTATAGTCGAGATAATTCCAGTAAATCTAAATTTATCCAGAAATAATTTCGAGATAAATCCAAAGTATAGTTCTTCGCTGTTTTGAGTGGAAACTTACATTTATCCTATAAATGTTGAAGTGGCATCTCAACATTTAGAGACATTTATTGGTAAAAATCATATTCTGGATTGATGTTTCCCTTTTTAGTCGAGCTACTTCCCAAATATGCTATTATTTTCAACCCATACAAAACTGGAGAGCTAAAATGTATTTTACTTATGAGTTAAACTTTATATTTTAGAATATATTGCTAAATATGAAAATAGTAAATGTTGTGTGTTTTATATTTTAAGTAAACATATCAAATAATAAGAGGAGTTCGATAAACTCCGCTCTTTAGTTTACTATATACCAATCAACCGTTAAAACCAGAACTTTATCGAACTCCGTCAAGAATTTTACCTCACATATACACGTCCAACTTCTGGACCACCGTAAGTGCATTCATAATATACATTACCACCTTCCGGATCATTAATATACATATAGAAATACCCACCTTGATTTAAGTATCCCCGACAAACTCGACAATGCCCAGAAACCGTACTGAAAAAGGGTCTTTCATTGTCAATCTCGGTAACAACATCAATATTATAAAGTGCAGTAGTTCTAACAGTTGGCGTCTTATCCCATACATCTTCAACCCATTCCTCAATGTCGTCATATGAGAGCCCATATGGGGATTGCCCGTCCAAATAGTTATAGATGTACGTTTGTGAAGGGGTTGAGGTTGGAATATTAAAGTACTCACAAAGCATTTGGATAGAAGTGGGAACACAGTAATAAGTCGTTTCTTGTGTATAAATGGGAACAGAAACATATGCACTTGTTATTGTCATTATCGCTGCATCGCCACTGAGTTTTTTAACATTTTCTTCAGTGACTGCTACATTAATATTAACTCCTTTATTAGTTGCTGCTTGTTCTATAGATTTAGTAAAATTATCACTTTTCTGCCATTCCTTTAAATTTTCTTCCACGCCATTCTCCAATATCGTCTCATATATTGACCAAACTCCCAAATCTCCAAAATCGGTTTCAGTTACAGGTTTATCTTGTACCTCATCAAGGGTGTATGCATCTACAAATATCCGATGTTCATCCCCTGTTGTTTTGTCTTTTACTACGGTCATTGCCCCTACTTTTGGATAACTGTATACAACCATAACAGTTGATTTGAGTTCTCCAATTGGGTATTTATTATTGGCTATTTCTTTTGACTTCTTCATGGCTTCAGCTGCTTTATAGGGTTTAGGATCAAATTTAATGTCGTAGATAGAAGTACCCTGCGTTTTATCGGCACAAACGTCTATTGTACCTATTAATTTTTTTTCTTTATATACAGAAAATTGATAAAATAATTTTTGGCCATTTATGTCGTAAAGCTCAACTGGTTTGGGGTCAACAGATGCCCCTATCCAGTTTTCAAAGCCTGGTGCGTCGGCTGCTATAAAACTTATCATGTGCGCATTGACATGCTTAAAAGCTTCCTCAGCAGTTACAGAATAATCTTTTTCTTCCTGTGAACTTACAGCTGGTATCAATGCCATACAAACCAGCAGTGTTACTAAAATTAGCGTTCCCATTCCAATTTTGTTCTTAATCATTTGTCTTACTCCTGTTTAATTGTTCCAGGAGGCAGAATCAAGCAAGCTTAAATATATGCAAAGCTAACCTAATTATGCCTCAGGGCGCATGTTTTATGGAGTTCGGCTGAACCTGGAAAGTACATTCCAACTCCATAAATTACTCTTTGTTACTCATTATAAACTTTCTGTGCAGGTTATCAAACAATCTGAAAGGACGTTGGATTTATGATTACATTTCTAAGACGTGTTACTTAATATGACAAATTTTGTGACTTCGACGGGAATGTTTATATATAATGTAAGTACGTTTTTAAACTCAAAAAATAGGAGATGTTGATTTTAAGGAAGATACAAACCAGTCAGTCACATTCGGAAAAAAATAATTACAACTCATTACTCACATTTTGACCCCTTCCGATAAAACCGAACTTAATTTTTTTATCAATAAAGTTCAGTGCCCATTTCGCACCCTTTTATAAATTAAATTTTGCATGTCTCAGAGGGTCTTGATGAAAAACACATCAACTTTGTGGCAATTTTTATAGGAAGGTCTGGAATTTTCGCAGAATTGTAAGATTCATACACAATTTGTTGACATTATGGATTCTGTTTTTCAACTGATAGAATAAATATATTCAGTTGTCTCAAAAAATAACCTTATTTTTGAGAGGGGGTCGAAATGTGGAGGTTAATTGTAGAACCAGAGGCTTCAACCGTTTGTATATCAGATCCAACAGGCTCCAGATTACCAATTGACAGCAATCCGGTTATCCAGGTCCTTCATTACTTTTTCCTGAATTTCCATCCTCCATACAGGCAGGTCAAGCTCCCCAATAACCCGAAGCCTGGAGTAGAGTTACTTTTGCTTGATTCATTTCCACTTGAGATACTACCATTATCAGATTCAAAATCACTGTTGTTTGAATAATCCTGATCCTGATATTTCTTTAAAGACTCTTTCTCGACCATCGGACCCAGCTCTATCATGAAAGCATAGTCATCTTCCGTGATATTTTCTGGATACCTGTCCCAGATGTCCTGTAATCCAGATTTATACTCCTCTTTTTTCTTTTCGGAAACATCGAAGTTGTCAATGTATCCCATCGTAATAGCTTGACTTTCAGGATCTGTGGCAGCAAAAGCAAGCCCTCTATATGGCATACGTTTCACCACATCCGGCAAAGAAGCCTGCAGCTCCAGGTAATCCGCAATTTTTTTCATTCCTTCCTCACCCATTTCAGCCTCTAGAGCCTCCATCTCTAACTGGGCAGCATCTTTAGTCTGGTTTGTTTGCTGTTCTTCGGTGGAAGCCATTGCTAATGGCGGCAGGAATAAACACAAAACTATGGCAACATGTAGCACTAATATTCCATCTTTAGCATTCATCTGTTCTCTCCAGAGCCAACCATATAAATGGGACAGGTTTTTTCCCATTTTTTGTACTGTAAGCTTTTTCCGCCCATTTCCTGTTCAGAAAAATTTGGACATAAGAGACGAATTTGAAACGCAATGCTCTGAAAAAGTGCATTCCGGACAGAATTTTTCTTCCGTTTTTTCGGGCATTAATCCGGCTTTTATTTTCTCCACACGCCTGCATATTTTCAATACTTCCCTGCGGTCCGAACTCCGGATAACTACTTTTCTGATCAGCCTTAACTGCTTTTTGATCAAACTCTGGATCAACTTTAGCAATATAATATCTAATCTTATGTGTTTTTATGTCGCTCGCACTGAGAATTTTTGGAATCGTTCCTTTAGGACGATGCTTATAGGAGGCATAATGTAGTTCATTTAACGATTAATATAATTTCCTTTATAGATATACATTAGAATCTAAGCATCATACACATCATAGTCTTGAATGATCATCTATAAGTTAATCCCATGAAAATAACCAAAATCACAATGCATAATAATACAAATCCTATTATAAATTTAACTCCTTTTTTCATAACCCTTCACCTTTTACTATTATTTTAGTCCAAACATATGATACATTGACTCATGAATTGTGCTTAGAACTCATTTTGTTCTCCTGCGGTTAGAAATTTAGTTCCATCTGCAGGTTAATCTCTCTCCCACAAGAATATCTATCTACAAAAAATTAAAATGTAGATGTTTTTGGCTGAGATATTATATTTGTGAGTTTGGAAATTTGCAAAAATCATATTTCCCATAAAATAATTTTTAGTATTAATGATTCTACGGAATTTTCGGTACCTTTCTTTTGAAAGCATTATGAGGTTTTATGAAATAATTGTAGAGTTAACCTTGCCTTTCTTATAGTAACGCAACCAAATTTCTACCTTTGATAAATTATTTTTTCACAATCATTATAATTAAGGGGCGGTTTCTTCAAAAATAACCCGATAATTACCGTTTTGATCACATTTTATGTAAAGGTTGTCATAAAACTCACGTAAAACTATACCAGTGCCTTCAATAAATATTCCCCACTGGAAAGTTCCTCTGCCGTAGATGTCTGAGCGAGTACCTGAACTATATTCGATACTTCCTTCTTCCCAGTTACTAACTGACCAATATACTGCATAATTTCACGTACCATGAATCTATATAATGAGCATCTACAGTCTGACCATTATAAGTAAAATACCCCTTTGTATAAATTGTGTAGACTTTAACACCAGTCCAAGAATAGAGTTCCTTATATCCTGTAATAGTAGGAGTAGTCGAAACACTCGCTATAGTAGCAGTTTGAGTTACTATTTCATTATTTGTTTCTTCCTCTACGCCAGTAATAAAGAAATAGCCTCCATTTGTGAAGGTTATATTTGATCCATCTTTTAGTTGATAAGCCCTTAAATTAATTGTATTTGAAGCAGTATCATTTTCTTTAAAATTATTTATTGAAATTTTATCTTTGTTTGCTTTAACATAATTTGCAACTACATCTTCTGTGGATAAGTTTTTTGTATTAGAATTTAGTGCATCTATCAACCCTTGTTCCAATTCAGAAGGCTTCTCACTTATCTTTGAGACTTCTTGTGCACTCACAGCTGGTATCAATGCCATACTAACCAGTAGTATTACCAAAATTAACATTCCTATTCCAAACCTTTTATTGAACATTCTACTTCACTCCTAGTTCTGGTTATTTTTTCCCTAGGAGGCAGAATAAGGCAAGCTTAAATATATGCTAAGCTAACTTAATTATGCCTCTTAGGGCATGTTTTATGGAGTTCGGCTGAACCTGGTAAATTTATTTGAACTCCATAAATCCCTCTTACCTAACTCCTTATAAGTTTTCTGTCCAGATTATCAAACAATCAGAAATGATGTTGGATTTATGATTCTTTTTTTCAGAATTACTACTTATATGACTAATTGTTTGAGACTTTGGAGAGAAAACTTATATATTCATACTCAAAGCAAGTTCTTTCTTACACCTAAAAAATGAGAAATGTTATTATTAATAAAGATACAAACTGTGTTCAGCCGCACTCAAAAAAAGTCCTTACAACTTGTTACTGAACAACAGTTTTGTTTTTGCTTTTGTTATGCTGCAATCCTTTTCTGTCCATTTCTTTTCAGAAAAATTTGGACATAAGAGACGAATTTGAAACGCAATGCTCTGAAAAAGTGCATTCCGAACAGAACTTTTCTTCCGTTTTTTCAGGCATTAATCCTGCTTTTATTTTCTCCACACGCCTGCAGGTTTTCAATACTTCCCTGCGATCCGAGCTTCGGATAACTACTTTTCTGATTATCCCGAAACTGACGTACTCAACAAAAGCGAAAGGGATCTCTTTTCCGGACTCGGCTTCAAGGAGAAGGGCAAGTGATGCAACATGTATTCTATCCGATGCCCACACTCCCTGGACGGGACAGCTTCCGGGCTTTATAATCGATGGGACATTCATGCCTTCAAAACAGACTATCTTGGAGGGTGCTCCCTTCAGGTTCAGGCGCTCTGAGAAAATAATGGGTTCAGTTTTTACAGGGGTAAGTGCCGCAAGCATGGAGTCTTTTCCGAATTCTTCAAGTCCTTTGAGAAGGTTAGCTGCGATTTCAGGAATTTTAGCTCTCGCCCGCGCATTCCCTTCTTCCAGAAATCCCTTTTCTGTGCGTGCAAATTCTTTTGGAAACATTAGCGGGAGATCCTTACATGCCTGGTCAAGGGCAGCCTCAAGTTCTTTGCACATAGTATCGGCGTTTAACGAACACATTTTCACAATTTCCGGATAATTCATAGAGAGTTCTTTCAGAAGCATTCTTTCGAGCCGTGAAACGTTTATTTCCGGAAGCAATTCAAATCCGCGGCTGACAAAGTAAACACGCCGTGGGCAATTGATATATAATAGAATGTCCGAAACGCTGATTTCCGGTCTCCGTGAATTTTCAGGCATCACATTCTAATTCCTCTTACATTATTTATAAATTTTTTCAGACAGAAGCCTCTCTTATCCGACAGTCAATGCTCTGCGACAATTGCCGAATTGACATTCGTTAGATATATATGCTAATGTTTCCTCTAGATTAAGTAAGTCATGACGTCAAATGATTCCTCGGAAAATCTACGCAACCGCCTGGCGGAAAAAATGGCTGGAGATATCACACTCTCAGAGAAACCCGGAGAGTCCCTGAAGAAATGGAGGTTAAACTTCGAGATATCCCAGACAGATATTGCAAATTACCTTAAGGTCTCTCCTTCCGTTATCAGCGATTATGAAAGTGGGAGGCGAAAGTCTCCAGGGACACTGATTGTCCGGAAGATCGTGGAGTCCCTGCTTGAAATTGATCTCGAGAGGGGAGGCAAAAAGATTCACGCCTATGAATCTATGCTCAGTGCCGAAAGCGGCTCCAAATCCATCTACTCAACCTACGAGTATACTCTCCCGATACAGCTTGCTAAACTGGTTAACCTTATTGAAGGCGATATAGTCTATAAAGGGATTGAAAAGCCTCTATATGGTTTCTCTGTTGTCGACAGTCAGCGGGCAATCCTGGAACTCTCCTCGCACGAGTTCCAGAAGCTCTACGGCTGGAGTACGGACAGAGCCATGATCTTTACAAAAGTCAGCACTGGAAAATCCCCTCTGGTGGCTATTCGGGTAACCAACCTGAAACCCGGAGCTGTTGTGCTTCATGGGCTTCGTAAAGAAGAGGTCGAACCTGTTGCAGTCAAGATGGCGGAAGTAGACCGTATTCCTCTGGTCGCAACTACAATGGAACTCGATCAGATTGTGCAGCTACTGAAAAAATACAGTCAATACTACGCAAGGGAATGACCCCTGAAAGAAACCCTAAATAATTAAAAACAGGTGAAAGCATGGCCATTGGAATTGTATCTTACGGCGCATATGTTCCGAGATACCGCATAAAAATTGAAGAAATTGCCCGGCTCTGGGGTGATGACGCAGAGGCTCTCAAAAATGGTCTCATGGTATATGAGAAATCCGTACCTGATATTGACGAAGACGCAGCAACGATTGCCGTGGAAGCAGCAAGAAATGCAATGATAAGGAGCGGCGTCGATCCCTCCAGAATCGGGGCGGTGTATACCGGTTCAGAAAGTCATCCTTACGCTGTAAAACCGACAAGCACTATCGTAGCCCAGGCAATTGGCGCAACCCCGGTAATGACTGCAGCAGATTTTGAGTTCGCATGTAAAGCGGGAACAGCTGCAGTCCAAGCATGTATGGGGCTTGTAGGTTCAGGAATGGTCGACCTCGGCCTTGCTATAGGAGCGGATGTTTCCCAGGGAGCCCCAAGTGACGCACTTGAGTACACCGCAGCAGCAGGAGGAGTCGCCTGCCTTATAGGGAAAAAAGAGTCCGAACTTGCTGCCATTATTGAGGATACATACTCTTTTACAACAGATACCCCCGACTTCTGGCGAAGAGAAGGAATGCCCTATCCCGAACACGGAGGACGTTTTACGGGAGAGCCCGGGTACTTTAAACACATAACAAACGGAGCAAAAGGTCTTCTTGAGAAACTCGGGACAAAGCCTTCAGATTATGATTATGCAGTCTTCCACCAGCCAAACGGAAAATTCCCAAGCAAGGCTGCAAAGATGCTCGGGTTCACAAAAGACCAGATAACTCCCGGACTTGTTGTCCCGAAAATAGGAAATACTTATTCAGGTTCCTGTCTGATGGGAATTGCTGCAACCCTTGACCAGGCAAAGCCAGGAGACAGGATTTTTGCAACTGCCTTCGGTTCAGGAGCAGGATCTGACGCATTCAGCATAACAGTTACAGACAGGATTGAGGAAATCCGAAACAGGGCTCCGACGGTTTCCGAGCTTATCAAAGATCCTGTATACATCGATTACGCAAGGTATGCCAGGCATAAAGGCAAGATCCGCCTGGCCTGAAAACGGGGTGAATATAATGAGAGATGTAGCAATTATCGGAGTAAAGAATACTAAATTCGGGGAACTCTGGGAGCGTTCCTTGAGAGATATAGTTGTAGAAGCAGGAATCGGCGCAATCGAAGATGCAGATGTAAGCGGAAAAGATATCGACGCCCTTTACATAGGAAACATGAGTGGAGGCCGTTTTGTTGAGCAGGAGCACATAGGCGCTCTCATTGCAGACTATTCCGGGCTTTCAAGAAACCTCCATGTCCCGGCTACCAGGGTGGAAGCTGCATGTGCTTCAGGAGGGCTTGCCCTGCGCCAGGCTATAATGGCTGTGGCTTCAGGCTACAGTGACATTGTAGTTGCGGCAGGAGCAGAGAAAATGACAGATGTAGGTTCCGAAGAAGCATCTTCAGCTCTTGCAGCAGCTGCTGACCGGGAATGGGAGGGAATGGCAGGAGCAACATTCCCCGGGCTTTATGCAATGATTGCAAAACTGCACATGCACAGGTACGGAACCACAGGTGAACAGCTTGCAGAAGTAGCAGTAAAGAACCATAAAAACGGGTGCCTTAACCCGATTGCTCAGTATAAGAACGCAATCACCGTAGATGATGTACTGAAGTCGATAATGGTAGCTGATCCATTACATATCTTTGACTGTTCTCCGATTACAGATGGAGCTTCAGCACTTGTCCTGGCACCTGCGGAAATTGCCCACAAATACACTGACACTCCTATTTACATTAAAGCAACAGCGCAGGCAAGCGACACCATTGCCCTGCATGACAGAAGGGATATTACAACCCTGGATGCAACCGTGATGGCTGCGAAGAGGGCATACTCAATGGCAAAATTGGCTCCCAAAGACATCGACCTCGTTGAAGTGCATGACTGCTTTACCATTGCCGAGATCTGTGCAATTGAAGACCTGGGCTTTGCTGAGAAAGGAAAAGGCGGAATTGTTACCGAAAACGGGGAAACCGCAATTGGTGGCAGGATCCCTGTCAACACCTCAGGCGGTTTGAAAGCCTGCGGACATCCTGTAGGAGCAACAGGCATAAAACAGGCTGTGGAAATCGTAACCCAGTTGCGCGGAGAAGCAGGCAAGCGCCAGGTAGCAGGCGCTGAGTACGGAATGGCCCATAACGTAGGAGGGTCTGGAGCGACAGCTGTGGTACATATTTTCTCGAGGGAGAGGTGATATTCGATGTCTTCTGTTCCAAGATTCTGGAGAAACCTGGGTAGCAGGTACAACCTCGAAGGGACCCGATGCAAGGAATGCGGGGAATATTTCTATCCTCCACGCAATGTTTGTGTAAACTGCAGGCGTATGGGTGAACTCGAATCCTTCAAATTCAAAGGCACCGGCGAAATCGTAACCTATACACTGATTCATACCGCTGCTGAAGGTTTTGAAGGTCAGGCTCCTTATACTCTTGCAATTATTAAACTGGATGAGGGCCCCCGTCTCACCTCCCAGGTAGTTGGCGACCCTGATAAAATCCAGATAGGAACGCGGGTCAGGTCCGTGTTCAGAAAGCTCGGCGAAGACGGTGAACGTGGTATGATCTACTACGGCACCAAGTTCGTTCCTGTAGATGCCTGATTTATCCGGATTCTTTCCTCCGGTCCGGGCATCCCATTATTTAATAATGAATCAGCCCATAATCGAATCATTAACCGAACCGGAGATGTCTGGAATTATGATTGAAGTCGAAGTTAAGGTAAGAGCGGATCACTCAAAGATCCGCCCTGTCCTTTTAGAAATGGGGGCAAGTAAAATCGGGGTTGAAGAACAGTCAGACGTCTATTTTGCAGCTCCATACCGCGATTTTGCAAAAACCGATGAGGCGCTCAGGATCCGCTCTCTGGGAGGACACTCTGTACTGACTTATAAAGGTCCCAAACTCGATAAAGTTTCCAAAACCAGGGTAGAAATCGAAACTCCTGTGGATGAAACTGCTGTAGCTAAAATTTTCCACTCTCTGGGCTTCACGGAAGCCGGTGCAGTCCGTAAAAAAAGGGAAATTTTCAGGGCAGGAGAAATCACTGTCTGTCTTGATGCAGTTGAAGGGCTTGGAGAGTTTCTGGAAGTAGAACTTGATGTGGAAGACGGAAAAGATCTCGAAAGTCCAAGGATTCAGTTATTTAAATTCTTATCTCAGTTTGGGCTGAATGAAAACGATTCTATTCGGACTTCCTACCTTGAAATGATACTGGAAATGAGAATCCAGAATCACTATTAAATTCTTGAAATCTTATTATTCTGAACTCTTTCTTTTATGTTTTATTCTTTTCTTCTTTTTCTTCCTCCCCTGTCTTTATTCAGCCTTTACTTTTTTAAATTATTTTTTAGTTTACTTTTTTAAATTATTTTCTAATTTGGTAAAGAGAATTTCAGGCTTGTAAGTTTAGTGTCCATGTAATTGAAACAAAAGTTTTAATAACAATTGAGTATTTATTCATAATTACATCTGAGCATATGTTCATATATTACTGTATCCAAACACGCTCAAATTGGAGAATTCGCTGTGGTTGAACTGGATAGGTGCGAGGTTAATTGTATACATGACGAGGCTGTAAAAGCAGTACGAGAGGCTATATTTAGTGAAGATATAGCTATCTCTCTGGCAGAACTGTTCAAGGCTCTGGGAGATCCAACAAGAGTAAAGATACTGTTTTCGTTAATGACCAGAGAACTTTGCGTTTGCGACCTCTCGGCTGTCATAGGTGTCTCGGACTCGGCGGTATCTCATCAGCTAAAAATTCTCCGGACTCTGCGCCTTGTCAAGTTTCGGAGAGACGGAAAGATCCTGTATTATTCACTGGCTGATGATCACGTTGAAAAACTGTTCGCTCAGGGGTTGGAGCATGTTACTGAGTGAAATCCAGAATAATGAAGAATAAATAATGGCCGAGGAGGCGGAAAGAACGGAACCGGCAGTATCATCCAAATTTCTCGTAACAGGTCTGGACTGTGCGGATTGCGCGGCTAAAGTGGAAAAAGCCGTTAAACGTATTCCTGGAGTTATTAGTGCAACAATTGCTTTTCCTGCTGGTAGATTGGATGTGGATTACGATCCTCAGCAAACCGGCATTACTCAGGTAATAGACAAAGTTAAAAAATTGGGTTATGAAGCACAGGAAGAAAGGAAAACATCGGAAGCTTCTCAGACAACTGATTTTTGCATAATGGGACTGGATTGTGTGGACTGTGCGGCTAAGCTGGAAAAACGTATCTCTAAAGTGCCTGGGGTCGAGAGTGCCCAGATAAACTTTGGTACTTCTAAAATTACGGTAACTCATAGCGGGCCAGCAGCAGAAATTCTGTCAACAATTGAAAAAATGGGTTATTCAGGGAAAGTGGACACGGATTTTCAGATAAAAAATGAACCGGCCAGTAACTGGAAATCGAATCAGTACATTAAGCCTACAGTTGTTTCTTTCATTATGCTGGTCTTCGGGTTTATTGCCGGAAGGCTGGAAGCCCCGGAGTTGATGGTCAATGTGATATTCCTCATCGGGATTCTTCTGGGCGGTTTTCTGCCAGCCAGAAACGGCATTTCAGTACTGGTTAATGCCCGTGAATTTGACATGAATCTCCTCATGACCATAGCGGTAATCGGTGCTTCAGCACTCGGTACTTTTGAAGAGGCTGCAACTGTTGTGTTTCTTTTCTCTTTTGGAAACGCTCTACAGAGCTATACCCTTGATAAAACAAGGAATTCCATTAGGGCTCTAATGGACCTAACTCCAAATGTAGCTCTGGTCAGGCGAGGAACGTCTGAAATAAAACTGCCAGTAGAGCAACTTGCAATCGGAGATGTCATTATCGTTCGTCCGGGAGAGAGAATTGCTATGGACGGCAAAGTATCTGCTGGTTATTCAACCGTGAACGAGGCCCCAATCACAGGAGAGTCTATCCCTGTGGAAAAACAGCCTGGTGACGAGATTTATGCCGGAACTGTCAACGAACGCGGTTCGCTTGAGATTAAAGTTACCAAATTGGCCAGGGACAATACAATGTCCAGAATTATTCATATGGTGGAGGAAGCTCAGGGAAAGAGGGCACAATCTCAGCAATTTGTCGATAAGTTTGCAAAATATTATACCCCTTTTGTTATAGTTCTGTCTGCTATGGTTGCTACGATACCCCCATTGTTTTTTGGACAGCCTTTCGAGAAATGGTTTTACGAGGCAATGGCTATGCTGCTGGTAGCATGTCCCTGTGCACTGGTAATATCTACACCTGTGTCTATCGTAGCTGCAATAGGTAACGCGGCAAAAAACGGTGTACTCATTAAAGGAGGCATGTACCTGGAAGAAGCAGGGGCTTTGTCAGTGATTGCTTTTGATAAAACTGGCACTCTTACGGAAGGTAAACCGCAGGTAACTGATATTATTCCTACTGATGGCATTCCGGATAAGGAATTTTTGTCGATAGCATCAGCAATTGAAAGCCGGTCAGAACATCCTTTGGCTGAAGCGATTCTAAAAGCCGCTGAAGAACACGGAGCAGAAGTGTCTGTCATATCTGCATTTGAGGCAATTCCCGGAAAAGGGGCCAGAGCAGTAATCCAGGGGAAAACTTACCAGATAGGCAATTCCAGGCTTTTTGCTGAACGGACAATGGACCTGAAACATGTTGAGGATGAAATTTCCCGTCTGCAGAACGAAGGAAAAACTGTAATGATGCTCGGAGACGATTCCCGAATTCTGGGCCTTATTGCTGTGGCAGATGTATTGCGGGAGAATTCCGGGCAGGCTGTAAGGAAGCTGAAGAAAGCAGGTATTAAAAAAGTCATAATGCTCACCGGAGACAATGAAAGCACTGCTCGTGCTATTGCCGCAAAATCAGGAGTCGATGATTTCCGAGCAGATCTATTGCCTGAAGACAAGCTGGATACAATCAAGGGCCTCCTTGCCGAACATGGAAAGGTGGCTATGGTTGGCGACGGTGTCAATGATGCCCCTGCTATGGCAATGTCTACAGTTGGTATTGCAATGGGCGCTATAGGGACTGATACAGCACTGGAAACTGCGGATATCGCCTTGATGGCGGACGACCTTACAAAACTGACCGATACAATAAAACTGAGCAGGAAAACGCTGGGTATCATCAAACAAAATATCGCTTTTGCCCTGATAATTAAAGGCTTGATTCTTCTGCTAGTCATTCCAGGGTGGCTGACTATGTGGCTGGCTGTTATCGGAGATATGGGTAGCTCACTTCTGGTCACTCTGAATGCTATGAGATTATTGAGAGTAAAACACGAAGACTAAACCTGAATTTACAAACTTAGGGGCTAAAAAAGAAGTAAAAAAGAAATTAAAAAGAAATAGCAAAGGAATAAAAAAGGAGTAGAAGTATGGAAACTTTAAAGGTATTAGGTGTGGATTGCAAAAATTGTGCAGCGAATGTGAGTAAAGCCCTGGAAGGCATTGGCGGCATCGAAAAGCTTGACATAAGGCTTTCAGAGAAATTAGCAATCGTAACCTTTGATCCTGACAAGATTAGCAGGCAAGGAATTACTGAAAAAGTGGAAGATTTCGGCTTTGAGGTAGAATAAATATGTATATTTACCACACTATTGATATCTGGGGCTTGAGCTGTTTTTCTTAACAGTCAGGAAAGAGAACTGTCAGGCTATGAAATCAATATATACCGAGTTTGTCACAAACGCTATTTGTTCGTTAAATGCAAAAGTCTATAAATTATTCATGCCCGATTCTTACGGGCATGAAAATAGATGATTTTCGATTTATTCCTGAATTTTACCTTATTCTTGAACCTGGTTTTATCTCTTTATCCGGCATCAGAGCTGCTACAATAACTCCACCGTCATCGGCTGCGAGCATCATGCCGTTAGATTCAACTCCGCAGAGTTTGGCAGGCTTCAGGTTGGCGAGCACGATTACGGACTTGCCGACAAGCTCTTCTGGAGTGTAATATGAAGCCATGCCTGCAACAAGCTGCCTCGGCTTTTCCTCTCCAATATCCACTTCAATCCGCAGGAGCTTTTTTGACTTCTTTACAGGCTCGGCAAAGACAACTTTTCCTACCCTGATGTCAAGCTTTGCAAAGTCCTCGTAGTCAATCATGGGAAGGGTTTCTATTTGCTCTTTTTCTTCTGTTTTTCCAGCATCTCCGGCTTTTGCGGCTGTCTTTGCTTCTTCTGAGGGTCCCATTCCTTCGGACTTGGAGGGTTCCTTTTCGCCTCCCTTCACTCCATTCCTCTTTGCATTTGCGGCTGCTACACGCTGGTTTGCAATCTCTTCCATCTCTCCTATCCTGTCGTCTTCAAGCTTGGTAAAGAGGATTTCAGGTTTTGCAAGTTTTGTGCCTGATTTCAGAGGGATAAAAGCGTCATCATAAAGGGCAGCATGTATATCGCTTTCCTGCCCGAGCCCTTTCCAGGCTTCTTCCATGGTCTGCGGGAGCACAGGTTCAAATATAAGGCTCAAAGCTTTTACCAGGTGCAGGCAGTTATAGACAACCTGTCCGCATGCGGCTCTGTCTTCTTTTATCAGTTTCCAGGGTTCGTGGGACTGGAAATAAGTGTTTCCAAAGGAGGCAAGGGTCATGGCAGAGTCAACGGCTTTCTTGAACTCGTACTCAGCCATGCCGGCTTTGACTTCTACAAGTGCCTTCTCTATTTCTTTCTGAACTTCAGGCTCGACTTTACCTTCCGGAACCTCTCCATAGTTCTTGAAAGCAAAGAGCATGGTTCTGTAAAGGAAGTTTCCAAGCACTGCTACCAGTTCGGCATTAATCTTTTCCTGAAGCACGCGCCAGGAGAAGTTCAATTCTTTGGTGTGGGAGGTGTAGCTTGCAAGGTAATACCTGAGAAGGTCAGGGTGGAAGCCGTGGTCAAGATAATCTTCCCCTACCCAGACTACATAGCCTCTGGTTTTGGAGAATTTCCTGTCTTCAATTTTGACCATGCCTGAGGCTACAACTGCTGTGGGCACGGAATAATCTGCGCCTTTAAGCATTGCAGGCCAGAAAATGCAGTGGTGGTAGGTTATGTCCCCCCCGATAAAATGGACTATTTCCCCATTGCCTTTCCAGAATTTTTCCCAGGAATCTCCAGCCTGTGCAGCCCACTCCTCGGTAAAAGCGATATATCCTATCGGGGCGTCCACCCAGACATAAACTACAAGATCATCGTGTCCCGGGAATTTTACTCCCCATTCAAGGTTCCTTGTAATGCACCAGTCCGTAAGACCCTGTTTTACCCAGCCTATTGCATAGTTAATGGCGTTTGTAGTCCCTCCCAGGTCGTTTGAGAGGTAATTCATCAGGTAGTCGCTAAATTCGGAAAGTTTGAAAAAGAAGTGTTCCTGCTGGCGGTACTCTGCAGGGCCCCCGCAGATAGTACAAACAGGATTTTGAAGTTCTCCCGGCTCCAGATGTTTTCCGCAGCCCTGGTCGCACTCGTCTCCTCTGGCAGTTTCTCCACAGTGTGGGCAAGCCCCTTCTACATAGCGGTCAGGAAGGAAACGGTTGCATGCAGGGCAGTAGGCGATCTCTATAATTTTCGGGTAAACATACCCTTTTTCAATCAGCCTGCTTACAATGTCAAGGGTCCGGTTGTGATTCTCTGGATCGTCCGTTGTCCCGAAAGCATCAAAGTAAATTCCGAGCTGCTTGAAAGTTTCATCAAAGTGCCTGTGATATATCTCTACAAGTTCTTTAGGAGTTATTCCGAGCTCTTCGGCGTTTACGACAATAGGGGTGCCATGTGTATCCGAGCCACAAACAAAGGTAACTTCCCTACCTTCTTTCTTCAGGGAGCGGGCAAAAATATCAGCGGGCACATAGGTCCGGAGATGCCCTATATGTGCCTTGCCGTTGGCATAGGGCAGGCCACACGTGACAAGTACGGGTTTACTGGATGAGTTTGACATTCTTATCTCCACATATTTTTATAGATGTATCTCTTCTGGATGACTGCAATTCTAAAATATATTTCGCTTATTGTGCTTTCAGGGGAATTTATTTGATGGATAGTAGATAATCATATATAAAGAGGGATGGAATTCAGAGAAAAATAAATAGTTGCTCTGACAATTCAGACTTATTGAATAATTTTTTTATTTGTGGGCTTTAAAAAATATACTTCTGGCAGTTCCTTTACCAGGGAACCTGTGCCCCTTAACTGGAGTTTTCAGCAATGAAAAAGTACAGACCGGGGAAGCTAGAGAAATAAATCCAAAAATACGGTCCTGTCAACATGAATAATGAAAAAATAAATTCAGAGAGTGCAGATTCGAAAGGCATAAGTCCGGAAGAGATCTCAAAGGGCGACCTTTTGAAAAATAATGTTTATAATATAAAAGAGACTACTCTACCTGAAGGCGACATGTCGGAGGGCACAATCAAGGAAATTTCTTCTGCCCCCTATTCCACTCATGAAGGAATGGAGCCGACAAAAGAAGATATTCAGGGATTTTCTCCTCTAAACCTTAATAAAAAAACTGTTGAAAGTGAGAGTTTAAGCATGAATTCGGGTTCTCCTTCTTTACCGAAAAAGAAACGCAGCGGTACATCCTATCTTGTGGTATTTCTGGCTTTAATCGCTGTTATTCTGGTCAGTATAGCTGCTATTTTTTATGGGCTTGGTTTCGGGGGAGATCTCAGGAGTTCCGATAAGATAGCGGTAATTTATGTGCAGGGTACCATGCTTACCGGAAATGTTCCTGCAGGGCTCGGCTATGCAACTTCGGAAGAGATTTGTGAGAAGATTCACTCTGCTGTAAAGGATAAAAATGTCAAAGCGATCGTGCTCAGGGTAAACAGTGGAGGAGGGTCTCCTTCAGCTGCACAGGAAATATCAATTGAAATAGAAAAAGCCCAGCAGCAGGGCGTCCCGGTTATTGTTTCCATGGGAGACCTTGCAGCCAGCGCTGCATATTATATCTCTGCACCAGCAGACTACATATTTGCAAACCCCTCTACAAATACGGGATCTATTGGAGTTATCTGGACTTTTGAGAATATGTCCGGTTTTTACCATAATGAAGGTATAGATTATTACATTTCGAAGTCCGGAGAGTTCAAAGATATGGGAGGGAACTGGAGAGGGCTTACCGACGAAGAGAAAGAATATGCTGACGCGGTTGTAATGGAAAGTTATGACGAATTTGTGATACAGGTTGCCGACGGGCGCAATTTAAGCCGGAGTGAAGTAAAAGAACTTGCTGATGGCCGAATCTATACCGGAGCCAAAGCAAAAGAGCTGAGGCTTGTCGATGATTTTGGGAACCTTTATGATGCAATTGATAAGGCTGCGGAACTGGGAGGCGTCCAGGGCGAGCCAAGGGTTGTATATATGAACAGGGTAAGCATTTCAAGTCTGCTTCTCGGCTCGGAATCCAATGATTCTACCGAGGCCAGACAATTTGTCAGTTATTTTGAGGAAAGTCCTTACGGGAAAATCATTGCCTCTATAAGGTAATTTATGGATTTCCCGACTTTCCTTTTTCCGTTACTTATTTTTTCAGTCGGTACCTTATAACAGGCACAGCCTGAAAATCGCAAAATATATATTAGCTAACACGCAGGATATCACGGGCTTAACATGCTGGAACTTAAATTTGTACGTAATAACCCCGACGCAGTTGGGCGTGCTCTTATTAGCAGGAATATGAGCACAGAACTTATTGATAGCCTTCTTGAATACGATGCGGCCTGGAGGGAGTGTCTCACTGAGGGCGACAGCCTGAAACATAAAAGAAATGTGGTCACTCGCGAGATAGCGCAGCTTAAAAAGGAAAACAAAGACGCTGCTTCTAAAATAAACGAAATGCAGGGCATTAACAGTCGTATTAAAGAACTTGACGATAAAATACGCGATTATAAGTCAAAAATAAATGAAATAATGCTCAGTATTCCAAATATCCCTTCCGACACTACACCGGTAGGCAAGGACGAGAACGATAATCCTGTTGTAAGGGTAGTTGGAAAGCCAAAAGAGTTCACTTTTGCTCCGAAACCTCACTGGGAAATAGGAGAAGCTCTGGATGTTCTGGATTTTGAAAGAGCAGCTAAGATATCAGGCCAGGGCTTTACGGTTCTCAAAGGAATGGGTGCAAAACTCGAAAGGGCACTTATAAACTTCATGCTTGATGTTCACACCAGGCAGGGTTACGTTGAAGTTTTCCCTCCCGTACTTATTAATGAGAAAGCCATGACCGGTACAGGCCAGTTGCCCAAGTTCAAAGACGATATGTATGGATGTACCGATGGTTTCTATCTTGCGCCTACTGCGGAAGTGCCTGTAACTAACCTTTACATGGACGAATATATGGAAAACCTGCCAGTATTTCTAACAGCATATACTGCATGCTTCAGACGTGAAGCGGGAAAACATGGTCAGGACACAAGAGGCCTCATCCGCAACCACCAGTTCAATAAGGTTGAGCTTGTCAAATTCGTAAAGCCCGAAACCTCTTATGAAGAACTGGAGAAACTTACTCTTGATGCTGAAGAGATTCTCAAGCTCCTTAAGCTGCCGTATCGTGTAATAAGCCTCTGCACCGGTGATCTGGGATTCTCTGCTGCCAAGACTTATGACCTCGAGGTATGGGTACCCACGCAGCAAAAGTACAGGGAAATTTCTTCCTGTTCTAATTTCGAAAACTTTCAGGCAAGAAGAGCCAATATCCGCTTCAGGACTCCTGAGGGACCCCAGTTCGTTCACACGCTTAACGGCTCAGGTCTTGCTGTGGGCAGGACGGTTGTCGCAATACTGGAGAACTATCAGCGTGAAGACGGCAGCGTAGAAATTCCTGAGGTCCTCAGGCCTTACATGGGCGGGGCTGAAGAGATTAGAAAGGAGTAAGTTGAGTTTGAGCTTTCGAATATTTCAAAAATTCTCTTGCGCAGCCGGCAAAGTTCTGCCCCTGTTGACAGGATCGCATAACTGAAGGAGTAATAAATTAAACAGAGTAAACCGGAAGCCTTGAGTGTGGCAACGAGATAATCAAAGGCTTCCGAGTTTATTTTTCTCTTTTTTTATTTCTCCCATTTTTTTCATTTTTCCCATTTTTCAGTTTTCTCATTTTTTCATTTTTTTCATTTCTCTCGTTTTCTTCATTTTTGTTTTTTTTCATTTTTATGCGATCCTGTCTACCCATTTTTTCTGCAATTAATTCTCTTTTTATTCTTATTCGCGGCTCCCCGCGTTTCTTCTGCAAATTTTATCAAAGAGAATAATATTATCCAGCATAAGAGACCCGCTCCAGCCTAAAGGAATCGCCCAGGCTGGTTTGCCTGTGGACTTATCCACCTGTTCAGGGAGAAGTCCCGTACTTGTCGCCCCCGCAAGGGCCCATTTAAGGCATTTAACCCCCTCGCTGGTCAATTTTTTTGCCTCCTCGACATATTGGCCTTCCGGAAGGTCAAGATCAAAAGCAAACATAGCCTCTGAGAGCCAGAGGGTTGTTACTATCCAGGGATTTCCGTCAATGTAAGTATCGTTTTCATATCTCTTTATTCCATTACCTGCGTTAATGGGAATTGAGAGCTTCTTCTGGATATTTTCAATCAGGAAAAGAATCATATCCCTTTCTACAGGGTCTTTTGGAGAGATCATCCCAAAGGGAATATAAGCCCCCAGAACACTTGCATCAAGTGTTTTGTCAAGTTTTTCATGAATGATGCCTTTTGCAAAGTATCCTTCTTGAAGCCAGAAACGGTCAATTGTAGCCTGTTTGATAAACTCAGCCCTTTTCTTCCAGCGCTTAGCCATGCCGGATTCGCCATTTTCTTCCGCAAGGTGAGAGGCTCCCATAAGGCCTGCATAGATAGAGGCATTTGTGTATGTAAAAATTCCGTAGTAGGTCTCCCACAGGTCCATGCAGCTCTCATGCAGGCCGGATTTTGTCCTCTTCATCAGGTATTCGGCAGCTCTGAGCACTGAAACCCATACTTCTTCCAGAAACTCGACCTTTTTTAGCCCTTCAAGGATCCTGTAATACACATCCATAGCGTGAAGTGTGGCTCCGGTCTCATCTATCTGGGTTGAATAGTCAAAATTTCCCCAGGAAGGGGCTATATTCCCATCGAGCCAGTACCTCTGGAACCAGGAACCGTCAGGCAGCTGAGTCCGGATGCACCACCTGAAAAACCTGTCGCAATATTCAGGATATCCGGAATGCTTGAGAGCAAGTACCAGCTCTGAAGTGTCTCTGTTCCAGCAGAATCCATATCCTCCGCATTTCTCAAAGTTTGAGTCAAATTCCGGAGCTGCTATGAAAGATCCATTTTCATGGTCATTCAGGAGGTAAAGCATGAGAAGAGCACGGTTATAAGCATTGAGAAGCTCCTGACGCAGGTTGTCGTGTCCTTCTATTCCTGGCATTTTGAGCACGTGTTTTTTCGAAAGCCACATTACCCAGTATTCCCGGGTCTTCTCAAAGATGTGTTCCAGAGGCAGCTTGGATAACTCGTGCATCCTTTTGTACAGGAGGCTCCGCGAAGATGCGGCTCCTATGAAGATGACAAATTCGTTTGCCCCATCAGCCCCAAGCTCGAGATCCCAGCCAGCAGCGTTGTTTATGTTTCCTATGTCTTCTTTATTCCTCTGAAGCTTTCCATCTTCCATATCATACTTTGAATTTGTCCACCAGACGGTGTCCATTGCTTTTCCAACTTGCCACTCAGTAAACTCAGGAAGGCCATAGATCCCTATATAATAATCCTGCCAGTACTGCACAAGCAGGCGGGCTTCCGAGTCGCAAAAGCCTGAATTTTTCTTGGAGGTTTCTCCTACATCAAAATTCGAATAATAAAAGAATTTCCCGGAGATTTTTTGCTGGGACTGTACCTTAAATCTTCGGATAAGAACAGGGACATCAGGATGTACAAGGTCAAGAATGGAAATTCTGATCCCGGAATCATGGTAAAGCTTTGTGGATACTATATTGGTATCTTCTATATAGTTCTGAATCGAGTGCCATTCGTTGTCATTGGTCCAGAGAAGCCTTTCTCCAGTATGGATGCAGGCAAGGGACTCTTCTACGTGCTGGGCGTGATCTCTTCGGGGATAAAATAAGCCAAGGATTTCTCCTTTCCTCCCCATTGTCACAAGAAGCTCGTCATTTCCCAGAATGACATTCGGTTGTCTAATCACTTAATCTCCCCTCTTAGCTGGTGTTCCTGACCCGGGCTGGACGGGGCCAGAGAGATAATATGTTCACAAACACTCTTTCCCGTAGCTTTGCAGCTCACTTCCCTTACACTTATATTCTTTCCAAAGTACTCGGTCAGATAACCTGCGAAATAGCCGCTCATAAAGGCACAGACAGGCTGGTCCGAGCCTCCGTAAACATCTGCTATAAAAGAATCTTTTACGATGATTTTTCCTTCATAGGTTTCGGGGTTGCATTCAATTTCCAGAATTCCCCATCCCACAGCCCTGTAGAGCTCTGCAATCATGCTTGCGAAATTACTGTCATTGAGCGGCATAATGCTCTTGAAGTATTTTGCAGCATGGCTTCCCCCGCGCAGCCCGGACAGGGTGAGAAGCCCTTCGGCATGCGGGACGCTCTGGTTAAGAGTCTTGATAATGTCAACAATCGTGAGCGCCCTTGCCATAACTCCCCTGACCCCTATCACGTTTAGAGGGAAATCAACCAGGTAAATCATGCCAAATTCAGAAATTCCATGTTCGACTGCACTTACAACTTCAAGTCCCTGGATTTTTCTGGCAAGTTCGTCAATATCCACATCTTTTTTAAGTTCGGTAAATATTGAGTATTCTCCCTTATCCTGTGTAATATTATCGATATGCCCGAACTCGATGAATGCGTTCTCTTTTTCAAGAAAATCGGTTATTGCAGATAAAGAACCCGGCCCTCTGGAATAAGTAATCTTGAACCATACAATTTGCGAATCTTCATTGAATCCTGCAAACATGCATAAGTCTCTGACCATACGATTCAAACTCCCATTTATCTGTACGCATATTCTAAAATGTATTTTCATTAAGCCATTCTTCTGAGTTTTTTAAATACCTGTGCTTTGAAGTCCATAAGTACAGCCATGAAATTGACTGCTGCCTCGAAAGGTGTGGAATGGACGCTAAAATAAGAATGCACGTCTCCGTCCCCGAGCCATTTGGTGCACATGTAATAATAATGGTCCGAAGTCAAAAGATGCTTCCATATCCTCAGGATTTCGGGGTCTTCTGTCTTTTTCACAAAGGGTTCAAGCAGTTTTATTTCTTCAAAGCAGCGCCTTTGCATATCGTTCCCGAGCCATGCGCTTGTATCGCGCTCCATATCAGCCCAGGAAATCGTTGAGAAGTCTCCAACATCGATTTCAGCTACAGGTAAATATTTTCTTGTAAGCTCTACAGGAGTGCTGAATTCCAGTCCGTTTTTAAGGACTTCTGCAGGCAGTTTTTCCATGAAATCAAAAATTCCGGTTTCTCTCCACTGGTGCTCTCCAAAGGTTTCGTAGTCCATAAAGATGTTTATGCAATCTTCTTTAACCCCTGAAGCCCATAAAGCCCATTTTTCCGCAGTCAGAGGATAACCTTCCCACCATCTTGCAGAGAAGCGGTAGCCGATATCGTCGCTCAGTTTATAATTTCTGAAAAGAATGGGCAATCCTGAATCTTTTGCTTTATAAAGGACGTTAGGAGACCTTCCCTCAAGCATATGATCCGCGCCTTCCGTAAGAATTGCTTTATAACCAAGCTCGGAAACAATCTTTGCTATGGTGTTATTGTAGAGAAGTTCCGTATTTCGGAAGACCTGGGGTTTAACTCCAAGTAGATCGGAAACCATTTCCCTGTGTTCTTTTACCTCTTCGATAAACTCTGTTTTATCCTCAAAAAGGCTTGAAAGGGAATGGTAAAATGTTTCCTCAAGAATCTCTACAGCCCCTGTTTCTGCAAGCTGCCTGAAACTTTCAGTTACCTCTTTTCCCCAGAGTTCGCATTGTTCAAGCAGGGTTCCGGTAATTGAAAGGGAAAACCTGAATTCCCCTTTATGTTCATCAAGGGATTCCAGAAGCGCCCTGTTAGCAGGAAGATAGCATTTCTGGGCTACTCTTTCAAAGATCTCCCTGTTGCTCCTTTCGTCAAAATACCGGAAAAAGCCTGACCTGTCATCCGGCCAGAACCTTCGAAGCCTGAATGGCTGATGCACCTGAAAATACATGCAGAGTGAGGTCATGCATTTTCCTCCAGGACGGCTCTTCTTAAATCCGAGAGAATGGAATAATAGTTCACAGCCCTTTCGTGGCCTTCACGGGAGTTTCCCGGACCTATCGAAAAGAGAATTTCACTCTGCTGAAGGTAGCCGAAAATTTGCTTCAGCTTCTGGTAGTTCCTCTTATCTTTAATTTCTGCAAGCTCGTCTCCAACCCTTACGAGTTCCCTTAAGTAGAGCTGCTGAGCATGGTTTCCAGCAGCGTTATGCATCCCATAACGAATTGTCTGCTCTGTTCCGAGTGTTGGAAGTTTAACAGGACTGAACCTGTTTACAGCTTCCGACGGTGTGACCATCTCAATGCCCCGGCTCTTCAGGGCTTCAGGAAAAGCACGTATAAAGTCAGCTATCATGCTTTTGTTCCTGTGATGAAGGCAGAGGCTTGTGTAATTTAAGTAAAGGGTCAGAACATCTCCTTCGATACCTGCAATCCAGTCTGCGAATTTATCCGGGATTAGAGGGTATCCTTCCCAGCTTCTTTCCGAAAAGCGCAGTTCAAGATCCTCACTCAGGTTTATGTGCCTGAGAAGAATCGGGATCTGGTTTTCAAAAATGCGGACAGGATCATATCCGTCCAGAATATTTCTCGACCCTTCTGCAATAAGGCACCTGAAGCCTAATTCTGCAAGTATTTCACCTGCCCTCTGTGTGTACAGGAGTTCAGTGTTCACAAAAGTTTCAGGATTTATTCCAAAAAGTTCCCTCAGCATATCTCTATAAATTGTTACTTCTTCCCTGAACCAGGAGAGGTCAGGATAAAGGGCACTCAGGGAATGATAGCTGCAACTTCCTGTAAACTCCACATTCCTGTCCTCTGCCAGTTCTCTGAATGACTCCAGCAGTTCAGGATCCCACCTGCACTGTTCAAGGAAAGGACCTGAAAGATCAAAGGCATAACTTCCCCCTTTTTCAATTGATTCCATAAAAAGGTCATTAAGGCGCAAGAACTCCCGACCCGTTTTTAATAATTTTGAAAAAATCTGATTCCGGTCAAAATACCGGTCCATTTCAGGCACCCCGGAAAAACCCTGCACAGGCCAGTACCATTTTGGGCTGTAAGGCAGATGCACTCCCACACACATGCAAACGGCTTTCATAACAAAATAATCTTGTGCGGAAACCTACTAAAAACTATTGTTTCTTTTATTCTCTTGCCTGCGACTGAATTATTGGTAATAGTCAAAAAAGGTGGTCTTGATTAATTGCTGTCAGTGTTCTGGAGCTCGGCCAGGAAATCTTTCATTTTTTCTCACCGCAACGTGCTGGGCGAGGTCGACCTGTCAGGTAAGGAGACAACAATTCACAAACAGCAGGCAGTTAAAAAAATAAAAAAGAGGTAATGCGATTGAAGTGCCATAGCTGAGAGAATATTTCTCCCTTAACCGTTTTTTCAATTAAGCAGATACAAAAGAATAAATTGGATACTGAAGAGTTAAAGGGAGGTAAACTAAGAAGAAAGCCGGGATGAGTTTAATCATCCCATCATAAATCTGGTAAGACTGCCGTATGCCTCTTTAATTTCTTCCAGAGACAGGGAAATATTGAAATCTTTTCCTTTGATCTCAAGGGTGTCGCCTCCTACCTTGCCGATTACGGCATGGGGCACACCTTTAAGCATTTCCTGTACGGCTTCGGGTTCTGATGTAGCAAGCAGTGCCCTTGCCGGAGCTTCGGAGAACAGGAATTCATCCGCCTGTATTTCGCCGGTAATCTCGCTAACATCTACTTTGCCGCCCAGGTTCTTGCACATCCTTGCAAGCCCTGCAGCGAGCCCTCCCAGGGAAAGGTCGTGTGCAGAGCTCAGTTTTCCGCTTTTCACAGCTTCAATTATAACTTTTATAACTTCGGGGGCATTTTTCGGGACTTCAGGGACTTTTCCGGAATTTCCGGCTCCCATGCAGGCATAGTATTCAGAACCTCCCATTTCAGGGACTGTTTCTCCTGCAAGGATAATGCTGTCACCGGCTTTTGCAAAGAAGCTCGATGGGAGAGGAGTTTCAAGGTCCATTTTCCCGACCATTCCTATTGAAGGGGTTGGGGGAATTGCGGTCCTGAATTCGTCACTCTCGTTATACAGGGAAACATTTCCTCCGACAACCGGAATTGACAGTTCTCTTGCTGCATCTCCGAGCCCGAGTACTGCGTTTTTGAACTGCCAGTAGGTTTCCGGGTTCTCCGGGTTTCCAAAGTTAAGGCAATTTACAATAGCAAGCCCTTCAGCACCTTTTACTGCAAGGTTCATGGCGTTTTCGATAATTGCAGTCTTTCCTCCTGTGTAAGGGTCAAGAAGGGTTGCTCTGGGCTGGCAGCCGCAGGAAAGTGCAATTCCTTTCCTGTCGGTAATCCTGAGCACTCCGGAGTCTTCTCCGGGTTTGACAACAGTCCTGAGCTGAACCTCGTGGTCATACTGCCTGTAGATCCATTCTTTTGAGGCAATATTATGAGAGGACAGGACTTTCAGGAGAGCTGCCTTCAGGTCCCCGGGTGTTTCCGGCTTTTTACCTTCTTCTCTGCGTACAGGGGCTTCTGAGAGCTTTTCACAGGTCGGTGCTCCTCCTGTCAGGAAACCTATTGGAATATTGACTACGATTTCTCCTCTGAACTCAACTGTATAGCTGGGCTCTTCTGTGAGGTATCCTATTACTGCCCCGTTGAGGTCATATTTCTGCGTCAGGGCAAGAACTGCATCGACATCTTCAGGGGCAACTTCAAAGAGCATGCGCTCCTGAGATTCGGCAAGCAGTATTTCGTAAGCGTTCATATTGGGTTCGCGCTGCGGGACTGCATCTGCGATAATGCGGGCTCCAAGTCCTCCTTTAGAGGCCAGCTCCGAGCTTGCTCCTCCTAACCCTGCAGCTCCAAGGTCTTTGCAGGACTTTATGTACCCTTTTTCTATGGCTTCCAGGGTCATTTCTATGACAAGCTTTTCTGTATAGGGGTCTCCTACCTGGACGCTCGGGCGGTCTTCGGCTTCGGCTGATTCCGACAGGTCTCTGGAAGCAAAGGAAGCTCCACCAAGCCCGTCTTTACCTGTGCTTGAGCCTGCAAGTATGAGCCTGTTCCCGGCTTTCTGTGAGCGGGAGGTCGTAATGTTTTCTTCTTTGCAGAGCCCCACTGCAACAACGTTTACCAGGGGGTTCCCGCTGTACCTTCTATCAAAAAAGGTCTCGCCGTTGACTACGGGAACTCCTATGCAATTCCCATAACCTGCGATTCCTTTGGTTATCTGCTCGAAAAGGAAAAGGTTTTTCGGAGTGTCCAGAGGCCCGAAATAGAGAGGGTCCATAAGAGCTATCGGACGGGCTCCCATTGATATTATGTCCCTTACAATGCCTCCCACCCCGGTAGCTGCCCCGTTATACGGGTCTACATACGATGGGTGGTTATGGCTTTCCATGCCTATAGCAAGCACGTATCCATCTTCGAATTTAATAATTGCAGCATCATCTCCGGGACCGATAATCACATTTTCGCCGGTTGTTGTGAAGGTTTTCAGGAGAGGAGCGCTTGAGCGGTAGGAGCAGTGTTCACTCCACAAATTTAAAAAGCAGCCCTGTTCTACAAGGGTGGGCTCTCGCCCAAGCTCTTTTTCAATGATCTTCAGGTCTTCTTCAGGTAACATTGCCTTGCCTCTGATTTTCTAAGCATCATATGAGTTCTGAAGCTTCAGTTTTTCCTGTAATTTCCCCAGGCTTCAGGGGTTGATTAGTATTATAACAGATTAAACAGACTATGCGCACATAAAGGGACAGGGATTAGATAAATATTTCTTTAGGCCTGAAAGGAAAATTTTCTGAAAATTAGTGTCTGCAAACACCTTATCTATTGATGCTTTGAGTTCCGGTACAGTTTCAAAGAAGTAAATTTTACGGAATCTCCGGTCCGATTAAAAAAGGCTGCAAATATGAGTTACAGGCAAAAAGACTGCTGATAATCCAGAACCTGGCAGGTAAAAAAGAAAATTCTAAATGAGAATTTATTGAAACTTAAATCGTACTGAAACTTAAACCTTATTGAAACTTAAATCTTATTGAAACTTGAATTTTATTGAAACTTGAATTTTATTGAAAATTAAATCTGCTGAACCATTTTTTCTATTCTGGTTCCGGTTTCTGTCAGGGAGTAAAATTCTTCTTTCTTTGCGACAAGATCCTTTTCTTCAAGTTCCTCGAGAGTTTTCGCTATGGTAGGATATACTACCCGAAGAGTTTTGGAAATACGTTTTCCTTCCATTTCCCCCTTTGAGGCAAGCAGAGAGAGCACTTTTTGCCTTACACTGTTTCCGTTTACAAAACCTACTAACTCATTCATAGGGTACCTCCCGAATGTACCTGTTTTTTCTGGACAATTATATAGTTATATTTATATATTAAAAGTACATAGATATGTTATTAACAGGTTATATAAAAAGATGGGGTTCAAGATATATTTAGCTTTTTGCTGGCTGAAAAATGCTTTTTCAGGCAAAACTGCGAATATTAGGGGCTTTATTCTTCAAGGCATGAATCCGGGTTTTCCGGAATATTTCTTAACTGAAGTTGCACGCTCCCGATTTTCCAGATTCTTTGGAATCTCGTCTCCAATCTCTATACGAACCTGCTAAACTGTATTAATTCAGGTATATGAACTGCTTTCCACCTGAGTGGAATTATTTATCAAGAACACAATAATAAAAAAATACAAAGCTCTGGTTGGCTTTTTATATAATTAGGAATTTTTGCTTATAGCCTAAATTCAGTATAAAGTGCCTGAAAAATACCATTAGGCTTTAATACCATCATTGATAAGTACTTTATATCTATTTAGATATTTTTGGATGTAAATTACATATACAATGATTACAAATTTGGAGGACATACTAACAAATGAGCAGCGGAATGTGCCCGGTATGCGGGCTTCCAAAAGAACTTTGCATATGCGAAGAGGTTGCAAAAGAGCAACAGAGAATAACTGTTAAGGTTAACAGAAGAAGATATGGTAAAGAAGTCACTGTTGTAGAAGGTTTCGATGCAAGCGAAATTGACCTTCACGAACTCTCCACTTACCTGAAATCAAAGTTTGCATGCGGCGGTACAGTAAAAGGAAATACTGTAGAACTTCAGGGCAATCACCTCTCCCGCATGAAAGAAGTTCTCATGGAAAAGGGTTTCTCTGCTGAACAAATCAAAAATTAAACTCTGAATCCGTCTCCCAACCGGAACTCTCGAACCTGAGATCAGGAGTATAAGTTAATATATACAGCTTATAGATTCGGAGTTGTACGTATCTTTTTGCAAGTTTCCCGATAGCATGCACCCTCTTCCATGTTTCTCGACTGGAATCTGAGTTCCTTTCCGGAAAACTAAACAAAAAGTACGTTCTCATATATTTTATATATGCAAGTGTTGGTCTCCAATGAAAACCACATGCGAAATAATGGTACAGAAAGTCTTGCCTGCAATCAGAGCTGAGCTCTCAAGGGCAATGATTTTCGAGCACGGATGCACGCAGCAGGATGTAGCAGATATCCTTGAGCTTTCAAGGGCTGCAGTGTCTCAATATGTGAGCGAAAAACGCGGGGCTGAAGTTGATTTCTCTGAAGAGACCCAGAATGAAATCCGGAAATTTGCATCAGTGCTTTTAAACGACGGTTTATCCTCTCAGGATAAAGTAAAAGGCATGTGTGGCATATGCTGTTTTGTCCAGAAATCCGGCTGGCTGTATAAAAACGCTCCTGAGGTTAAAGCCTGCATAATCTGTAAGGATATGGACAAGAAGTGAAAGACTCGCTGTGCATCAAATGTAAGGGGAAAGGACTTTGCGGGCGCCCCCGCTGCCCGATTCTTGAACAGTTCAAGTCCTTGCAATCCATTTCTCCTGCAATTTCAGGAGATTCTGTTTTTGGGGCATCTCCCCCGGCTCTTTTTGTCGGAAGCTACGGCTATCCAAGGGTTTCTGCAGGTCCTTTGATTCCGCCTCTCGCAAAGGAAAATGAGGCATTGATTTTCGAAGACCCTTCAGCCTGGGGAAATATGCAGATTGAAGATATCATCTCCATGCGTTCCCGTCTGGTCAGGGCAAACACAAGCCTCCATATAAAAGATGCAAGGAGCAAAGAAAACCCTCTTCTGGTCAAAGCTCAGGAACTGGCTCTCTCCAGAAAGCCGGTTGATACTGAAGCCTGGTTTTTTAAGGCTCCCAAACAGGAACTCAAGTTCGATGCAGTCCTTACACCCATGGGACCTTCAGGGCTTATGAAAAACTTTGAGCTTGCCGAAAACCCGAATGTCCCGAAAAAGGTTGATTATCTCGTTTATGATACCGATGCCCTTGCAAAAGATGCTGTCTCCGAGCTTTTGAAAAGTGACGTTTCTACCGAGCATGTCACACGCCTTTTTTCGATTGGCCTTCTCGGAAAAGAACGCAAAATAGTGCCTACCAGATGGTCTATTACAGCCGTGGATGATATGGCTGGAAAGGAACTTTCAGACCGTATAATTGATTTTCCGTGGGTTTCTGACATCAAGCTCTTCAGCGGGACTCATTTCGGAAACCATTTTGAAATTCTTATCCTCCCGCGGGCTTATTCCTTTGAACTTATTGAAATCTGGCTCCCCAAAACAGTCTGGTCCGGAGAATCAAGCTGGATAGGGGAAGATAGCGAAGGTCTCGATGGGAAGAAAAGGTATTCTCCTCTGGCAGGAGGCTATTATGCGGCACGGCTTCCTGTGCTTGAGTATTTGATAGGAATCAAAAGGCAGGCTTCGGTCTTTATTCTGAGGGAGATTACTCCTGACTACTGGGCTCCCCTGGGAGTCTGGGTTGTCAGGGAAGGAGTAAGAAAAGCCCTTCAAAACCCTCCTGATACCTTTGAATCCCTTGAAGCTGCTGTTTCGGATTTGTCAGGCAGGGTTAAAACTCCAAAAATCGAATGGATACAGCAGGCAAAAGCTCTTTCAGATTTCCGGTTCCAGAAAACCCTGGATTTCTTCTTTTAAAACAACAGGGTAAAAAGCAAAATAGAGAATCGGAAAATACAATGATAAAAAAATAGGGCAATTGAAAGAAAATTCTATCTGGATTAAAAATTTATGGGAAGTTATTGAAAGCCTTTTCAGGTCTATTCAAACTTCCGGGTTTTTCAAGGTTAAATCTTGCCAGCTTATTCAAAAATCTCGGGCACGATGCGGCGGGCAACTTCTTCGTAGGCTTTGGATATGTCGCCTTTATTAAACCTGAACACATCTTTGTCCATGGACTGCCCGGTTTTCTTGTCCCAGAAACGGCAGGTGTCGCAGGATATTTCATCAGCAAGGAGGATTTCTCCGTTACTTCTACCGAACTCGAGCTTGAAGTCAGGAAGCATAATTCCTCTCTCGTCAAGGTAGGGTAAGAGTAACTCGTTGATCCTGAGTGCAAGTTTCCGGAGCTCAGCCATTTCTTCGCGCGTTGCAATACCAAGCGCAAGGGCAATATCATCATTCAGCATGGGATCTCCGTACTCGTCACTTTTGAAATCAAAAACGATAACTGGAGACTTGAATATGGTGCCCTCTTTTATCGGATATTTCTTTGTGATTGATCCTGCGGCAATATTCCTTACAATAACTTCAATCTTAATGATCTCAACTTTCCTTACGAGCATATCAATGTCGGAAAGCATACTGACAAAATGAGTTTTGATTCCGTTTGCTTCCAGCATCTCAAAAATCTTCTTTGATATCTGAGCGTTGTAGTAACCCTTCAGTTCCATCTCGCCTTTTTTCTCTCCGTTGAATGCGGTAAGGCTGTTTCGGAATTCGGCGATAAGGGTATCGGGATCATCTGTCTTATAGATGGTTTTTGCTTTTCCTGAATAGAGCTGTTCTCTTTTCATGCAATGGTCCTCTCTAGGGATAATTCTGGATTTTCCTTAGATAGAGAGATTCTCCGGAAAAACATTCCGGAATAATAGTAATTTTAATATATTAGTTATCTTATATTAGCTGGGGCATTCCAGAAACGGATAGATATTCCCCAGAGCTATATGCTTATGGAAATGACTGCATTTATGGAAATGACTGCATTTCCAGACTTTTCAAAGATCCACTCCGAGAATTGAGATGTTTGTAGATTTTATTGATTTTTTTCCTCAAACATGCCCTGGATTTCATGAAGGGATGGAGTTAATGAAAAGCCCTTCTGCTAGATAAACTTATCATTTGTACCGGCTCTCTTATCCTTTTGCGGAGGCCTGTCTCCTGCTTCGTAAATTATATCTTTAAAGAGAGCCCATTACTAGGTTTGGCGACTTAAAAAAAGATTTAAGAACTTTCTGCTTTGGATGCACACTACTTGATAGTGGTCTAATCTAAGTACAGGTAAAAAACATGTCAGGCATTATACTAGACATCGTAGAACTACTGCTTACCGCAGAGATCTATAACCGCTATCCAGAACTGGATGTTAATGATCTTCCCAAAAACATCCGTAAAAGTTACTGGAGCAGTGTGGAGAAAACAGTTCCAAAACCTATAATAGCTTCATTTGTCAGGATTGAAAAGCTATATGAGGTCAAAGATATCGAAAAAACTGTAAGGAATATACCTTTTATAACTATTGATAGGTCTCACTTTGAACTCCGTCTGAGCGCTTTTGAACTTGCTGCCGAATGGTTTGAAAAACAGGAAGGTTCTCAGGAAAAAATCGAAAACAATCCTGTCCTTGCTTACTATTTTGGGGAAATAAGAAAGGTTGAGGCTGCAAGTTATGCAGCCGCAAAAGCAAAGATCAGGCCAAAGGAAGTTGACAGGGAATGGATAGAGTCTCTGATAGCTGAAATCAAGAAAGAGGATAAGAGCGAAGAGATGCTTAAACTCGTTGTCATCATCGCTCCTGAAGATGTCAAACAGAAAGTAAAAGACCTTGTGCTCACCTCAGAGCAGAAGGATGAAATAGAAAAAATCATGAAAGCCATCCAGCACAGGGAATATCTGCGGGAAATAGGTCTGCACGATATTGGGAAGCTCCTGTTTGTCGGGCCTCCGGGTACAGGTAAAACCTCAGTTGCGCGTGCACTTTCAGAACAGCTCTCCATTCCTTTTGTTGAGGTCAAGCTCTCAATGATTACGGACCAGTACCTGGGTGAAACTGCAAAGAACATAGACCGTGTTTTCCTGCTTGCTAAAAAATTGAACCCCTGTATCCTTTTCATAGATGAACTGGATTTTGTTGCAAAAGCCAGGACTTCAGACGAAAACGCTGCAATTAAGAGGGCAGTCAATACCCTCCTGAAAGCTATAGATGAAATCAGCCTGGTAGAACACGGCGTCCTTCTGATTGCTGCAACAAACCATCCCAGAATGCTTGATAGTGCAGCATGGAGGCGTTTTGACGAGATCGTCCACTTCCCTCTGCCTGACCTTGATATGCGCAAGAATATTCTCGATATTGTGACAAAGCATATAGAGGGAGACCTGGATACTGCAGAGATTGCGGCGCTGACTGAAGGTTATTCGGGTTCTGACCTGCGCATGGTTATAAGGGAAGCTGTACTGAGTGCTCTTCTCGAAGAACGAAAGGTGCTTACTCAGAAGGACCTGCTGGAAGCAGTCAATTCTTTTGATGAAAGGGCAGACCTCAAGTCCGATGAATATGTAGGGAAGAAGGCCTCATGAGACTGACTCTGCTGGGGACCGGGGATGCGGTAGGGACTCCCAAAATAGGGTGCAACTGCCCTGCATGCGCTGATGCACGTGAAGGGGGAAAGAGCCAGCGCCTTCGTTTTTCTATCCTTGTGGAATCCGAAAAAGGCAAAATCCTTATCGATACCAGCCCTGACCTCAGGCAGCAGTTTCTCAGGCAAAGGCTTTCGGGTATAGATGCTGTAATATGGACGCATGGGCACTATGACCATTACGCAGGTTTCGGGGAATTTTACCGTGTTCAAAATAAAGTTGATGTTTACGGGATTAAAGAAACACTGGACTACATAGACCAGTATGTTTCTTTTCTAAAACCCAGGTACCACTACGTAAACCTCTATGAACCCTTCGAATTAATAGGGCTCCAATTCATTCTTTTTAAGGTTCACCACCCTCCTGTAGAAACCCCTGCGGGAGTTATTATTCAGGAGGGAAATACAAGGGTTGTGATTACAGGAGATACGAGTCCGGAGATTCCTGAAAGAAGCCTGAAATTAATAAAAGGTCCTGACCTTCTTATTGCAGATGCTATAGTCCCTCCCCATATCCATATTAAGAAGCACATGAATTCAGAAGAGGCTATGGCGCTCGCGCAAAAAATCAATGCAAAAGAGGTAGTTCTTACTCACCTCAGCCACCTGTTTCGCCCGCATCGTATTGAATCTATGTTTTTGCCTCTGGGATATGACGGGCAGGTCTTTGAGTTTTAAAGGTTTAACACGTTTAACTTCTCTTTAAATTCCTGCTTAAATTGATTCCTGATCTTTATTTAGTACGTTCTTTCTTTTTATTATCCTGATGTTAGCTCTATATATTCCGGATTCCAAATCCATTTATGAACCCTGCACGCATTCGGACTATTCTATCCGGAAGACCAGGCAGCGGGCCTGTTGTTTACTGGATGAGCCGTGACCAGAGGGTTGAGGACAACTGGGCTCTCCTTTTTGCCCGGACTATAGCACTGGATGCTGATGTGCCTGTTTTTGTAGTTTTTTGTTTGACAGACGGATTTCTGGGAGCTATAAGAAGACAATACGAGTTTATGCTCAGAGGGCTGCAAGAAGTTGAAGCTGCTCTTGATAGGAAGAATATCCCTTTCTTTTTCCTCCGAGGAAATCCCGGGGAAAAAATTCCGGGCCTTATTGAGAGATATGAAATCGGGACCCTTGTTACCGACTTTAGTCCGCTTCGGATTAAAAGAATATGGACAGAAAAAGTCTCATCAGGCGTTAAGATCCCCTTCTTTGAAGTGGATGCCCATAATGTTGTTCCTTGCTGGGAAGCGTCCAAAAAGCAGGAATACGCTGCACGTACCTTCCGCCCTAAACTTTTAAGCCTCCTCCCTGAGTTCCTTACGGAATATCCGGAGCTTGAAGCCAATCCCGAGTTTTCTGAAATATCTTCTAAATCTCGAGAGCCGGAAAAATCACCGGAAATTCGGAAAAAAGAGATTGAAGATCTTCTCCCTGAAAAGCCTCTTGAAGAAAAAACCAATTTTTCGTCTGGCCGCGAGATTTTTGAAGCCGGAGAAACAGCTGCGAGAAAGGTTATGAATGAATTTCTAACTGATAAGCTTGACTCTTACTATACTCTGCGAAATGACCCTGCTAAAGATGCCCTGTCCAATCTCTCTCCTTACCTGCACTTTGGACAGATTTCGGCACAAAGGGTAGCTCTCAAAATAGAAAATACGAAAGCTAATCAGGAATCCAGAGAAGCGTTTCTCGATGAACTCCTTGTACGTAAAGAGCTTGCCGATAATTTCTGCTATTATAATCCTTTTTATGATAGTTTTAATGGCTTTCCTGAATGGGCGAAAAAGTCCCTGAACGCCCACAGGCATGACCTCAGGAGCCATGTATACACCCTTGAGGAGTTAGAAGCAGGGAAAACGCATGATCCCCTCTGGAACGCAAGCCAGATAGAACTTCTCCATACAGGGAAAATGCACAGTTATATGCGCATGTACTGGGCAAAGAAGATTCTCGAATGGAGCGAATCACCTGAAAAAGCCCTCGAGACTGCAATCTACCTGAATGATAAATACGAAATGGATGGCAGGGACCCGAACGGATATACCGGAATCGCCTGGAGCATTGGAGGGGTTCATGACCGCCCCTGGCAGGAAAGAGACATTTTTGGAAAAATCAGATATATGAGTTACGAGGGCAGTAAAAGAAAGTTCGACGTCAAATTCTATATTGCAAAATATTCGGTTTTGTAAGAATCCTTGAGTTTATCCGGGTGGCCTCCATAACTTTTTTTGTTTATATTGTGTACTGGGATTCCAACTTTTATTAATGTGTACACAGGCTTACTAAAGCTTAAATTTGTATTTTTCCCATATGGCTGAAGTGTTTCTCTTGCTATCAGAAACAGGGCTCAAAAAGGATATATTTCTCTCGATGGACTGGCCTTAAAACTTACCAATCAGCAGTTAGATAAAATTCGCATAAAAGCATTAGATTAATATTTATCTTAATGTTTTAATATTTACTAAAATTACTAAAGGATTTAATAAGGTGTAAAGGATGAATCAACATTACTTTTCTTTAGATGATTACTATAAGTCCCTCATAAGTCTTGACGGAATAAATGATTATTACAAGTATTTCGTAGGCCTTGACGGTATTATACTTTCCTTTTTAGTGATGATGAGTTATCCAGCGGTTGTTAACTTAGCGACAAAAGCTAGCTTTCTCATTATTCTGGTAGGGGCGATTTGTATATTAATCGACAACTGGAATCGAAAATCAATAGCTTACAGATTATATGTTGAGCTATACGAAAACGAGTATGAGGCTAAATCCGATTATAAAGCCGGTAAAGTATTTGTAAACTTAATTTTTTATGTAATCTCCATATATTTGATATCCGGTGTATTTGTTGCTCCTTAAGACTCGCCAGCCAGACCGGGTGAGAGAACAGGCATATCAGATATATTATTTTAGATAATATCTGAGTCCGGTTCTACTTTTTATAATTCTCAGGTTAAAAAGTGCCTGGTAAATAAACAACACCGGTACCAGAATAACGATTGGTTGGTCTCAAAATAGTGATTGTTTTCCTGTTTTCTTTTTTCTTTAAAGGCTCTAATTTTTATGTTAGTCATTTATATATACAAGTAAATTCAATTTTAATATTGTATTTTTATATTTCGTCATCTTATAAAAATACAAAATAATAAAACAAAAAGGAGTGGTATTTATGGCAGTGAGAAATCCGGTAGATTTAATTGCACTTATACTTGTTATAGTGGGCGGATTAAACTGGGGGCTTATAGGGCTCTTAGATTTCAATCTTGTAGCCGCTATCTTTGGAGAAGGAAGCGCCCTTTCGAGAATCATCTACATACTGGTAGGGCTTGCAGCACTTTATACGATTTATTACGTTACAAGAAGTGATACACACTACGCCAGTGATACTACGGTACGCCACTGAGTAACAAGAGATAAAAACCTTTAAAAGATTAAAAAAATAGAAAGCTCCTTTACGGTTTAATACTGTAAAAGGGACTTTATCCAGTTTTAATTTTTTAGAAACCTGGATCCATAATAAGAGATTATTTTTTTCTCTTTAGATATTTATTTTTGTAAGTATTTAGATATTTATTTTCATTAGACATTTAGATATTTATTTTTATCAGGTATTTATTTTTATTAATATTCATTTATAATTTTTTCACTTCATTTCTCTTTTAAAGTTTTCAATTCGCCAAGTACCTTTTCAGCGTGTCCTGCAGCTTTAACGTTATCCCACACTTTTGCAATCTCTCCTTCCGGATTGACAAGGAAAGTTGTCCGAACAGCGCTTATAACATCCTTACCTTTGAAGTGTTTGGAATGCATAACGTCATACTTTTCATGTACTTCCTTTTTCTCGTCAGAAAGCAGTTTTATTTTAAGCTCTTTCTTTTCTATGAACTTTCTATGGGACTCCTGACTATCCCTGCTGACCCCTAGGATTATTGCATTTTCAGCTTCGAAATCTTTTCTCAGGCAGCTGAAATTCCTGGCTTCGAGGCTGCAGCCCGGAGTGTTGTCCCTCGGATAAAAGAAGAGGATCACCCACTTGCCTTTGAGGTCTTCGAGGCATATCCGATTTCCTTCCTGGTCCGGAAGGCAAAAGTCCGGTGCAATCTGCCCTGACTCAAGTGATGTTTTTGCCATACTTTTTTCTCCTGATAAGTCCGTACCATACCGCTAATATGAGGCTTCTATGTGGTTATTTAAAGTTATACCTTTTAATTCTATCATATAAATTATATTTCTAATGTCTAGGCACTGGTTGCTCTTATGTCCGTTTGTTCCTTCTGCTTATTTTATTTCCTTTTTTTCAGCTCATCTTTTTTTGCCCCACGGCAGGACTGCTGCCTCAAAAGCAAAAATAGGGCCTATAAACAGGCCAGCCCAGAGGAGGAGCCCTAAAATTCCCAGAATAAGAAAATAAAACCTTTTTAGTGTTAGCTTTTTGCCATATCTTTCATCTCTCAGACTCAGAACCAGGGCTGTAACTCCAAGCCCAGTGCCGGCAAGAGCCAGAAAGATAGTAATGACAATTTCAGGAGAATATGAACTTCTGCTCAATGAATAGAGCATCTGGAATATCAAGGATAGTCCTGTACCGAGGAAAAAAAGTCCTGCAAAAGTCCCTGCCCAGTGTGCAGGTTTAAACCCGGATGCATCTTCTTTTTTACGTAAAATTACCAGAATTCCGGCTGCAAGTGTTATTCCAAAAGGAATGAATATAAACGGCAGGCTCTGCCCTTCCCAGCGGTATGTCCTTATCTGGTTCAGAGGAATTGATACCCACTCGGTAAGGGAAAATCTTTCTTTATACCCCAGAACAACCCCATAATTGCCTTCTCCTTCAACAGAGCTTACTGCTACATAATATGTCCCGTTTTCCGGAGCCTGAAGGTCTGCCCGAACAAGAGAGTAAAAGGCGCTCGGAGTAAATCCTTCATACGTAGCACTTTCAGGCTCTGTCCCGGTAAATACTTTTGTTCCATACCCCTCAGGTACTTCCAATTTTTCAGGTGCCTCTCCTTCATCAGGAAGTCCGGGTCCCATAAGGATCAGGTCTGGGACATAAACATGGTCTTCTTCCACAGGGACGATTAAGCCTAATGAAATCCTTTCCCCTTCTCCCATCTCAAAACTGTAATATCGGATATCTTCTCCCGGGAGTTGCCCGTAAAGAACCCTTGATTTTGCAGGGTCCTCAATAAGAGACGCCGTTTCAGGGCTTGTGCCTCCCTCTTCGAAAGTCGGAACATGGGCAAGCGCAGGAGCGAGCAAAAAACACATAAAGGCCATTATAATTACGAACAGGACTAAATATCTCAGTTTAGACCTTTCCATAGTCTATATCTTATTCGCTGCCAGTAAATAGCTATCAGAACCTGGGATCAGGAACAAAATCTCTGATCTAAGTTAAGGCTTTAAACCAATTTAGGCTTTAAACATGTAATATTCCCTGCCGAAAACCCTTTCTGAGATGCGTCCAGAGTTCATCTTATGCGAATCTGGGACATTCCTCCAGAGAAAATGTGCAGGCAGCATCTTCTCGGGGAGCATCGTGAATTACATGCCTTATGGTCCATAATAATCAATGATAAGAAGGCTTATGCTCACCACCCTGAAACACTGCGCTGGAAGGGGAAACTGAAAGCTCTGTACCTCAGGCATGAAGCCCTGGTAAAGGAAATGACTGAGAGGGGCTATAAACACCATACTTCGCTTGACCCTGCTTTTGCGACAGGTAAAGCTGTGCAGGATGAGTTCGTAAACACTTATGAGGAACAGGTCAGGATTCTGAAAGAAAAAGGGTGTGGGTGCAGGGTGTAATTATTTTTCTGTAATATGTCTACTATTTTTCCGTAATATGCCTACTATTTTTCCTCGATTGCTAACAATTATATTTATATTTATCGATACTGTTTTATACTTTCATGTTATTGTATAGAGAAACAGATATGAAATATGAGAAAGTCGTTCCAGAACACAGGCTAAATGAAATAAATTCAACTGGCATGGGGTTTTGAAACGTTTCTTTTCTCAGAAATTGTTTCACTGCTGGTCAGGAATCTCAAGGGAATTCAATGAAGATCGTACTGGACGAAGAGGAGATAAGGGTTCTCGAATGCATAAAAGAAGCCCATCTGGACAGAGGTTTCCATATCCGGGATATCATCAAGAGGGCAAAAACCGAATACGGATTATCAAGGTCAACAGTCTATGAAATCGTGGGTTATCTTGAATTTCATGGTCTTGTAAAAACGAACAAATACGGCAATCGCGAACTCAACCCTGAAACCCTCTATTTTGTAACGTGTTCGTGTTGCGGCAAAGAAATTCCCGGAAATGAGTATGTTAAAGAAAATGGCAGGGCAGTATGCGAGGACTGTTATCTGGAAGGGCACCAGAGAATAAAATTTGCAGATCCCGTAGCAGTGCGCTCCAAAAAACTTTTCAGAAAGCAGCACGGTTTTGAAGGGACTGATGGCCTGACGAATTTGCAAAAAGAGATCTATAGCTTTATCCTGGAGGAAGGAGGGGCTACTCTAGAAAAGATTTCAAAACTATTCGAGCTTACCCCGCAGGAAACCAGGAACCAGCTTGCAATACTCAGGCACTGTGAGCTCTTAAAGTGGAGAAAAATGGGAGAAGACATGTACATGGTGCCCTTTGATTCTTAAACCATTCGTAGTGACTGGTATATTTAGAGGGTGAAAACTTGACCGACAAAACCGAAATGAATAAAAGAATGGAAGAGATGGCTGGACAACTCCCTGGAGTAATGAAAGCTCTTATGGGGCTTCATTCGGAAGTTGTCAAAGACGGGGCTTTAAGTGCCCGGACAAAAGAGCTGATAATGGTAGGGATTGCAGTTGCCCTGCGCTGTGAACCCTGTCTCTGGAAGCATGTTCCCGAGGCTGTAAGCCTGGGAGCAACCCGTGAGGAAATTATGGAAGCTGTAAGCACTGCAATAGTTATGGCAGGAGGGCCTGCAGCGGCTTACGGGTCGTTGGTTGTTCAAAAAATTCTTGAGGAGCTTAATGTCTGAGTCTGGAGGTAAAGGATGGTAGAAGAAAACACCAGCTCTGCTACCTGTGAGATTTGCGGGTGCGAGATGTCTGCAGAAGATAGTATCGAAGAAGATGGAAGGGTCCTTTGCGAAGATTGCTATATAGAGAGCCGCCATAAGATTCAGGCCTGTGATCCCTGGGCTGTCCGTTCAAAGAAAATTTTCAGGGAAGAAGCAGGGCTTGAAGGGACTGAAGGTCTGACAGAACTGCAAAAAGCAATTTATGATTTCATAGTCTCCAGGGGCGGGGCAAAGAAAGAAGAAATAGCAGAAAAATTTGGGATCTCCGCAAGGGAAACCGAAAATCAGTTCGCTCTTCTGAGGCATTGTGAACTGGTGAAAGGGCAAAAAAGAACAGATGGAGTCTATCTCGTACCTTTTGATTCCAGGTAAATTTGAAAAACGCTTTTTTTATTTTTCTTTTTATCAGACAGGAAAGGCATGGTTTTTTCTCTCTGAGGTAAAACCATTTGAAGCCAATAACTGACCGCATTCCTTTCCCACCCAAAATTGTTTCATAATTGAAGACTATTCATCTTTGAAGGCAATAAATATCATATTTTTTCATAATTAAAATCTTCAATCGGGGTGTTTTGTTCTGGACAATTCAAAAACTTACTTTAATCCGGAAATTGAAACCATGGACAGGGGAGATCTCGACGCTCTCATAGAGGAGCGTGTGAGGTATACTGTAAAATACGCTGCCGAGAATTCCCCTTTTTACAGGAAATGGTTTGAAAATCACGGAGTGAAACCGGGAGATATCAAAGCCCATGAAGATCTCCTCGAACTTCCGGTCATTTCCGGAAAAACAATTCGGGAAAACCAGCCGCCTGAGACGAGAGATTTTTTGTTTAAAAGTGTGGGCTGGGAAGATGTTTTCACAATCCACGAGACCAGCGGCACAAGCGGGACTCCAAAGAGCTTTTTCCTTACCTGGGAAGACTGGGAGCGCTATGCGGAAAAATATGCCCGGATTTTCAGGTCCCAGGGCTTCGGGCAGGGAGACAGGGTAGTCGTCTGCGCTTCTTACGGCATGAATGTCGGGGCAAATACAATGACTCTTGCTGCCAGGCAGGTAGGAATGAGCATTATCCCGGAAGGCAAATGTACATTTCCCCTGCGTGTTATAGAAACTTACAGGCCGACAGGCATAGTTGGCAGCGTATTCAAGCTTCTTAACCTTGCCCGCAGGATGCAGGCTCAGGGCATTAACCCAAGGGAGTCAGGCGTGAACAGACTGGTTGTGGGAGGGGAAGCTTTTGCTGAGGAGTCAAGGAACTATCTCTCCGAATTATGGGGCTGCCCTGTGTACAATACCTACGGGAGCACGGAAGGGACCATGTGCGGAGAATGCAGCGAGATCTCAGGGCTGCATGTACCCGAAGACTTTGTCCATGCCGATGTTTACGATCCACATCTGGATGAATTCGTACCTGAAGGAGAGTGCGGAAGGGTAGTCCTCAGTACGCTTCTGCCTGTTGGGGCGAAAGCAGGAAACCTTCTCTTAAATTATGATACTGAAGATACGACTGTTGTTCTTACGCGCAAGAAATGTGCCTGCGGAAGGACTCACATGAAAATTCTCACCCCGCAGAGAGAAGCAGAAACAGTCTGGGTTGAAGGAGCACCTTTTAACCGCGTGGATGTCGAAAGAGGGGTCTTCCAGAGTGAAAATATGGATCATCTTACGGGGGAGTATGAAGCTTTTCTCTATGGCACGGAAGACGAAGAAGAAACCATACTCAGGGTCAGTGTAGAATGTAAAAACCCTGATAAATGTGATAGAGATTTAATACAGGAAAACTTTGCCCGCTCTTTCCTTAAATATAAGCCTCCCCTTTCCAGGGCTTATGAAGAAGGCAGTTTCAGGATTCTTTTTAACTTTGCGGGTCCCAGAGACCTTGAACTGTACAAAATTAAAGGACGGCCAAAAAGGCTTGTAGATAGGAGATAATTTTTAAGACTGTATTTTAAAATTTTATTTTAAATCATTGATATTACCTTTAATATCCCGTTTATTTTTTACAATTAACACATTTTCCATTTTTATTTTTTCTCTATTTTCGCCTTTTCTCTTTTTTTATTGACTTTTTATCTTTTTCATCAGCGCCAAATTTCGCAATTCCCAAACATTAATATACTGAGGAATGAATCTACATACTGGCATCACTCTTTTATATTAATGACTAAGTGAAAAAAACATATATAGTATTACTAACATTAAGTTAATGTATTATCATTCGGATAAACTGTAAATTATTTGGTGATACGATGGAAACAGAACTTATGAGGATAGGGGTCTCCCTACCCGACACACTTCTTGGTAAATTTGATGAGATTATAGAAAAAAGAGGTTACTCTTCCCGCTCGGAAGGCATAAGGGACGCCATCAGGAGTTATATTTCTTATTACGAGTGGATGGGTGACATTAAAGGTCACCGTGTCGGGACTGTTGCCGTTATTTACGACCACACGAAGCGCGGGCTCTCAAATGCACTTGCAGATATACAGCACCACTACTCTCACCTGATCAAGTCTTCCGTGCACATCCACCTTGACCACGACAACTGCTTTGAGGTAATCGTTCTTGATGGGGACGGAGAGGAAATTAAAGAACTTGCCGAATCCATTATGGCCCTTAAAGGAGTAAAATTCTCAAAACTTACTACTGTAGCCTCAAACGAAAAGATCTAATTTTATCTTTTTCGGATACGAGGCTCAGGAATTCAGTATTATTCAGGAGCACTGAAGGATATAACCTTATTAATAGGGCTTAAGTCCCTCAACTCCTAACTTATTAGCTTTTCTCGAACCGTTTTTCGATATGCTTCAGGAGAAGGTTTCCGAATTCCGTAAGGTAATATATCTGGAAACTGCGCTCCCTCTGGGAATCCACGAGCCCTGCTTCCTTTAAAAGTTTCAGGTGGTAAGAGAGTGCCGAATGCTTCTGGTCCGTGGCTTCGACAAGGACGCATACGCAAAGGCTCTGGACTTCAAGGGCTTTAAGTATCCTCAGGCGAGTTGGGTCTGCAAGAACCTTAAACAGGCTGACAACTTCATCAACATCCTCGTTAAGCGCGGTATGAACAGCTTCGAAGACATCTTCAGGAAGGGAATAAGCATCCCGGACTTCTATTATTTTCTTCTCAGACATTTTTTCCACTCAGACCTTTGCGTTCGGCCACAAGTTATGGCAAGGCATGCGGTCACAATTTTACTTTCTGGTTAATTTTTCAGCCTTCGCCCTTAAATGCTTCTTTTTAGCTCCTGGACTACCTTATACTTATTGCTGCCTCCAGTGTCGAGCCAGAGTATATGCCATTTCTTACATTTCAAACTTAAATTATTTTCCAGGCACTCTCTTTTATCTGGCTGCTTTTTCCAGTCCTGACTCCGGATTATCACATTCCTTTGAGTGTATCGGTATTTGTTGAGAGGACCTCTCTCCATCTTAGCCCAAGTTCGGACAAAGCGAGTCCGCCTCCAAGCAATGTGATTGAGTTTTTTATTATATGGTCCAGCACAGCAACAGTGAACGCGAGCTCAGGCCTGATCCCTCCAAGCACGAATACTCCTGTAAGGGCAACTTCATATGTCCCTATGGCTCCAGGGGTAATTGGAAAAGTTTTTGCGATATTTCCGAGAGCCACTGCAAGAAAAACCAGAGATATGGTAAAAGTTGAAGATGTATTTATTCCTGCTGCCGGAAAGGCTTTCAACACCAGAAAGCAGGTGAAGATATCCATACCCCATATTATGAGAGAGGATGTAATTACTGCAAGAAAAGCCCCGGGCCGGACTGCGACAACACTCATCTGATGGATAAAAGTGGAAGCGAATTCTTTTATTTTGTTCAAAGGCTCGCCTGGTATATTTTTAGAAACTTTTTCTTTGCTGCTCTTTTTGTTGCGGCTCTCTTTAAAAGAGAGAGCAAATAGGGCTGCAAAGAAGAGGAAAACTGCAATCCCTGAGAATCGAATAAGGGATTCCATCCAGGAAGCAAGCTCTAGCCTTGCAGCTACGCCTGAAGATGCGAGTACGGCAATGAAAGTAATTGCAATTATATCAAAGACTCTTTCTACTGTCAGGGAAGACAGGCTCGTTGTAAAAGCAAGGTCCTTGCTCTTTTTCAGGATATACATCCTGCTGAGGTCCCCTATCCTTGCAGGAAGAATCACATTTGCAGACTGGCTTATAAAAATACTCCCTGTAAGAAATCCAAGACCATAACGGCTTCCGAGCCTGTTAAGGATCTGCTGGAAGCGTACTCCCCTAAACGGCCAGGAAGCGCAGTAAACAACGGCAGCAAAAGCCAGGGTGCCCATAGATACATGCTTGATATTTTCAAGGACTTCAGATGCCCCCAGAAAGGTTGCAGCAAGTGCGAGAATCAGAACTGCAAGAAAAGCTGTCAGGAATATTTTTCCTTTACCTGAAAATAAGCCCGGAAAAAAGAGTTCCCACCAGAGTCGGAAGACCTCCGAACCCATCCCGACAATATCCTTTGTGAAATTTACTTTACTTGACCCACCATGCCTCCAGTAGACAGGGAATTCGAGAACCCTGTATCCCTGGTTCTGAGCCCTGACAAGCAGTTCTGTATCCCAGAACCAGTGCTGGTTTTCAATTTCATCTAGCAGCTTAAAGAGAGGTTCTCTCCTGAAGGCTTTGAAGCCGCACTGATGATCATAGAGTTTTGAATGCAAAAGAAGCCTTACCATAGAGTTATATCCTCTGCTTGCAAACTCGCGTTTAAAAGGCCTTTTTGCATCACTTTCGGGCATTATTCTCGAACCGGTGGCAAAGTCATAACCATCCGTACTTACAGCTTTGATCAGCTTTTCCAGGTAACTCATATCAGTTGCCAGATCCACATCAATATAACAGAGAACCTCTCCTGAGGCTGCCTTAAAAGCCCTGTTAAGAGCTCTTCCCCTTCCCTGCCGCTCGTCAGAATGAAGGTGTTTGACATAAGGGTACCGTTCCGAAAGGCTTGAGGCTATCCGATCAGTACCGTCTTTACTCCCGTCCTCTGCTATTATGATCTCAAAAGAATGAGTTATCTTTGAAAGTGTCTCTGCTGTTATCGAGACCGTGTTTTCTATTCTGGCTGCTTCGTTGTAAGCGGGCAGAACTACCGAGACGCTGATTATACGAACAACCTCTTGATTTTTATGACATGTAGCTGAGATTTTATTCTTGCTTCAGTTTTACATTAAATTACTTAAATCCGAATAAATTCATATTTATAAAACATATTTGCTAAATCTGTTTTGAGCCTATTTATGAAAAGTATTTATGAAACAATGTTTAGATACTGAAATAAATGATATACTTATCGAAAATGAGATTCTTTTTTGCCTGAATCGAATTCCCCTCTGAAGGATGGAATTATAATAGCTTTTTTTAAGGGGCTTCCTTTAATTTGTATATTATAGCCGAACCTTCGTAAACCGGCTCAAAATGATTTTTATTCTCGAATTTTTCAAGTCTTACAGGATATATTTGCTTTTCAAGCCTGCCGATATACACGTAGCTTATATTATATTTTTCCATTAGCTCAAGCGTTTCTTCTTCACTGCCAGTCGAATAAATAGAGCTAACGTCTTTTATCCTGTTCCTTACTTCTTTATGGTCCCTTCCCCAGAACCTCTCGTGCCTTGCCCACCCAATAACCGCAGGAAACCCCGTATTTGCAGAAACACGGCAGGTGTAACTATAACTGCTGTTATCTTCAGAAGCTTCAAGAATTGCCGGAGAACCTTTGATGTTTTCCTGCATCCACCGTATAGCATTATAGTCTCCCGTATCCAGTTCTTTCATGTATTCCATCCCGTCAAGGGTAGGTATGGCATTCATATCCTTTATTCTCGTCAGGGTTGATACTACGGGAAAGACGGCACAGGATATTATCAGGACCACGACCATAACTGTCCACGTTTTTTTAACAGCTTTTTTAAAAAATGTCCTGTTCCCGTTCTCCCCGGAGTACCGACAGCCAAGTTCATAAAATGAGTAAGAGGCTGCGATAGCAAGAAAGACCCATAAATGCATATAAAATTTGAAAACAGTATTCATACGGGCAAATTCCCCTGATATGGGGTCATCAAGGAAAATCACTTCGCAGAGCAGGGCAATAAAGGCAGCTGTTGCTATCAGAAGAAATGCAAATCCTGATGCGCTTCTTCTGGGAATATCCCTCAGGAAAAATAAAAAGGAAAGGGCGAATAGGGGCAAGAGAACTGAAAGAAGAGGGATTTCCCATGTTTTTGAAAGCAGTACAGAAACTCCTGTGAACAGGACAGCAAACACTATTTTCTTTGCAGAATTCAGGCGGTTTGCAATTAATGAAAATACAAGAAACAGGAAAAGTCCGAAAAGAATCAGAAATTTGCCTATCTCTGTCCTGGACTCCGGCAAAACAAAATCAAATCCTCCTGCTGCCTGAGGATTAAAATCCAGATAAAAAAGCAAATACGGCAGAGAACTGAAGATAGAAATAAGGATTAAAGAACTTGAAGATTTGGCGACAGCATTGAATGAATTTCTATCATGAATGTAATTTCCGCAATAGAATGCAAAAATAACCAGAAGTGTCAGGCCGAGATACACAGGAAAATCCCAGGAGTTGAATGGAAATAAAAAACCAAGAGATACCGAAAATACAATAAGTGCCAGACTGTTTTCAAATATTGGGTTGCTGTTTTTCCTTAAATACATGTTGAGGAGAAAAGTAAGTATAAGCAGTTGAAAAGGTATTGCAAGCATATGGGAGTGCAGGTCCCCGTGTATGAAACTGAAGTATGGGAACTCGTTTATTGTGAAAGGAATTACTCTTGAACTGCTCCAGTAATATCCTCTTGAGATCTGCTCATGATAAACATACATTGATACGAACTCTTTAAGCCCCTGCAGGTTCCCCAAGAAGGTCCCAAAAACGACAGTCAGGGCTCCGTATTTGACTTTTCCGCCTGTAAGGTTGTATCCAAGGCCAAAGAAAGCATTAAGGGACAGGGCAAAGGTAAGTGCAATTGCCAGGTTAAAGAGAATTGATGGCCTTACCGCACTGAGTTTTCCGATTACTGCTACGGAAAGGTACCCGAAATAGTAGTAAAAATCCATAAGCCCGCCTGCAAACCACGGGTCCGGAGGAGGGAATGAAGTTGTGTTCATAACCGCATTTAAAAATGCAAAATCCATGAATTTCTCGTGCCGGTATATTTCGGGCAGATGCATACGTACGAGCAGGAAGAATAAGAATCCTGATACAAACAGGAGTTCATTTATAATCATAACTTTCCTGTACGGGAAAGACCGCTGTTTCCTGTAAAGGACAAAGGATATGACGCAAAGTAAGAGAAATGCGGTCAGGACCGCAGTAAGGTTGAAACCCAATATATATGAAAAAATCCAGGAAAAGTAGGTGACAAATATAATTCCAAGAGTTCTGGCTACGGAATATCCCCCGTCCGGAAGCCTGCTTCCTGAACTTTTAATGAGCGGAATCGAGAGGAAGCCCAGAGCTTCAATAATAAGAAACCATAAAATGATATGCAAATATTCCAACACTGTCCCTTTCCCCTATATGCAGAGTGCAGCCTCTCAGTTGAAACTACTCTTCAGTTTTCTCACAAACGGAAGCCTTTGAGGCTTACCTGTTTTGAGACCCGCTTTAACTGAAGCCCCCAGCTTCAGGTCTGAACCAGGCTCTTCAAACCACGGTCGTAACCTTTACCCGTTCCAGATTACACCGCTGAAAATTTCATTTAACCGCTATACAAGCATATTTTGCGAATGTTTCATTCTGCCAGAATAATGTTCCCGAGTTTCCACATAGAGCGCGTCTGGTGCCCCCGATATAATTCAGAGCAACTCTTGCAGGCAGTAAAGTCTCAGGAGATTCCTTAAAGATGTTTCCCACAGGTCTTATTTTCTCTTTTTAATCCGTGAGGCGAGTCATATATTGATAATATGTATTTTGTTAATATACTTATCTTTCTTTCGAGCAGAAACTTATTTTTCTTCTCTTTTCCTTCCCCTTTCTGTTTTTTTCCTCAAATCTTTAAGTTGTTTTTAAACGAATTCGCCGTGCATCTGTGAGAGGTTTGTTATCTTAAAATAGGGCTTCGTAAATAATAGTAGCCATGAAAATGCAGATTAACGGAAAAGCGGCAGAAGCATGCGGAGGCGAGTATTTTGATGTTAAAAACCCTGCAACAGGCGAAATTATCGATCAGGTTCCGAAAGGCACAGAGGATGATATTGCTCTCGCAGTAGAAGCCGCTGAATCCGCTTTTAAAGGCTGGGCTTCCACTTCCCCACAGCAGAGAGGCATAGTCTTTTACAGGGCTGCCGAGATTGTCAGGCGGAAAAAGGAAGAGCTTGCTGCTTTGCTCACAAAGGAACAGGGAAAACCTCTTGCAGAAGCAAGAGGCGAACTGGAAGGCTTTGCTCACGTGCTTGAATACTATTGTGGGCTCGCAGGCAGTTTACGGGGGGACTTTGTTCCTGTTCCTGGAAATGGATATGCTTTTACCGTAAAGAACCCTCTGGGGGTATGTGCAGCCATAACTCCCTGGAACATGCCTGCACTGATCATGGGCTGGAAAATCGCCCCTGCCCTGATATCGGGCAATACTTTTGTGCTGAAGCCTGCAAGCAATACTCCCCTTATAAACCTAACTCTGGCTTCCATATTTTATGAAGCCGGCCTGCCTGCGGGCGTCCTGAATGTCGTCACAGGTTCCGGCGAGACTGCAGGAGAGAGCCTTGTCCGTAATCCTGACGTGAGGAAAATCTCTTTTACAGGAGAGACAGGGACAGGAAAAAGAGTAGCTGAAATTGCAGCCAGCGGGATGAAAAGAGTTACCCTTGAGCTTGGAGGAAGTGACCCTATGATTGTGTGTGATGATGCAAATCTGGAAAGTGCAGTTTCAGGAGCCATCAGGGGGAGATTTTACAACTGCGGCCAGACCTGTACGGCTGTTAAGAGACTGTACGTTTTTGAATCCGTTGCTGAGGAGTTTATAAAGAAACTCGAATCAGGCGTTAAAAACCTAAAGGTCGGAAACGGGCTTGATAAAAATACGGATATGGGGCCTCTTAACAACCGACATCAGCTGAACTTTATAAAAGAGCTTATTGCAGAAATCGAGGAGAAGGAAGAAGGCAAAATAATTACCGGAGGGAAAGTTCCTGAATTTGAAGGTTCGGATAAAGGGTATTTCTTTGAACCCACTCTTGTTTCTGATGTTCCCGCAGAATCAAGGCTCCTTAAAGAGGAAGTATTTGGGCCTCTGCTGCCCATAGTCACGGTAAAAAACCTCGATGAAGCGATAGAAGCAGCTAACAGGAGCAACTACGGGCTTGGTGCATCCATCTGGACAAAAGACCTGGACAGGATAAGAACAGGATGCGAACAGTTAAACGCAGGTATCATATGGGTCAACCAGCACCTTAAAGTGGCTCCCGAAGTTCCTTTCGGAGGAGTTAAAGAGAGCGGGTTCGGGCGGGAAAACGGGCCTGATATCCTTTCCGAATACATGGAAACCAGAACCATAATGTTAAAAACCTGAAAAAACCTTAGTCCGGTAAAACAGAATCCTGCAGAAGAATTTGTTAAAATAGGGTTTAATTAGCTCTTTTTTGGGAGCATAAATTAAGGTTTTAATAAAGGTTTTCGATGAGCCTCAACCAGCGGCTCACCGAGTTTTTCAGTATACCGGTGTTTAGTTTTCGCAACTTACTTTTTGTACTTGGGCAGAAGCTGCATGAACTCTGAAGCTTCCATTACAGGGACGCTGTCAATCACGCAGATATCAGACCAGGGCAGGTTGAAGGCTCCGTAAGCTTCGGCACTTTCTGCTTCGTAGAGAATGTAATAGCGGTTTCCGGAAAGGTCAACCCACTGGTTGATTACATCAATTCCTTCAGGAATCTCCAGTTTCTTGAAGTGTTCAAGGATCTTATCGCGATTCGAAGGGTCCCAGGTACTAACGTCCATGAATAACATCTTTTACCACTCCTCCAATTTTTTACGCCGCCCATACCCTTCCCGGAAGCTCAGGCAGCTTCTATTCAGCATCCGGGTTATTCCTGAGAGCTTGGCCTTAATGGAAAATGTGATCGTTTTCCTGTACTATTCCTTTATTAAACGGCTCTGCCCCAGAAAGCCGGTTTACGGCAGTAGTTTTAAGCATTTTTTAGTTTTTTCTCTGCCTTTCCTTTCTCTGCCATTCCCAATTCCCCATGAGTAACAGATTCGGTAAGACAGGCAGTCTAGCAGAAAAAAAATCTGCAGACCCAAACAGTAATAATATTATCTCTTAGGCTATATAATAGTTCGTCCGAAAGGATTGTTTTGAGTTAAATATCCTTTTTAATATACATAACTTTATTTTTAAGATCTTATATTTAACCGGCTATCACTGAAAATTAACTTATATTGTTCTGTATGTCTTAAATAGATTTTCCAATTGTTTTTCTGTTATTGCTGCCTCTCCTCGCTTTTTACCAGCTTTTTCTGAATTCCTTAACTCCTTTCTACAGATTGTAGCTCTTTTTTACTGCTTATACAGGTCTTAATTCTTTATGCTGGTTTCTAGCTTCTTTTTGTTGCATGAGCAATTCTGCGGATTCAAACCCTGCTTTTACAGAACCGTTCATGCTCCTTTCAGGGTAATTGCTTGAGGAGAACATGCCTGCAAGGTAAAGCCCGGAAGGACCTGCCGCAAAAGGAAGTACTTTTTCAAGATAGCCCTGTTCGTATACTGGAGCGGTATCAGTTCTGCGGTAGAGCTTTGTCCAGCGTACATCTTTTCTTGAAAATTCGGGAAATATGCTTTCAAGCCCTTTTAAATATGAATCAATAACCTCTTCTTCTTTCTGCGTCCAGAGAAGGCTTTTCCTTTCCTGGAAATAGGACGTTACATAAACAATGTTTTCTCCATAATCTTCAAAAGGCAGAAAATTAGTATGCTCGATTACGGCTCCAAAAGGCACATCTGCTTTTATGTTCAGCCAGTAATTCCCGTCCCCCATAAGGCCTTTGTCAAGCCCTATAAGAGCGCATGCCGTTCCTTGATAGCGGATACTCTTAAGGGTCTCATGCAGGGCTCCAAGTTTGCCTCTGGTAATTGAGTCAAGTACCGCTGGTTCCACAGTTGAAATTACAGCATCGCAGGCTATGAAATCTCCGTTTACGACCACTCCCTGGACTGCATCGTCTTTAATCACTATTTCTGTTACTTCCCTGTTTGTTCTGATCTCTCCTTCGTTTGCAGTTATCTCTTTTTCCAGGGCTTCTATAAGGGAGTCAAACCCTCCTCGCATGTATCCCAGATTCTCTCCTTCTGTACCCCTATCCGATCTTATTTTCACCCTCCCCATAAGCCAGGCAGCTGAAACGTTTCCTGCATTGTCTCCAAATTTGCTTTTCATCAGCGGGGCAAAAAAGTTCTCATATACCGACTCCCCTGCAGTACTGAGCACCCAGTCTTTTGCTTTTATCCTGTCATACGGGGTTGTGTCTTTTATCAGTTTTATCCTTAAAACCAGCATGCCGAGTTTTGCCAGATCAAGAATGGAGAGAGGGCTAAAATGCAGTATCTCAAAGGGCGTATTCATAGGGTAATACTTGCCGTCAACAAAATAGGCGTTTTTTCCCTCCAGCCATAGCATTTGTTTTTCTAGCCCTAGTTCTTTTATAAGTGCAAGAAGCTCGGAATCACTCCTGAATATGTGATGGTAGTACTTTTCAATAAAGTACTTTTTTCCGGAATTCTCAAGAGAGTAGCTTGCTGACATCCCCCCAATATCAGGATCTTTTTCAAAAACAATTACTTCATTAGATTTGCAGAGCCTGTAACCTGCTGACAAGCCTGCAAGTCCGCTTCCGATTATTACTATCTTCATGTATATTTTATCCTTCTATTATTGAACTTCTTGAAGCTAATTTTTAATAACTGATTTTCACAATTACAAAACTTCTACATAGGGAATCTATCGATTACCAGTTTTCCTTCCTGGAATATACTGTGGAATGAAGATTGCTTAAAACCCCTTTGCATAACGATACATCTCCCCGATATATATACATTAAACTAATTTATATCATAGCACAGAACATATTAAATCCAGAACTATCTCCTTTTAGTGAAACGGAGGCAAGGGTTGTACTACGATCAGGATATTAGCTCGGTTTTTGGGGAACTGAGGACATCAGAGAAAGGGCTGAACCCTGAAGATGCGGAAAAGAGACTGGAAGAATACGGGAGAAACGAACTTAAAGAAAAAGAGGAAGCCTCCATTTTCAAACTCTTTATCTCGCAGTTTAAAAGCATTTTAATTCTCATCCTTGTAATTGCTTCCATTGTCTCGGCTTTGCTTGGTGAAGCCGTTGATGCAGCAGTAATCTTATTCACTGTTTTTCTTGCCGGAGTCCTTGGTTTTGTACAGGAGTACAGAGCTGAGAGGGCAATAGAGCTACTTAAATCTCTTACCTCGCCGGAAGCAACCGTAATAAGAAACGGGAATGAAAAAAAAATCCCATCAACGGAACTGGTTCCTGGGGATATTATTCTGCTTCAGACCGGTGACAGGATCCCTGCAGATGCCAGGATAATTGAAGAGTATAACCTCAAAGTTGACGAGTCCTCCTTAACAGGAGAATCCGTACCTGTCCAGAAGGTTACGGATGCCTTTCCCTCAGGCACTTCCGAAGCTGACAGAAAAAATATGGTCTATGCCGGGACTGCAGTTGCCTACGGAAGAGGAAAAGCCGTTATTACGGCAACAGGCATGAAAACCTCTTTTGGAGAACTTGCCGGGCTCCTCGGAACTATAGAACGGTCAAGGACCCCTCTGCAGGAAAGCCTTGACAAATTCGGCAGATGGATTGGAGCGGCAACCATAGTAATTGTAGCTTTTGTTGCAGTCCTTGGTGTTTTTCTCGGTTTTCCTCCTCTGGACATGTTTCTCTGGGGCGTTGCACTTGCAGTTGCTGCCATCCCTGAAGCCCTGCCTGCGGTTGTAACTGTAGGGCTCGGGCTTGGGGTAAGACGTATGGTCAAAAGGCATGCCCTTGTAAGAAAACTTCCTTCCGTAGAAACTCTTGGAGCTACGGATGTCATATGCTCTGATAAGACCGGAACGCTTACGCAGAATAAAATGACAGTTGAGAGGTTATATGTTAACGGGCAGACACTCAAGGTTACGGGTGTCGGATATAATCCGGAAGGGGAATTTCTAAAAGGAGATCTGGAAAAAAACAGTCGGGAAGATGGAGACACAGAGGTCTCCGGAAACGATATACACCTCCGGGTTCTTCTCCTCGGGGCTGCTTTATGTAATGATTCAAACCTCTATAATGAAGAGGATGGATGGAAAATCAGAGGAGACCCGACAGAAGCAGCTCTTGTGGTTGCGGCTGCGAAAGCCGGTCTTGAAAAAACCGAACTTGACCTGAATTACCCGAGGCTTGCAGAGATACCTTTCTCTTCAGAGAGCAAGAGAATGACTACCTTCAACAGGCTGGAAGACGGACCTGGAAATTTTCTCGACTCCAGACTGGTGGCTTTTTCAAAAGGGGCTCCTGAAGTCATCCTGGGGTCATGCACGAAAATTTTCCTGGATGGTGAAATAAAGGCTTTAACGCCTGAAATGAAGCAGGAAATCTCCGAACAGGTAAAAGAACTCGCTGACCAGGCTTTGAGAGTTATGGCTTTTTCTTTCCGTCCTTTTGAAGAAGGCTTCTCTCCCGAAAGAGTTTCTTCCGGAGAAATTCCTGCAGAAAAAGTCGAAGAGGACATGGTCTTTTCAGGGCTAACCGGCATGAGAGACCCTCCGAGAGAAGAGGTAAAAGCCGCAATCAGGACGTGCGAGGACGCCGGCATCAAGACCGTAATGATAACCGGGGATCATAAGATTACCGCATCTGCAATTGCACGCGAACTCGGAATTTTAAAAGAGAACGATCTCACTCTTACCGGCTCCGAACTTAACAGCCTCGAAGATAAGGAGTTTGAAGATAAAGTTGAAAGGGTCTCGGTTTACGCGCGGGTTTACCCTGCCCATAAGCTTAGAGTGATAGAAGCCCTTCAAAAGAAAGGCTATGTTGTTGCAATGACCGGGGACGGGGTAAATGATGCTCCTGCCCTGAAAGCTGCGGATATGGGCATAGCTATGGGAATTACAGGCACGGATGTCAGTAAGGAAGCCTCAAGCATGATCCTTACAGACGATAATTTTGCTTCCATTGTCTCGGCAGTTGAAGAAGGCAGAAATATTTTCAAAAACATCAAAAATTTCATCGTTTACGGGCTTACCTGCCATATCGGGGAAGTACTTATTGTTCTTATAGCAATCCTTGGCTGGCAGATTCTCCCCCTGATGGCTGTACAGATCCTGTGGATTAACCTGATCACGGACGGGCTCCCTCCTATGGCTCTTTCCGTTGAACCTCCTGACAGGGGGCTTATGAGGCAGAAGCCGAGGAATGTTGAAGAAGGACTTATTACGCGCCGCGAGATTACTGCCGGACTGGGGATAGGCGGGCTTATTACAGTCCAGGCGCTGATAGTATTGGTTTGGGCCCTGGACAGCGGCTTTCCCATTAATAAACTGCAGACAATGGTATTTACACTTGTAGTCCTTTCAGAAATGTTCAATGCCTTCAACTGGCGTTCTGACAGGTACTCGGTCTTTTCTCTGGGCTTCTTTACAAACAAAGCTCTGATCTACGCAGTCCTGACCACTATCGTCCTGCAGTTAATGGTAGTTTACGTCCCGTTCCTCCAATTTGCTTTCGGTACGGTTTCCCTTTCCTTTTCCGAATGGGGCGTTATACTTGCTCTGGCTTCCACTACCTTCATCTCTGTGGAGATAATAAAGTACCTGACCGGAAGGAAGGATTCCAGAAAGAATATGAATAAAGTCAGGCACTCTTCAAGACCCCGGCTTTAAACATATCCCTTTATTTCTGTTCCGGTTTTGGGCGTTTGTTTCCTAATTCCATCTTACACCATATTTTTTTGTTTTTTTCTTCCAGCCTCGATCACAAACTTCAAAGCCGGAGGTGAAACCAGAATGGATACTATAACCATAAAAACCATAGCTGAGAAAATTTCCTGGCCGATAATCCCAATCCCTCTGCCTATTGTTATCATAACAAGTTCTATTCCTGCCCTGGGCATGACCCCAATCCCGAAGGCAAGGCTTTCGCAAAAGCTGAAGCCTATGGCTTTTGACCCTATAAATCCTCCTATCAGCTTTCCTGAGAGGGCAAAAAGAATCACTATTGGGACAAAAATACCTGCGTTTATCAGGGAGTAAAGATCGATCGAAAAGCCTATGAATGCGAAAAATAGGGGAATTAAAATTCCATAAGCCAGCCCTTCAACTTTACTCTGCACATCGGGAATTTTGGCAAGGGGAACTTCTGAGATTAGCATCCCTCCTATAAATGCTCCTATTGTTGCATGAAGCTCCAGAAGCTCCGCAAGATAGGCAGAAAAAAGGGCTATTACTACCACAAGAGAAAATACTGCTTCTTTTGCATGCATTTTCTGGGCACGGGCAAAAAGCCTGGGGAAAATATACTTTCCCAGGAGGTAGATAATCAACAGGAAAAACAGGATTTTTCCTGCAATCGTAAGAATTCCCAGAACCGTAGGTGAGCGGTTAAAACGGGCAAAAGTGACTACTAGAGAGAGCAGGGATATTCCTATTATATCGTCCAGAACCGCAGAAGAAAGCATTACTGTTCCCGGTCTGCTGGAAAGGTAGTTCAGGTCTATAAGATTCCTTATTACCACTGCTATGCCTGTGGGGCTGAAGGCAACAGCCATAAAGAGGCTTTGCAGAAAAGTAAAATTAAAAATCCTTCCAAGCAGGAATCCGAAAGCAAAGGCAAAAATTATCTGGGAAAGCGTGGGGATAAATGAGACTAACGCTGATGGCCCCAGGTCCCTTAAGCTAACTTCTTTGTATCCCGCAGTAAAAAGGAGAAATATGGACCCAAGTTCAGCAAAAAAAGTGACTATTCCTGTCTCCACATCCAGAAAAAGCGCCCCAAAAAGAATGCCAGCAAGAATTTCTCCCATAACTGAAGGGGCGCCAATTCTCTCTGCAACCTCTCCCAGGATTTTCACACTGAAAATAAGAAATAATATCTGAAAAAGAGCACCTATGGATTTGACCCCCGGTTTATTCTTACACCAATACGCCAATACATTTTGAATCTGCCTGCGGCTTAAGAATTTATAAAGGCCTCTCACTCCCCTTTTGCTGTCCTTTTTTGGCTCATTTTAACCTTTCTTCTTTAAAGCTCATTTTAACCTTTCTTCTTCAAAACTCATTTTAACCTTTCTTCTTTAATTCTCTTTTCAGTTTCCCCCTTTAATTCTGTTTTTAATCCTTTTTTCTCTGTATCAATCCTGATTTTCTTTTGAACTGATTTTTTTCCTTCTTCTGCATATCTCCTTTACCAGGTCTATTTTGGATACGATCCCTACCAGTTTTCCATTCTCACTTACGCAAATATGGTCAAATCTATGCTTCACCATAAGGTCTGAAGCATCCTTCAGCGTAGATTTTAAAGAGATCGTCACAGGATGCGTTACCATAACGTCTTTTGCGTTTTCTCCGAGGGATCTTCTGGCTGTAAGGGGCGTATATTTAGCTCTGGGCATCAGGCACAAAAGCAGAATCTCAAGAACAATGTCAAGGTCAATAATGCCTGTTAGCTCCCCTCTTTTGTTAATCACCGGCAGAATATGGTAAGGATTTTTTGCGAAAACCGAAAACACTTCTTCGATAGGTGTATCCTCATTTACTGTTACCAGTTCTCTGGACATAAGCTCTTCAATTGTCATCCAGAGGCAGCCTTCAGACCCCTTGACTATTGATTCGAAAAATGCTTCTGAACCCCGAGAAGATTCCTGAACGGCTCTGGAAGTTCCGCCCCCTTCTTCTGAATTTTTTTCGGATTCATTGTTCTTGACTTTCTTTCCGGAATCTTTTCCCTGAGTAAAACCCTTTTCCAGAATGAACCCCCACAGCTGTCCTTTTCATATTCTTTCCTGTTCCCATTTAATATATTTGCATCCTGATTTATATAAAATCCGGAATCTCTGTTTCGCTGCCGGGAAACGGATTATCCGGTTTTCTCAAGTTTGTTATTGTAATAGAGGGTAAAATCTTTTCTCGGGCGCAGGGAGAAATTATACGAAGAGTATTCCTCTTCAGGGAGCTCCCTGTACATATCATAGGATATGGGCACTATTATGGCATCGTATTTGCTGCTCGCTGGAGGTTTTGAAGAGTAAGCCGCCTTTTCATAGTCCCGCAGATACCAGGGAAGGGGCCAGTAAAGCTGGTACGGGTCAACCACATAAATTCGCAGGGTTTCAGGGCTTCCATCGAATTCTCCTATTTTTTCCATAAGCGTCCTTATGTCAGGAGAAGCCTGAGCGTATGTCATCAGTTCTTTGTCTTCCATGCTCCTGAAGTAATTTATGGAAATACACTGAGCCATGGAAACCAGCAGGGTAAGAACCAGAACTCCTGCCAGTAAAGTGCGGGTTTTGCCGGAGTAATTTACCTGTTTTTGCTTTCCGCTTTCAGCATTTCCAGAAAACATTTCTCCAAGGAAAGCTCCTGCCAGGAGCCCGAAAGGCAAAACAATATGAACTACAAGCCAGGGGACTTTTTCCTGAAGGTAAGAATAGAGAAGCAGACTCGTAAGTGCCCAGTAACAGAGGAAAAGGAAAAATGAATAGTTCCGTCCTCTACTTCTTACTCTATTCCCAAGGAAATAAAAGAAACCTGCAGTTCCAAAAAGTACGGTCAGAATCTCATATGTGAAAAGGATAGGGATATAATAGTAAAACGGACCTCCTATCCTCTCTATCCTGTGCATTTCCATCCAGTGATTAAAAGCTCTCTCCACGATTGAGAAAAGAGATATATCGTACCTGAAAGCGCTGGAGTAAAAGAACAATATGATGAAAACCGCGAGTGCACCTGAAAGAAGTATCTCTGGAATATAGGGCAAAAGAGTTGAGGTTTTATGGAAGATGGTTTTTTTCAGCCCAGTGTCTCCCTTCTTCCAGTCTGAATAAATCCAGTATAGCAAACCCAGCCCGGCATAAGCTCCGAAGATGGAAATTACTAGGTAAGCATTTTCTTTGGAAGATACGGCAATAGCAAGAGACGAAGCCGTAAGAAAGAGGTAAGGATATCGCTTTGAACTGTGAATACTGTCAAGATAGCGGAATGCACCTGCAACAGCAGCCAGGGTGCAGAATACAATTATCATATCATTTCTAAAAAACCTGGAAAAATAAACCATACTCGGAGAGAATGCAAGCAGAAGCATTGACCAGAGCACTCCGCTCTTTCCCATTTCTCTCTTTAGCAAAAAAAGCACAAGAATGGCTGCAACTCCGAAAAAGACAGGGACAAAACGGGATGTTGTATCGTTTATTCCGAGAAAGTGAAAAACAGCAGCAGTAGAGTGGAAAAGAAAAGGTCCGTGATAAGCTGGATCATAACTGTATTCCCCTCTTTCAAGCAGTTTGAGGGTAAAGCTGGCGTGTATGCTTTCGTCATGATGAAGGACTCTCTCTCCAAGCTCAAACAATCTGAAGAAAAGGGCAAAAAGAACAATTATAAACCCATAAAGCCTGTACTTTTTATCTGAGAGGCAGGATGGGTATGTTTTTTCGTTATCAGAATTCTGCTGCATTGTTTCCAGACCTCCGGTTATGACCGTTTCTTATGAGGCATAGGTATATTTAAGGAATGGGATGAAATAATCTTCCTCATGGCTGAAGTAAGGATCAAGTTGTTTGCGAATCTGCGTGAGGCAGCAGGCACATCAGAACTCTCCCTTTCCGGAGAAAAGGTTATTGATGTCCTTTTATCTCTCACTGAAAAATATCCAGAGTTAAAGAATCTTATTTTTGAGGAATCCGATGAAAGTGAGGAAATCCCGGCTCTTTGCGGCTCCATCAATATCCTTGTGAATGGAAATAATGTCCGGCACCTTGAGGGGCTTGACACCGACCTTAACGACTCGGATGAGATCGGGATTCTACCCCCGGTCTCCGGAGGATAAATTTTTGGGGCCAGGAGCATGGGCAGGGTATTTAAAGAACGTACTTCCGTTAACGAGGCTTTACAGCTTTTCCTTGAAAGCTTTTCTTCTCTAAGGCACACTGAAGAATTGCCACTTGAAGCCTGTACAGGCAGGGTACTTGCAGAGCCCGTGATTTCCGGAAGAGATGTCCCTCACTACAGGCGTGCCGCAATGGACGGGTATGCTGTCAGGGCATCTGATACTTCGGGTGCCTCTCCTGCGAATCCTGTGTTTTTACAGCTTTCCGATGAGGTAGAAGAAGGTACCTCTATATGGGTTCACACGGGCGCAGCCCTGCCTGAAGGAGCCGATGCGGTTGTAATGGTAGAGGATACCTTTACATCCGGGGATATGGTTGAAATCAGGTCTCAGGTTTATCCCGGAAAGAATGTCGGGCAAATTGGAGAGGATATAAAAAAAGAAGACCCTGTCTTTGAAGAAGGGCATCTCCTCCGGCCATGTGATGCTGCAGTCCTTGCTTCTCTCGGACTGGACAGGGTGAAAGTTTTCCGAAAACCCGTGGTTGCAGTCATCCCTACAGGAGACGAACTGGTAAGCCGCGACAGGGCAGGAGATGTCCCTCCTCCTGGAATGGTGCTCGAGACAAACGGGCTTATGGCTTCCCTTTATGTGGAAAAATGGGGTGGAATTCCCAGATACACACGGATAGTTCCTGACCGGCCTGAGAGCATAAAAGAAGCGATACAGGCAAACCTTGATGCTGATATGATTCTTCTCTCTGGAGGAACATCCGTTGGTAAAAGAGACCATGCCCCCGGGGTTGTAGAATCCATGGGAAGACTGCTTGTCCATGGAGTAGGTGTCAGCCCTGGGAAACCTGTGGCTCTTGGGGTCATAGATGAAATTCCAGTGGTTTGCCTTCCCGGCTATCCGGTTGCCGGACTTGTTGCCCTGTATTTCTTTGTCCGCCCCGGGATAAGGAAACTCGGATCGGTGCCTCAATTGCCCGAAACTATACTTAGAAAGCGCCTGACTGCAAAAATAAGCTCAAAAATAGGATATGTCAATTTCATCAGGGTCATCTTTGAAGGAGACAGGGTACGCCCGCTTACAGGAGCCAAGTCCGGAGCTCTCAGTTCCGTTGCGAAAGCTGACGGTTATGTGCTGGTGCCCGAACATATAGAAGGTTATGAGGAAGGGCAGGAAGTGGATGTCTTCCTTGTTGAGTGAGACCTGTATCGTGTAACTGAAATATTCCTTGCACGTCTAACCCTTTCGTTTTCTTTGCCCAATCTAAATGAATAATATTTTATACTAACAGGAGGTAATGGGAAGGATATAACCGTCCTTAATTCCCTATTTTAAAACGTTTAAGTGAAGAATATGCCCTCACCAGATAAAGAAATTGATAAGATCTTTTTAATCGGACTAGGCGGCTTTCTGGGAGCGGTTTGCCGATTCTTGCTCTGCGAGCTTGTCGAAGGGCAGCTTGGCATCCTTTCCGTAAATGTGCTTGGGAGTTTCGTGCTTGGCATGATTATGTATGATGCTGAGTATCTGGACATAATAGGCTCCAAAGGAAGGATCTTACTCGGCACAGGGTTCATAGGGGCATTTACTACCTTCTCGACGTTTGCAGTCCAATCTTTCAGCATGTCTTTCCTTCCTGCCCTCGGGAATATCAGTGCCAACCTCTTTTTGACCGTTACAGGCGTACTCTTTGGCAGGAGCGTTATAAAAGCTCTCTCACGCAGGGAGATTTGAAAAATGCTTCCTGTATCAAATTTCGGGGAGCTCATTTTAATAGGTACGGGCGGTTTTATAGGAGCATCTCTTCGATATACGGTTTCAAGCCGCGTGCCAAAAATCCGAAATATTCCTGCAGGAACTCTTGCAGTAAATTTCCTTGGGAGCATAGTCCTTGCCCTGCTTACTTTTTCTTCCGAACCCGAATCCATGATCTATCTGGTAAACATAGGAATTCTCGGCTCCTTCACAACATTCTCAACCTTTGCTTATGAAACATTCAGGCTCCTTGAAGATGGAAAAAACGTCTCATTTTTCCTGAATATCTTTCTAAATGTTATGCTCTGCCTTCTAGGGGTAAGCATTGCATATCTTGCTCTCAGGCTTTAACTCCCAGGCTTTAATCATGAAATCTTTGAGTATTAGTCTAAAAGCAGGGCGTTAAAGACAATCTTTTAAAGAGGCAGAGCTATTCGGAAATAAATAATTCAGTTATAAAAAGATTTTTAGTAGAAAAGTTATAAAATTAGTGACTAAAAAATGGTAAAATAGGAAAGCCCTTTAGTTATTTTACAAGGGCTTTTGCAGATCTTCTTATGAAGCGCCTCTTATGACCTGAAGAGGTGAAGCGCTGTGCAGGTCCGGGGTGTGCTTTCTGAGCTTTTGACTTCTGGACCTTAATTACTTTGCCTTTTCTGCCTTTTACCTTTACCCAATCAATGCTGCCGGTTTTGCCCATTATCATTCCTCGTTGATTTTGATCTGAATTTAATATTCATTTTTCTTTATTTATTGATAATTTATTCACATACCATATTCGCCTTATCGCCTTATCACTGCTGTTTGCCGCGGATTTTTTCCTTCAGCAGTGCTTCAGCAAAGAGGTAATTTGATGATGATTATCAAATCGATAAACTTTCAATGATCTTGATCGGAATACCTGATATTCCATAAAAGCCTGAAGTAAGAGACTATGGTTTAATCAAGCCTTGAGTTTATCATAAAGAGAAATGCTACTAGTTAAATGTTACGGATATCGGGAAAATTCAGGCATAAAAATATGGCAGATATACGTAAGGTATAAATAATTCTATCTCTCGAAGATGTGTATGAATCTCCTGAAAGTGTAAGAGCTGCTTAAAAGAGCTGCTCAATAACTAGGTTTAAGGGCTGCTTAATTACTAATTTTAAGGGCTGCTTAATAACTTAATATCGCTAATAAAAACCGTATTCTTAAAACCGTATTCTTTTCCGAAAAGGTGATTCCCGTAAAAAATGATCCAATTGATGCCAGGCTTGCTGAAACACAGAAAGAACTTCTGGATTTAAAGAAGTTCGCTAACTCCGAATTCATCGGCATAATCAAGGAACTCGGATTCAAATGCGAACTATGTGCCCGCTGCTGCACTAAAGAGTTTAACGACCATGTATTTCTGCTTGATTCGGACCTGGAAAGGATAAAGAGTATAGACCCTGAAGCAATCACTCCTGCTCCGTACTATGAGTTTTGCGACCAGAACGGCAGGTTTTACGTCTCCGGCTATGCCCTGAAAACAAAATCTGACGGCTCCTGCTTTTTCCTTGAAAATAAGAGATGCAGGATTTATGAGAGCCGCCCTTCGATCTGCAGGGTATACCCCCATATGTTACATAGAGAAGCCGATGAAACAGGAAAAGTGGACTGGCGGCAGATAAGCGGCTTAAACGAACATGGGAGCTACCATTCGGAACCTGACGATTCCACATGTGAGGAAATTGCACGGGATACCAGGGATTATGAAGAAGCCTATCTCAAACAGATGATTGACTTTTTCGAAGCTGTAAAGGTCCATTTCAAAAAGAATGGCTTAAAACATGTCCAGAGGATCTATGACCGCAAAATGAGGGAATTTCTTAAAGGCGAGTGCAAGATTGAAGTTTTTGTATACTGCAAAAGCGGGTTTGAAGAGCATATTGTCAGGCAAGAATAAAGCATTCAATAAGCAGAACTGCCAGATCACGGGAAAAACATATTGTCAGGCGAGAATAAAATGACTCTTAAAATAATAAATCTAAAAAGAAATAAAATAATTGAATGCCTGTATTTGTGGGAATAAGCTTGATCTTAGTGTCTGACTCTCTTAGTGTCTGACTCTCTTAGTGTCTGACTCTCTTAGTGTCTGACTCTCTTAGTGTCTGACTCTCTTAGTGTCTGACTCCGGCAGTCGGATTTTAACTGCGGTCTGTTTTTCGTCTGTTTTTCTATTCGTTAATTATCCGTGTCGATGGCTTTGAGGATGTTTTTTCTTAAAGTCATTGATTGTTCTTAAATTAACTTACAGTTTTACCAGCTAAATACATGTAAACCATGCTTCTCAAATATTGTGAGCTATCGCCAGCGATGCTTGAATTCTACAAAGCATAGGTCGAACCAAAAATCCCTTCCTGGCATTAACTCTCAGTCTTTAATATCAGGTGCTCAAGCAAGATTACAATAATTACCCCCATTACAAACCCATTTCCTATGATTGGTCTCAGTACGGGAGGAAAAGTTGTCAGAAGCTCAGAAGGAATAAAGGCCAGCATCGTTGCGATCAGGATGGGAAAACCCACTATCAATCCTTCATTATACCCACTGATGGCTTTTCTTTCTGCAAGCATGAGCAGCCCTGAAGCTATCTGAGCACTCATCAGATAGACCAGAACACTTCCTATCACTACCGAAGGAATACTACTGATAAAATTGACCGCTGCGGGTAAAAAGGACAGGATGAACAATCCAATACCGGCCGGAAGCAAAGAATAGCGGGAAGCGCAGCCCGTGGCGGTAATCAGTCCCGGGCTAAAAGAGAAATTTACAGGCCCGACAACTCCGAAAAGGCCTGCCATGACATTTCCAAGCCCAGTAATCCCAACTCCTTTGCGGACACGCTCTTCCATCGAACTGGCGTCTAAGAGACTTCCTACGGATTGGATCGAACCCAGGTCATTTATGGAGAGTGCCAGATAACAGAACAGGAAAGAGAGCAGGACTCCTGGATCAAGGGCAAGTTTAAATGAGAGGTCTTCAAAGAAAAGCCCGAACATGGGGAGTTCTGGAACGGAGACAGAATACGAAGGGACCAACACTGTTAGTAACAAAGTGTGAATAATACTCCCAAAAAGAATGCCACCGACAACTACAGTTGCTTTCCAGACCCCTTTTAGCATTTTATTGGCAATGAACATTCCAAGACAAAGCAATACAGCAAAAGAGAGATTGAAAAGGGGAAAGAGGACTGATTCAGGAGAAAAGATCAGGTTAAGAATTACGGGGGATAAGGTAAAGGCTATAAGAATAAGGATTACGGAAACTACTCTTACCGTGAAAAGCTTCTGCACATGAGCAAAAATCCCGGAAAAAGAAACCAGAGCCAGTAATAAACCTCCGATAAAAATAGATGTTGATATGAATTCAGGTCTGGCGCCTTGAGAAGCTATTATTCCTATCAACAGGACGGTTGCAGGCCCCAAGACCACAGGCAAACGATGCCCCCGTAATACCTGGGCAATAAGTACGATGGAAGTAACAAAAATAAGCTTTTGTATGTATATAATCTGCTGGCCAGGATCAGCATATTGCATTGTAGCAATCAGCTTTCCTATAATTAACAGAGCCGGGATGCTCACAATAAACCACTGCAGACCGTATATTATCATTTCCAGTCCTTTAGGGCTGTCATCTAATCCGTATTTTAACTGCATTTCTTTCTCAGTTCCTCCATTGTATAAACCCTGTTTCAAAACTCAGGGATTTTACATTTCCTGATAAAGATCTTAATTCGCAAGAAGAGCATGTCTTTAATCAAAATCAATATTCAAGATCTAATGACTTCAGTACAAAACTCTTCTTACATGATTGTAATTAATCATAAATCCCGTGATTTTCAATCTTACATTCATCGCTGGATTCTGGTGCTGAGTCCTTATATTCATTAAATAATGAGTTCCTGTATTCATTAAATAATAAGACTATTAAGAATAAGACCTCGGAATTATATATGCATACTGAAAAATATTGTGTCATATAATAAAGAAAAGATAATGAATGCAACGGAATGCTTAGAATTTTTTGGCCGTTCTGCCGGAGATTCATACCTCAAAACCAGATCATAGGATTAAGGTTTTGTACAGATAAGTTAAGGTTTTGTACAGATAAGTTAAGGTTTGTACAGATAAGTTAAGGTTTGTACGGATAAGTTAAGGTTTTGTACGGAGTTATCTATTGGCATCTCTTCCCAAACCAGAATTGCGTAAATACTTCTTCCTTAGTTAAAACCGTAAGGAAAGGAAGGAAATAAAAAAAGAAATAAAGAAAAGAAAGTTTCAATTTCTTTTCCCTTTAACTTTCCACTTAAGGAGCACTCCCTCTTCTATTTTCTCAGCCGAAATCAGTTCCAGTCCCATAATCTCGGCTTCGGTAAAACCTTCACCGTCCGTAAAGGTTGGGGCTGTTTTTCCTCCTATAATGAGGTTTCCAACAAAAGTGTATATCTCATCAACAAGCCCTGCTGAGATCATGCCCCAGTTCAGGGTAGCACCCCCTTCAACCATGAGGGTATTTATGCCCATTTCCTTCAATTTCGCAGCAAGCTCCGAAAGGTTAACCTTATCCGTTCCTGTTTTTATTACCAGGGCTTTTTCTTCCAGAATTTTAATTTTTTCTGCCTGGGCGGAGTTTGAGACAGCTATTATCCTGAGCCCTTCACCTTTTTTGAAGATATCGGCATCCGGAGGGGTTCTTGCAGCGCTGTCCACAACAACCCTTACAGGATTTTCGCTTTTTCCCGAAGCTTTTCTTGCGGCTTTCCTTTCAGGGGATTTTACGGTCAGGCTCGGGTCATCGGCAAGCACGGTCCCTATTCCTACCATTATTGCATCTGCTTGAGCCCTGAGTTCATCCATTCTCTCAAAATCAAGTTTTCCGGAGATTTTCACCTGCTTTCTCTCCTTCGTTGAGAGCTTGCCGTCGGCTGACATTGCAGAGTTTATAAAAATAAAAGGTCTGTCCATTTTTCGCTCCTGAAAAAAGCATTGAATAAAAGGCGGTTTTTTTAGTTTAAGATATCTTTGAGCAGGAGCCTTAGCCATACTGCTCCGCTCAAAATATCTGCATCGGCATTTTGCCGCTTATTCAGGATTCTATCAGGGGCTTCAGGAGGTCGTGGTCTCTTAAGAGCCCCTGAAGCTTGCGGTTTGAATTAATGATAGGTATCTGGTCGATCCTGTTGCGTTTCATTTTTCGTGCACAGTCACTTATAGAAGCAATATATGTAGCCGTGATCGGTTCTCTAATCATTATATCGCTTCCTATGAGATTGGGAACCTTTATCCTTGAAACACTGTAGTAGATGCTCATGGTGTCTCTCATGGATTCCCATGTCCAGGCATCGTCGTCCTGGCCTGCGGACATGTCCGACATCTCCACGCTATCTTCAATAATACTGGCAGAGATAATGTCACGGTCCGAGATGATCCCTATGAGCTCGAGGGCAGAGTCGAGTACTGGAACCGCCTTGACACCGGCAAGTTCCATTATCCTTGCTACGACAGGTAAGGGAGTTTCACTGTAGATCGCAACTACCTCTTTTTCCACATAATCTTTAATAGGAGTATCTATGTTCATATCCGCGATTGCGCCAATGACGTCAGCAACCGTAACAAGCCCAACTAGTTTTCCTTCATCGACTACCGGAAGTCTTCTAATGCCGTGCTGAAGGAGCAGGCGTGCAGCTGTCTGCAGGTCCGATCCAGGGGATATGGTTATCGGGTCCCGTGTCATAAGAAGGGCAAGCTGTTCTTCTTCAGGGTTTTGTAAAAGGTTTGTCCTGGTCACTATCCCCACTACTTTGGAATCTTTAAGTACCGGAACTCCCGAGATATGTTTGTTCTTAAGAATTTTGAGAACCTCGTCTCTGGAACCGGGCAGGGTCGCACATGCTACGTCCCTTACCATAATATCTTCTATGAAGATGTTTTTTGGCATATTTACACCTGTGTTATCCTCTGAATCTGGATTATTTTGTTCTAATGTTTCTTCAAAAGGCTGGCAAAATCAGCTCGTTTCTCCACTGCGGACTACCATTACCGGAACTTTTGAGCTTCTTACTACTTTATCCGCAACGCTTCCGAGGAGGAACCTGTCAAGCCCGGTTTTTCCAAGTGTTCCCATTACTATCAGGTCAGCGTTGTTATTCTCCGCGAACTCGATAATCTCATTAATCGGGTGTCCTTCAAGGACATTCTCTCTAACCTCTACCCCTGCAGCTTCTCCCTGGCTCTTTACAGCAGAAACTGCTCTCTCACCCTCCATTTTTAGAATCTGGTACATTGCTTCCCAGCCGCCTTCCGAGCTCATAGGTATTGACGAAAAAGAAGATATGTCCACCACATAAAGTGCGTGAACCGTAGCCCCACTCAGTTTTGCAATCTCAATTCCATAAGAAATTGCCTTCTGGGTATTCTCGGATCCGTCTGTTGCAATTACTATGTTCCGGTAAAACTCGCTCATCATGTCTCGTTCTCCATTTGCTTTACGAATGAAGTACCGCTAATATATCGTCGGGTCTTGCCCTTTTTGTAATTCCGTTTACAGGGTCCTGTATTCCTGCAAGATTATTCGAATTACCGTTCAGGATCATTAAATTGGCTTTATTCCCCTTTTCAATAGAACCCGTGGAATCTGGTTCCATTACAAAAGAACCATTAAGTGTGCAAATTTTAAATACTTGCCTATCGTCTATCGAAAATACTTTAGACATGAATTCCATTTCAGCAAACATATTTACAGAATTTAACATTACATTATCTGTCCCGGCTGCTACCCTGATTCCAGCTTCAAGCATTTCTGCTATTGGTGCCATTCCTGCTCCTGTTACGAAGTTCGATCTCGGGCAGACAACAACCGGAATTTCTGCCTGAGCCACTTTATCAAGGTCCTTTTTTGTGGCATGTGTAAGATGGATTAGCAGGTCCGGCTCCAGTGATAGGGCTTTTTCAATGTCGCTTCTGTTCTTTTCTCCGGCATGGATTGCAAAAAGCTTTTTTCTATCCCGGCTGCAGGCTGAAATCTCCTGCAGGAGTTCCATTTCGAGGTCGTTTGCTCCACTCATTCCAATTCCATCCGAATGCAGCAGAATTCTCCTTACTTCCGCGAGTACTATTTCCAGAGGGAGCTGGGGTTCTGCCGGCCTTCCGAATATCAGGGAGTGAAGTTTCATTCCTTCGAGGGCTTTATTCAGGGCTGCAACTCCTACAACTCCCCCTTCCCTAAAATCCGCAAAAGCACAGGTCCCTGTCTCTACCATATCCAGTAAAGACCTTCTAATATGTTCTATAAGTATTTTATATGAAGTCTCCCTGAGAATTCTGTGCTTTAATCCGTCGGGTGGCTTTACAAGGGAATCAAGGTCTCTCTGAATCCGAAAACCGGAAGTTTTTCCAAGTACAGGGTCTTTGCAAACCGAATCGCCAAGATGAGTATGAGCATTGACAAAACAGGGAGCTATTATATTTTTAGAATTTGTACGTTCCTCTCCAATTTCCGTAACTTTCCCATTTCTTACGCAGATGTAGCCCTCAATGGGTACAAGCTCGGGGCCTGAAATAATTGTTCCGGAAATTATCTGTTCAGTGCCGTACATTATACGCACCTCTGTTATTTTTCAAACGCCTGTGCTCAGTTTATGGGAAACCAAATATATACATCATATATAATCTTTCCTTAAGCCCTTTTCCTGCTATTCGGATATCTTTTTTATACCTTCAATCCCAGGGTATTTTTCTAATCTTTTAGATTGATTCTCCTGAGCATTTGCACAATTTAAAAATTATTCTTACCGATATATTTATTAGTTAGTAAATATATATATGGCCTCCAGCGCATTGTATAGGTCCTTGCACGAGATAATGGTAAATCCTGACTGTGAGTGTACAGACAACCCCAATGCGGTACATCGATAGTGTGATACTGCCCGGCACGAGGGTAACTGAAAGGGACTGCGGAAAACCAGAGTGTGATCTTTCGGAGTTAGTGCGCCCGGGCTACAGCACTATTTATAAATACTCATTTTATATAATTGATCAGTGTAACCATCTTGAATTATAGTCTGCTTGTTTTCAGCTATTTTTATATCTAACGAACTCATGTGAGTTCAGGGTTACTTTACTACCGATTTATATGATATATTCAAAAAGATGACACACATGTCCTTCGAAGAAGCTATAAAAGCTCTGGATTCCGGTATTATTATCGATATAGAAGTCACTCCGGGCTCCAGGACTCTTTCTGTTCCAAGCGGCTATAATGAGTGGCGCAGGAGAATTGAAGTAAAGCTGACTAAAAACGCTCAGAAAGGGAAGGCAAATGAACAGCTTATCGAAAGCCTTGCCGAGCTATTCGGGATAAGCGGTTCGGATATCCTTATAAGCAGCGGAGCTACAAGCAGCAAGAAAACATTATTGATAAAAGGGATCTCATATCAGCAAGCAGTTTCGGTTTTTGGGTCTCATTTAAAAAGCTGAAACCTAGAAAATATGATTAAGAACTGCAAAATCCTGTTCTCTGAATGTATCCCTGTTTAACAAAAAAGGTTGAAGAATAGCGTGACAGATGTTGATGTCTACAGAAAAAGGCTGGAAAGGATTGAAGAATTGCTCCTGGAACTTTCGGAACACTCTGAAAAAGGAGCAGTGATTATTGTTGAAGGAAAAAGAGATATCCTATCCATGAAACGGCTGGGTATTAAGGGCAGCTTTGAGCTTGCAACCCGGCACTCTCTTTTTAATTTCTCTGAAAGGATAGCAAACCTCGGCTGTGAAGTTATTATACTTACGGACTGGGACCGGAGAGGTGACATGCTTGCAGCTAAACTTTCCGAATACTTTGAAAATTTCGGGATAAAGCCTGAACTTCAGATCCGAAATAAACTGAAGTTAATTACGCAGAAAGAAATTAAAGATATAGAAAGCCTGTATACTTATGTTTCCAAACTCCGATCAAAAACAGGTTCTTCTTCGAATCCCGAATATGATATGGACCTGGAATTCGAAAGTTGACACTATAGTATCAAACTTCCTGCATTCAGGTAATGTTTGAGTTTGAAATCTGACAAAAAGTATTCCTTAAAATTTTCTCTTAATTTCTGCTAAAACCGGCTCTAAAATGCTTAAAAACAGACCTCTTAAATGCTAAAAACTGGTGTCTTAAAAATAGTTCCAGCTAGTCTCTTAAAAATAGTTTTCTTTTTCTCAATATGCCTGAGAAAAAGAGGGATTAAGAGAAAATAAAGCTTGATCTTTATAGTCGCTTAAAAAAGAAGGCTTATTCCTTATGCATCGGATTGACTGATTCTCCTTTCTCCTGAATCATATCCATGCTTTGAGAGGGTTTTTGATGGTTGAAGGTCCTGTCAAATTCCGGATATTTCGGAAATTTGAAAGTCAGCTCTTCAAACATTTTATGTCTTGGACTTATGATAATTATATGTGCAGGCGGGTGAATTTTCTTCAATCTGCTAATCGCCGCTCCAGCATGGTTATTTAACTCTAAGGCGGGAAGTCCCCTTCCTCGACAGCCATCAGGCTGGCAGGTGGGGGATGAAAGCCGTCAACTTCCCGACAATTTACTTTTTTAAATTCTGATAGCCTATTTATACACAGACCTCTTGTTTATATACTGCTATGCATCTAACGACAAAAGTTAAGATTTATCCAACAGAAGAACAATTGAAAGTCCTTTGGGAACTTTCAGATAAATGTTGTTCATTGTATAATCTAGCTTTAGCCGAAAGAAAAGATGCATGGAAACTTGAAAGAAAGAGCATCAAGTACGTGGATCAACAAAACAAATTGCCGGATCTCAAGAAAAGAAACCCTGAATACAAAGCTGTTTATTCAAAGACTTTGCAGGGCGTTCTAAAAAAACTTGATGCAAATTATAGATCTTTTTTTGCACTCAGAAAAAATGGAGATCTAAAAGCCAGACCTCCAAATTTCAAAAGCAGGAAATATTTTCAGACAATTCCGTATAATCAAAGTGGATTTTATCAGATTGGTTGTGTCATTTCTTTCTCTCATAAAATAAATGACACCAAACTTGTTTTTGATCTCGGAAAGAAATTTGAAAATATAAAACAAATCGAGATCTATAATGATGATCCTTTCCATGCTAAAGGAGATTTCTATATTTCTGTTACTTATGAAGTCTCTGCACATGAGTACATTGATAATGGTTTATATCAGGCTAATGATGCCGGGATCACAAAAATAGTAACAGCAGTAAATACTCAAGGTAAATTCTTTGAAGTTAAAACTCCAAGAATTGATAAGTACTGGCAACCAAAACTGGATGCTCTAAAATCCAGGAGAGATCACTGTAAAAGAAAGAGCAAAAAATGGGTAAGGCTACACAATATTTATCGTAAAATGGAGAAAAAGAAATCTAATCAGCTTAGAGATTTCCAGCATAAACTATCAAAGAAAATGGTCAACAATACTAAGGCCAATACTATTATTGTGGGAGATCTGAAAACAAAAAACATGGCTCAATCCAAGAGACTTAAAGGAAAAAGAAAAAGAGCTATGAATAGATCTACCCAAAATCAAGGATATTTATCTCGCTTCATCGAATTTTTAGCCTATAAAGCTGAACTTATAGGTAAAAAAGTAATAAAAATTGATGAAAGCTATACTTCCAAAACGTGTTATGTTTGTGGAAAAATCCATGACATGCCACTCTGGAAACGAAATATGGAATGCGATTGTGGCAATTTTATTGATAGAGATTGCAATAGTGCAATCAATATCATGGTAAATTTCCTATTGCAGAATGCCTTGTGGACAGGCTATCAGAAATTCTCTGATAATCTTCGACAAACAGGATTACCGATGTCGGAAAGATTCTTAGAATCTTACCATCAAATGACGTAATCACTCGAAGGAAGCTCCGTCCTCGCCATCAGGCAGGGCGGGGTAGTTCACCTCTACAAGGGCCGCAGAGTTGCATTTTGATTTGAGTGATACGCCCATTACACTTACCAGAAGCTCATCAGCATAATTTGGTTCAATGCACTTGGGAGTTGCTGAAAATTGAATGTGCCCGTATCGTTCTAAATCATGTAATGCTATTTTTACTTTGTCCGAGTCGTCTGCCCGGACTAATGCGAATGATTTCATTTTTTACACACCACCAATCTACTAAAGTTATCCCCATTTCGATATGGATTTACCCCTATAATAAACTTTGTGTATGAAACGGCTTGGTAGGCTACCATTATTCCCTGGAGAATACAGTTTCGCCGCCATATTATCTCTGCTATAAGTGGTTATTTTGAGCTTTAGTTATTCCGTCCGCTCTTCTTGACAGTGATATGCTCAAAAATTACAGGGATATTCCACAAATACCTTTTTTCAAGATTTCGTATGCGTCTCCATGAATGAAGCTGCGTATTCTATACTTATATGCATCGTATATATATTCGTTTTGAAATAATATTTCTTCACAAGAAACTTTGATTAATGCTTCATTTTAGTTGCTTTTTTTAGAAAAACATATTTTTTTATTTACTATTATATTATTATTTTTTCAGGCCCTGTACATCCCGTTTTTTAGTTTCCTGTTTCATCCCTGAGAACCCTTTTAAAGGGTTTATTACTAAATATACAGGCGTTTAAGCCTCAACCCATCTTTTAAACATATTAAACATCATTTTAAATTGTATAAAAACGTCAATATATAAGCCTTCCTGACCGGATTCTGTTGCAGAAGCCAAAAGTTACTTTATCAGATGGGATCTTTTATTTAGAACCTTACCGTATCATATACCGGAACAGCATACAAAAATATTTATTACAGGACTCTCTGTGTTCTTTTTTCATCTCAGTGTATGAAAAGAACTCAGATACTTTGCGGACTGAGTCCTTTCTATCATAATCTTTCACCAGTTGCATTCTATGAAATCTTTGCGCCCTGCAAGTCTGATTGGATAACTGGACTGGTTTAAAAGCCTGTTTCCAGCCTGTACATATGAGGTCTTTACAATTATCACATAAGAACGGTGAGTATAATGGATAACGATATTGAAACTAAAGTGATTAAAGCGAAAAAAGCTTCAATTGAGCTTTCCAGTGTAAGTGAAGAGGTAAAAAACAGGGCTCTTGAAGCTATGGCAGAGGCCCTGGACAAAGAAAGAAAAATTATCCTTGAGGCAAATTCAAGGGACCTCGAATATGCAGCCGGACTGAAAAAAGCCGGAAAGCTCACCCAGGCTCTTGTAGACCGGCTCAAGGTCACGGATTCAAAGATCGACGGGATGATCGCGGGAATCAGGGATGTAGTAAAGCTCAAAGACCCTGTAGGGGAAACTCTTTCAACACTCGAGCTTGATGAAGACCTGGTTCTCTACCAGATTAGCTGTCCTATAGGCCTTATAGGTGTTATTTTTGAGTCAAGGCCGGACGTTGTACCCCAGGTTATGTCCCTCTGCCTGAAAAGCGGGAATGCAACCATTTTCAAAGGTGGAAGTGAAGCAAAGGAGTCAAACCGCACCATTTTTGATATTCTTGTAAGAGCCATAGAGTCAACCGAGGGTATGCCGGAGGGAGCTTTCCAGCTCATGGAAACAAGGGAAGAGATCATGAGCCTTCTGAGCCTTGATGCATATGTTGACCTTCTTATCCCGAGAGGCTCAAACGAATTTGTCAAATTCATCCAGGACAACACAAAGATCCCTGTACTCGGGCATACAAGCGGTATCTGTCATATTTATGTGGACGAATTCGCTGATCTGAACACCGCCTGGAAAGTTTGTTTTGATGCCAAAGTTCAGTACCCTGCAGTCTGCAATGCCATAGAAACCCTGCTTGTAAACCGCAACATTGCAGAAGCTTTCCTGCCAGAGATGGCGGAAATGTATCTCAAGGCAGGGGTTGAACTGCGCTGTGATGAGGACAGCTATTCTTTACTTGCGGGAAAAGGCCTTTCTCCTCTCTCGAAAGCTACTGAAGAGGACTGGAGCCTTGAATATAACGACCTGATCCTTTCAATAAAATTCGTGGATGCCATAAAGGAAGCAATCGACCATATAAACACCTTCGGTTCTCACCATACGGACGGGATAATTACCGAAAATGCTTCACGGAGAAAAGAATTCATAGGGCTTGTTGACTCCTCAAGCGTTATGGTGAATGCTTCAACCCGCTTTGCAGATGGTTACCGTTATGGAAAAGGTGCAGAGGTCGGGATAAGCACTAACAAAATCCATTCCCGCGGGCCTGTTGGTATGGAGGGGCTGCTTATTTACAAGTATATCCTCATGGGTAAAGGTCAGATTGTTGCTGACTATGCAGGAGAGAACGCAAAGCCCTATACTCACAGGAAGCTTGACCTGAAATTTGAGGATGTAAATTAATACATCCTTGAATATTTCTGATATGTTTATATATTTGAATTGAAATACCAGCGCAGGTTAAAGTGCAAAAACCGGAAATCCCGGCTGCGGCTGAGGATCAACTGCAGTTGCCTTCCAAATAACCTTAAGAGGCACTTCCATTGACAGAAAGAGAACAATTTTTCCGTGATGTTAATAAAATCGTTGTTAAGATCGGAACTTCTTCGATCACCAGAAAGGGCTGTGACAATACTAAAGAAAACTGCAATATTGACCCGGAGTTTATGGAAAACATAGCTTTCCAGGTATCAGAGCTCAGAAAGCAGGGAAAAGAAGTAATCATCGTAAGCTCGGGAGCAATAGGCGTCGGGTTGAATGAGCTGGGTATAGCTCCCAAACCCCGTGAAATCCCTATCAGGCAGGCAGCTGCAGCTGTTGGGCAGAGCATACTGATGCAAGACTGGAGCAGGGCTTTTTCCAGATACGGGATGAAAGTTGCTCAGATCCTTCTTACCTATGATTTCTATTCCGATAGGGTAACTTATCTTAACCTGAGAAATAGCATCTCAACCCTTCTGGAATACGGGGTTGTCCCGATAATAAACGAAAATGACTGTACCTGTACAAATGAGATTGAAGCAATCTTCGGGGACAATGACAAGCTCTCTGCAATGGTTGCGAGCAAAATTGATGCTGATCTCCTGATCATCCTTTCTGACATTGACGGGCTCTTCGACAAAAACCCAAAGACACACAGTGATGCAAAATTGCTGACACTAATAAAGAGGATCACACCCGAAATTGAAAGCTATGGGGGTGACCCTACAAGTTTCAAAGGTGTAGGAGGGATGAGGACCAAGATAAAAGCTGCAAAGATCTGCAGTATGGCAGGCTGCTATGTTGTGATCGCAAATAGCGAGGTAGAAGATGCTGTCCTGAAAATTGTCTCGGGAGATGAAATAGGGACTCTTTTCCTTGCTGAGCGGCATATTCAGAAAAACCGTGCTCGCTGGATCATCCTTGCCAGGGCTTCAGGTACGGTACGTGTGGATGCCGGGGCAAAAGCTGCGGTTCTCGGGAAAAACAGTCTGCTTCCGGCAGGCATCGTGGATGTTGAAGGAACATTTGATCGGGGAGACGTTGTAAAGCTTGAGTGTGACGGCAAAATCTTTGCAAAAGGGATTACCGATTACACCTCTGAAGAATTAATGAAAATAAAAGGTGTTCATACAGACCAGATTGAAAACGTTCTGGGATACAATAATTATAACAACGTTATAAAAAAGGAAAATATCGGGATTCTGGAAGAATTAAATTAATCCACCTGGCTCACGAAAAAATTCAGAGCCCTCTGGTTTTAGGATCATTATCTCTTAAATTTACAATTAATTACTGATAATTTACAATTAATTTAGGTGATTTCGTTTAATTTAGATCGATTAGATTAATTTAGGTGATTTAGAATAATTTAGGCGATTTAGGTTAATTTAGTTTAATTTAGATTAATTACAGTTATTTTCCGGAACAAGGAGATTTTTACATGATAAACCGAAAAATTGGATTCATCGGGGCAGGAAAAATGGGTTCTGCTCTTATGCAGGGCATTATTAAAGCCGGAATCGTACCTCCCGAAAATATCGGTGCAAGCGATGTATATGAGCCTTTTTTAAAAGAGCTTCAGGAAAAGCTGGGGATCAGGGTATCAACCGACAATACTGTTATTGTCAGGGAATCCGATATTCTTATTCTTGCGGTAAAGCCCCAGACTCTGGGTTCTGTGCTTGAAAATCTGAGAAAAGAAATTACTTCTGATAAACTCGTGATATCAATTGCTGCAGGAGTGCCTCTTTCTACCTATGAAGGAGCTCTTCTTGAAGGCACGCGGGTTGTGCGTGTTATGCCAAATATAGCAGCCACGGTTTCAGAGGCTGCTTCGGGTATTTCCCCTGGGAAGAACGCAACTCCAGACGACATGAACGCTGCCCTCGAGATCTTTTCTGCGGTCGGCACAGCAGTCCAGGTCCCGGAATCCCTGATGGACGCAGTTACCGGCCTTTCAGGCAGCGGGCCTGCTTTTATTTTCCCGGTTATAGAAGCTATGGCTGACGGTGCTGTCCTTGAAGGCATGGACAGGAAGAGTGCATTAACCCTTGCAGCCCAGACCGTACTCGGAGCTGCAAAAATGGCACTTGAAACAGGCATGCACCCCGGGGAACTCAAAGATATGGTTACCTCTCCTGCCGGAACCACTATTCAGGGAATTCATGCCCTCGAAGAAGCCGGAATCAGGGCAGCCTTTATGAATGCAGTCATAAGGGCAAGTGAACGCTCAAGAGAACTTGGGAAGAAGTAAAAATTACTTCTTTTTTCTTGTTTTCTACCTGTTTTTTTCTTATTTTCTACCTGTTTTCGCTCATTCGGGTTCTTTTTTACAAGTCTTCAAAACGTAAATTTCCTAAGACAAAATTCGCTTTCGAGACAAATTTTTCTTTTTTTCTGCTTTCAGGCATTCTTTCTGTTATTTGCTCTTTATTTTTTTAATATAGTTAATGATTAATTGTTATAAATGCAGGTAAATTTTATATATCAGTGGCATCAATATTACTTTCTATCTGCTAAAAGCTGAGCATGCATAACAGGGGCTAACGGGGGTCATAGTTCCTGTTCCGCGCAAGTTCTTACTATGATCTTATTTGTGAATCATTCGAATCCAGATGATATTGGGCAAGTCTCCGGAGCCATGGATTTCTCGTCCATAGTTTGTTCACGAGTGAACCTGAGAAACCGAGCCTGAGAGACTGAATTTAACTGAAAATAAGTTGAAATAAACAATAAATTTGCGATAAATCAGGTAGAACAGGGTTCTGGACCTTCTCTGTTCGCCATGAGGGGAATCTCTTATGGGGGTAAGAGGTTCCTCTCCAGACCCTTCTTATTTTTGTCTGAGCAATTACTCGATACAGGTTTCCGATCTAAACAATAGTAACGTTTTTTTATGTCCTTAAATACGCAAATTAAGTTCTTTTAATGTTTCTGAATTATTTCCGGGAATCTTTCTTCAGGCACATAAACCAGTCAAGACAATAAATACCTTCATCCTTTTCCTCACGCCTTTCCATCACTTCTTCCATTGAACGGGGAACTGCAACTACAACATCATCTCCTGGATGCCAGTCTGCCGGAGTTGACACATTTTCGGCATCGGTTTTTTGCATGGCAGTTAGAAGTCTTTTAATCTCCTACAAACTCCTCCCGTTATGTACAGGATAATAAATCATTGCCCCGATTTTTGACTCCGGATTTATAATGAATGAAGCCCTCACAGAGTGGGCTATTGAGCCTGCGTTCTGGACCATGCCGTATTTCCTTACAATTTGCCTTTTATGGTCGTCAATTATAGGGAATTTAATTTCAACATTTTTCATCCCTTTGTATTCAATTTTTTCCTGGATCCTTTTAAGCCAGGCGATATGGGAAAAGATGCTGTCTGTAGAAAGTCCTATCAATTCGGTGTTCATTTGCTTAAATTCTTCATGCATACTCGCAAAAGTCATGAACTCAGTAGTACATACAGGTGTGAAGTCCGCAGGATGGCTGAAAAGAATTACCCATTTTCCTTTGTAATCTTCAGGAAAATTGATCACTCCCTGAGTCGTCTTAGCTGTAAATGAAGGCGCATCTTCCCCTATCATTGGCATGTGTATCTGCTCTACTTCTACCATAAACTCTCCTCTTTTCCTTGCTCCGGTTTTTTGTATATGGGTGCTGACTTCGAATCACCGGGAGTGAAAACTAAAAGCACTGTTTGTACCCTCAAACGTCCCCAAAAAACAATCCAATATTAAAAAACGACCCAATATTATATTTATTTTTATATATTTCTCTTCTGAGTCTTGAGGAAAAGTTTCTCTTGTTAAAGTTCTCTTGCTAAGGTTCTCTTGTCAAGAACGCGAAGGAATAATGAAAAACACCCTAAATAATAAAAATATTGAACTCCTGAAGAAGCAGAAATAGGCTTTGTTTATGAACGCACTATAATATAAATGGATAATATAAATGGATAATATAAATGGATAATATAAATGGATAATATAAATGGATAATATAAATGGATAATATAAATGGATAAGATAAATGAATAGGATGAATAAATAAAAAAGATTGGAAACATCCAAAAGAATACGGTAATAGTAAATTCTCAATTTCGTCTTCTTCTTCTTTCTGATTTTAGAAATAAAAGAAAAAAATTAATAATTAGATTTTTTTTATTTAGAGGCTTCTTACTTTAAGATCCTTTATTATCTCATAATTATTATTTGGCATCTTTTTTCATGCAGAGGAACCAATCAAGGCAGAATCTGCCTTCTTCTTGCTTTCCAAGCCTTTCTTTGACTCCTGTCATGGTATTTGGAGCCGGGATAATCACATCTTCTCCTGGCTGCCAGTTAGCCGGAGTAGCAACTTTTTCGGCTGCATTTTTCTGCAGGGCGGTTACAATTCTCTTTATCTCCTGCATATTTCTTCCGGTTGACTGAGGATAATACAGTATTGTCCTGATCTTTGCCTCAGGATCAATAATAAATACCGCTCTTACAGCCTGCGTGGTCGAAGCTTTTGGCTGGAGCATACCGTATTTTTTTGCTACGTCCATCTTCAGGTCTTCTATCACCGGGAATTTGACCTCGATATTTTTCATTCCTTTATATTCTATTTTCTCTTCTATCCTCTTAAGCCATGCAATATGGGAAAAGACGCTGTCTATGGAAAGACCTATGAGTTCGGTGTTCATTTGTTTAAACTCATCCTGCATACTGGCGAAAGTCATGAATTCCGTAGTGCATACAGGTGTAAAATCTGCAGGGTGGCTGAACAGGATGACCCATTTTCCTTTGTAGTCCTCGGGGAATTTAATTACTCCCTGTGTGGTCACTGCGGTAAATGAAGGGGCATCATCTCCAATGAGAGGCATACTTATTTGTTCTGACGCTATTTCTACTATGTTTTCACCTCATTTTATTTTGCAGCGTTTTTCCGTTATCTGAAGCACGACATCAGGTAAAATAGGCACAAATTAATGAAAAGCACTACCTGTTCCCTTAATCGTCCCCAAAAACTACCTTACTATTCTTTTTCATTGTTATATATCATTTACTGATTACGGAAAAAAATCCTTTCTTTCTGGAAATTCTGCTTTCATAATCTTTTTTATAATATCTCTTCTTATTTCTTAATCAAGTCTCTTGCTCCTTTTTTTTGTCCTGAAAGCCATTTAATCCAAGTAATTCCTTTTTATATGGGGGTTAGATGAGAGAATTTCCTCAGCCGAAGGTTGTTGTCAGCAGGTGCCTTGAGTTCGGCCACTGCCGATATAATGGAGATATGATCAGCAGTCCTGTAGTGGCAAAACTTAAGAATCACGTTGATTTCCTGCCTGTCTGTCCAGAAGTGGAAATAGGGCTTGGAGTGCCAAGAGACCCTGTAAGAATAATCCGCGATAAAGAAGGTTACAGGCTTGTTCAGCCTTCGAGCGGGAAGGATGTCACTGAAAACATGAAAGCTTTCAGCTCGAGTTTCCTTGATTCTATTGAAGGTGTTGATGGTTTTATTCTGAAGTTCAGATCGCCCTCTTGCGGGCTCAAAGACGTGAAAGTCTATCCATCTGCCGATGGGCAGGGAGTTGTTGAAAAGTCTTCAGGATATTTCGGAGGCGCTGTTCTGGAGAGGTATTCTTTCCTTCCTGTTGAGGACGAAGGCAGGCTCAGAAATGCCCGGATAAAAGAGCATTTTCTGACAAAACTCTTTACATTTGCAGCTTTCCGGAAAGTAAAATCCGAAGGCAGCATGAAGGATCTGATACGTTTCCATACGCAGAACAAATTCCTTCTTATGGCCTATAATCAGGCTGAACTCCGCAAACTGGGAGATATTACTGCAAACAGAGAGAGGAAACCCTTCGAAGAGCTGATTTCAGATTATGAAAAACACCTGTACAGTGCTCTCTCCAGAGCTCCCAGATACACTTCAACAATAAACGTTTTGATGCATGCTTTTGGACATTTTTCGGATCAGCTATCGGGCCGTGAGAAAACCCTGTTCTTTGATTGGATCCAGAAGTACAGGGAAGGAAGGACTACGCTTTGTCCTGCAATAAACACAATCAGGTCGTGGATTACAAGGTTTGAGACTGATTACCTTATGAATCAGACCTTTTTCGAACCATATCCTGAAGATTTGATGGAAATAGACCCTATTGAGTCTCATTTGAGGGAAGACCTCTGGAAGTAAGGTTTTACCAGGATATTTCTGGATGGACGTGAATCATGAAACCCGGAATTAAACTGACTTTTGTTTTATTACTCGTTTATGCGGTCGGATTTTTCTTTTTCTGGCCTGTTTCTGAGGTATCCGTGAGTTCTGGCAACGAAGAGGCAGAGAGGAACATGCCTGGATCTGAACATGAGAATCTTAACTCTTCCGGGGCTCTTGTGACGGAAGAATTTATAGAACCCGGGAAATCTTCAAGATCCTATTCCTGGAACTATGAGGGTTACAGATGGCATCTTACTCTACTGCTTGATGATAAGCTCTATGATGCATATGAGTCCCGGACGCGTAAAAGGGAATATGACCTTTTTGCCTCTGACCCGTATGACGACTGGTTAATTAAAAATATTGCAAATGCTCTCCTTTCTCTTTCAAAGGAGTACGGGCTTGAAGAAGATAAGATTCCGGGACTCTGTGTTTCCTTTATCCAGTCCCTTAATTATACTTCAGACCTTACAAGCTCAGGGTATGACCAGTACCCCCGTTTTCCCTATGAGACCCTCTATAATAACGGCGGGGATTGTGAAGATACCTCAATATTATCGGTAGCAATCCTTCAGGAAATGGGCTATGATGTCGTACTTCTGGAACTTCCCGAGCATATGGCTCTCGGAATAAAATGTGATCCCGATACGAAAGGCAGAAGTTTCGAGTATAAAAACAATCATTATTACTATCTCGAAACTACAGGAAGCAACTGGGAGATAGGGGAGATGCCTGAAGAGTACGAGAATGAGCCAGTTGAGGTTATTCCTGTATACAGAAGGCCCCTTATTTACCTTGATTTCAATGCCCAGTGCGAATACTCTCAAAAAGAAGGAGTGGTAGACGTTAATGTCACTTTAAGGAATGTGGGTTCCGAGGTTGCGGAAAATACCACCATTTATGTTGCCCTTCAGGCAGATCGTGAGAGCAAAGTATGGGACCAGATAGAGAGTGATCCGGTAATAATCGAGCCTGAAGAAGCTTATCAGTTTACTGCAAAGGGGCTCAGGGTTCCCGGAGGCAAGACTTTCAGGGTATATATACAGGCTATCGGGGAAAATATCCTGTCTGAAGAAATTATGAGCGAATGGGTAAGTATCTGATAGAAAGTTCTTCCTTATCTACAGGTTAAGTTTCAACCAGAAACTTCAATAAACTTCAGCAAATTCGGAAAAACGGAGAGTTACTTATAAATTGTATATATACAATTCATTATATTAAGGGGAATTGATAATACCCTGAACGATTTACCGGTCCGGTATCCTTCGGACGGCTCAGGGTGTTTTTCCGGTGTGGAGGCAGAATGATATGAAGAAACTGTACAGGTCAAAAAGAAACAGAATTATTGCCGGAATATGTGGGGGTATAGGTGAATACCTTGGCGTGGATCCTACGCTTGTAAGACTCTTATGGGTGCTTCTTTCTCTGCAGGGAATCGGAATAATCGGCTACGTTATAGCCTGGATTATAATCCCTGAAGAACCTTAAAATCCGGGAGCTCCAGCTTCCTAACTAGCTTCTTTTTTTAAGTAGACTCGAGGTAAGCAAGTAAAATAAGTAAGCATAGAATAGGTAAGCATAGAATAGGCAGGCAGGTAAAATAGGTAAGCATAGAATAGGTAGGCATAGAATAGGCAGGTAAAATAGGTAAGCAAGTAAATAATACTTCAATATTATTTTTGTAGTTAAGTTCCCGGAAATGGTTTCCCGGGAGCCTTTCAATATGCTGAGTCTTAGTTTACCCGTAATTACAAATTTCAGTCCACTGATAACTTACTGCCCTGGCTGAAATCCTCAGTTCTAATATCATTTACTCGCCGAAAAGCTGGTTAACAAACCATTCGGGATCAAATTTCTGAAGGTCCTCATAGTGCTGCCCAACTCCGAAAAAGAGGATAGGCTTGCCTGTGATATAAGCAATGGATATGGCAGCACCTCCTTTGGCGTCTGCATCGATCTTTGTCAGGATTGATCCGTCGATAGGGACAGCATCATTAAACTGTGCAGCTCTCTCAACTGCATCGTTTCCGGCAACTGCTTCGTCCACGAAGATAATAAGGTCAGGAGAGCTTACCCTGCAGATCTTTTCCATCTGGGCCATGAGGTTCATGTTTGTATGCATGCGTCCTGCCGTGTCAGAGAGCACGAAATCTATTTTATGCGCCTTTGCATACTGAACGGCATCATAAATGACTGCAGCTGGATCGGCTCCTGCCTGATGCTTTATCATCTTTACTCCAAGCCTGTCTGCATGAATTCCAAGCTGGTCGATAGCACCTGCCCTGAATGTGTCTCCTGCGGCAAGGACTACGGAATAACCTGATTTAAGCAATCTGTGAGTCATTTTTGAAATGGAAGTCGTTTTTCCTGTCCCGTTAATCCCTACAAAAACGATATGAACTGGCCTTGTCCGGTCTTTGATGTACTCATCAAAATCAAAGGTATTGGCAGATACAACATCAAGAATTGCTCTCTTTAAGGCTGCTTCAACTATTTCTCCCGTATTGCTTCCGATCCTTTTTGTTGTTCCTGTAAGCTGCTTCTTCACGGACTCAACAATTGCCTCAGAAACCGATACCGCGAGATCGCTTTCCAGGAGGCCCATCTCGAGCTCCCATAAGGGCTCTTCAAGGTCCTTTTCGTCCAGGTATACTTCCCTGTTAAATACGAGAGCTTTAGCTTTCTGAGTAAACCCGACTTTCGGAGTGAGCTTTTTGAAAAAGGACTTTTTCTCTTCAACAGGCTTTTGCTCGATTTTTTCTGTTTCTCTTTTTTCTGCAGCCCTTTTTCTATCTTCAACTTTTTTCCTGTATTCAGCTTTTTTCAAATCCTCTATTGAAATGCGGGCGATTTCCTGGGAAGCAGTTCCTTTTTCGGGACTTTCTTCTTCCAGAGCAGCCTCGATAGTTTCTTCTTCAATTATGGGCTCAATTTCCTCTTCGAGGCTTTCTTCGCTTTCAGGCACCTGCTCGACGATTACAGGCTCGACTTCTACTGCTTTTTCGTCTATCTTTTTGCTAAATGCCTTTGTAAAACTCCCAAGTTTCTCTTTGAATTTGTTGAACACAGGATCCATCCCGAAAAGATCAGTAAAAAATAGGTAATTGAATAATGAAATAATTGAAGTCAGATAATTTGACTAATTAAAGTTGGCGAACTAATTAAAGCTAATGATATTAAAGCTAATGATATTATTCGATTATTGAATGCAATTTCCGAATTCTTAGAATCGGATGCCTGTTCCTGAGCCAGGGGGTTTATGCCTGGCCAGGCTGTTGAAGTTTTGCAGCTTCTGTTTCAAGGGACTGCATTCCCTGTGCAAGCTTAGTCAGTGAAGCGTTCATCTGCTCAAGGATCTTTGTAAGCTGCTCTTTGCGGCGGTTAAGGGTATCAATGGCTGCCTCTGCAGTTTCTTCCGCACTGAAGCCTGCACCGAGATTTACAATAACTTTATCCGGGTTCTTCACTTCAGCATAAACGTAAGAACCAAAACCTACCGGTACCATTGTTTCCGCAGTCCTGCCTGCATTTGAGGCTGCTTTCAGCTCATTTATCGTATTAATTGCCTGATCGCAGCTGGCAATTGAAGCCTGCACCATGCCCATTTCCTGCCTGAGCGCTTCAGCCTGCCTCTGGAATTCCTGATGCCTGGCTGCAAGATTTCTGATCTCTTCACTGACTTCTGCCATATCCTTCACTCCTCAGCTACGCTTTCGATCTGGATCTGGCTTCTTTTAATGCCGTGCTTGCTTCCGAAGATCGAAAATGTCTTGTCGGTTGCATTCTTTTCGTTCTGGCTTTCGACCTTCTTTGTGAATTTTTCCCAGGAATTTCCTGCTTTAAATTTGCCTTTAACAATAAAACTCTTCATCATTACCACTCTCTTGCTGTAACTTTGTTCTGGAACAGATGGATTGGATAATATGATGTTTACCCCAGGAACCCGAGGGCTTCCTCAATTCGCCCGAGTTCCGGCCCTGTTGTTTCGGAACCTGCTATATAATTCTTTGAATTAGCTAACAGCCCTGAACCAAGCATCTGAGTCCCGAAGTTAGTTGTTCCTATATTTACCGGAAGCCCGAAGATCTCTTCCAGAGTATCTCTTTCCGTAACTGTCACTTTAGGGTGTACGAGAAGACCTTTATTTGTAACGACTCCTGCCATCCCCACATTCTTTATTCCGGCAATTGTTCCCCTGTAAACCTCTACCTTAAGGGTTCTGGAAATGGCTTCCAGAGCTCTGTCCGATAGTTCGGGGTGAACAAGGGCTGCGGAATCGTTTGCAAGCACAATGTTTCCAACTGCATTCAGCCTGTCCGGAAGGATGCCTGCAGGGACGCCTAATATTTCCTGCATCTCTTCGACATTGGACCCGTAAGGAAACAGAAATCCATTTGAGTTGCCCCTGGAAAGGGCTCCTACTACAGTGCTTCCGTTTATAAGGGTTTCAACTACCCTTACGTTCAGGGTCTCTTCCAGGATAGTGCGGACCTCCGGCTTTGTCAGAGGAGGAACGAGAGCAAGGTCTTCTGTACAGGTTGCAAATACCCCTATAATTGAGGTATCGTAGATATCCACTGTTCGAATCATATTCTTTGATTTTTCGCTTTATCTGGTATATTTACTGGGCAAGCTCTGCCTGTACTTCACCATCTGCGAATTTAACAGCCCTTACCCTGATTGAGAGAGGCGGCTTCTCACAGCCCTTTTCCCAGAGGCGTTCATTGATGGTTTTGTCCAGTTTTACCTGCTCAGATTCGGTCTTCATGTGCCTTACAAGAAAGTCCCTTACTTCTTTAACTGCCCTGTTTGCCCTTTTCCATGAAGGCACTTTCCTTACTTCTCTGAGAGGGATCGTGTATATCTGCTCTTTTACCATGTCGTCTGCCATTATTTCCCACCATCCTCGCTTACTTTACATCCAGGCTTCTTCTTCTCCAGTGCCTGCGCCTTGGATGACTCACTACCTTCCGGTTAGTTTTAACAATAGCCCATACAGGGACTCTCGAATTCTGCATGTGCGCCTTTGCAAGACGCTTCTTCTGTCCTTTCATATTATGACTCAAGTGGATCACACCTGTTGACCTGTAAGTAATTTAGTTCCTTTAATTTGTTATATCCGGTAATTTGCTGATTGTGATTTCAACCCTTAATGCGGTTTACCGTGCTTGATGGACGGCTGGTCTAAAAACCGTTCCTGTAAATTGTATGATAGTATGAAGTTAATCTGCAGCAGTATAGGGGTTGAATATAACTCGATTCTATAAATCTTTATTCCAGAATTTTTCCCCTCAGGGAGGCTTCCAGTTTTTAAACACGTCTGCTTCTTCAGGAAATCTCTTCCTTGAAAGCACATGAGACTGGAAATGAACAGGAAATAGTTCCCTTATTCTCTCCTCTCCCTGCCTCTGGCGGATTAACTCCCTGAGTTCTGTTTCGTAATCTGCTTTCTGTGTACTCTCACTCGGGCCCTGTTCGATATTCAGGTAGCATCCGACAAGAGAATCCACCACCTTTTTGCCGTAGCCTTTAAGGGGGCAGAAATATTGAACTCCCAATCGGTCTTCAATGCTTCTTATCTGTGAGATCGAAAGCACAGGAACCCTGTCATCCCGCCTTGTCCCGTCTGCAATCATTTTGACTGAAGGCTCAAGAGCAAGGGTTTCGACAGCTCTTTCGTGGATGTAATTTATAGCTGCTCTCGGGAACCCTTCTTTCAGTACCAGCTTGTATGCTTTTTCCAGGATTTCCCGATCAAGAGAAAGGGTCCTGTGGGGAAAACGTAACTCTTTTGCAGTTTTTGCTGCGATTTCTCCCGTAGGGAGCAGTCCGAAGTTACAGGTTACGAGTTCGACCTCGAAAAACGGTTCCAGTAAAAGGGCAGAGAGTGAACTGTCCTTACCTCCACTGAAGAGGACCGAGACTTTCATTGTGCTTAAACCCGGGTTATGGACGTCTTGCGTTTCTTTGGCTGCATACGCATCAGAAGTGTTTTCAGCTGCTCATCGTCTATCTGGGACTGGAGCCTTCCGCTCTGGGCAAGAGAAATCAGCTGTAACTCAAGCTGTTCTCCGAGGGCTGGTCTTGACATTTTAAGGGTTGTCAGACGTTCCCTTGCTTCGGGAGTCAGGATCTGCCTCAGTATAGCCTGCTTTTGAGCTTCCATTTCAGCTCTTGCCTGCTCCTGCTGGTATGCTGCCTGCATGTCAGGCTGCTGCTGTGCCTGCTGCTTCTGTATCTCTGCAAGTCGTCTCTTTCGGATTTCTTCGAGTTCGTCATCCATATTTGACATGGCAATCACCGAAAAAACCGGTTTTCTGGAATTATTATAGTGTATGAAAGGGGTCCGGATTCAGGTCCCTTTCTGAAGGATTTTTTTCTCAGTATTTTGCGAGTTCCGGGATTTTCTCAAGCAGCTCCTGTTTAAGTTCGTGTGCTGCGTTGTCCATCATGGAACGTCCTTTTGCAGATACTGTTCTTCCGTCCTTTACTTTCTGAAGGAAACCTGCAGCTTCAAGCTGCTGAACCGACTTCCTTGCAATAGAACCGCTGCCTTTTGCCTTGTGGAAAGGCTTGGAACCGTTGTCCTTCTTTCCTCCGTAGACTGATCTGAGTCTCTCGATTCCTATCGGTCCGTCTGTGTAGATCTTTCTGAGGACCGCTGCACATCTGACGTACCACCAGTCATCGTTGTTCGGGGGAAGTTCTTTGTGAACTCCGGTCTTTACGTTCCCTGCCCATTCCGGGGGAACGATCTTCTCATTTTCTTTAAGAATGCCTGCGAGCTTATCGATCATTTCCGCTGCAGGGACATCAAATACTGTTGTCATGTATACTCCTCATGCGAATTCCGTTAGTTTTGCAGGTTCGGGCGATAGCGCCGATTCTTCCCCCGAATCTGTCAGGAATGTAACTCTTGTTCTCGGAAAGAGGTAACTCTTTATTCTCTTCCGAGTTGTCCATTGCTGGTTTTTAGCTGGCTACGGACTCCTAAAATTTGGGCACGAAGGCCCGATAATGCCGGTTAATATGAAGTTAGTCTAAACTGGAAAATGGGGTTGATATACTTATTGGTTAATATATACATCTTTCGGCAATCTGCCGGACAGGTCTACTAAATGTTATTCCCCTTTTTTAAATGTTTGTGCTCTTCCCGGACCTACGGATATATAATTAACAGGGACCTTCATGAGCTCTTCCAGCCTCTCAACGTAGTTTCTGGCATTTTCCGGAAGTTCATTGTATGCTTTTACTTCTGTCAGGTCATCCTTCCATCCAGGCAGGTCTTCGTATACAGGGCTGCATTCCTGGAGATCTTCCGTAAGTTCAGGGGGATAGTCCAGATTTTCCCCTTTATACTTATATCCTACACAGATCCTGAGAGTATCAAGCCCGGTAAGCACGTCAAGTTTTGTCAGGGAAATTTCCGTATATCCGTTAAGAGAAATAGCCTTTTTAAGGAGTGGCAGGTCAAACCAGCCGCATCTTCTGCCTCTGCCTGTAGTTGTCCCGAATTCCCCTCCTGCTTTCTGTATCCGTTCGCCAAGTTCTCCGGTAAGCTCTGTCGGAAGCGGTCCTTCCCCAACTCTGGTTATATAGGCTTTTACTATGGCAATGACATTATCAACCCTTGTTGGTCCAACTCCAAGGTTTGCACAAGCAGAGCCTGCAATTGTAGAAGAAGAGGTTACGAATTTCTGGGTCCCGTGAATAACATCAAGGTGGGTTCCCTGGGCAGCTTCAGCCATTACATTTTTTCCTTCATCGAGAGCCTGGTTGATTTCTCTCGAAACATCCGTAACATAACCAGCAAACTGCTCTCCCAGTTCAAGGTACCTTTTTATCAGTACAGTGTCCCGGACAATCTTCGGGTTCCCGCCCATTGCTTCGATCTCCTTTTCTTTCTGGGGGGCAAGTTCTTCAAGCCTTTTAAGGAAGCGCTCTTTATCCACAAGTTCAGCCATGCGGATTTCGTCCCTTGCTACCTTATCGATGTAAGCATAGCCAATTCCGCGTTTTGTGGTTCCAATTTTTGTTTCCCGTGCAGCTTCCCTGAGCCCGTCAAGCTCTATATGGTAGGGCATAATGATACTGGTTTTTGCGTCCACTCCGAGCTTTTCCGAATTGACGTTTATACCGTGCTTTTCAAACATCTCAATTTCTTCGGCTAAAACCTCAGGGTTAAGGACAACCCCAGGCCCGATAAGAACTCTTGCATCAAGCAGGATGCCTGAAGGGATAAGGTGTAGTTTGTATATTTCGTCTCCTACTCTTACCGTGTGGCCTGCGTTATTTCCTCCCTGGAAGCGGGCAACAACGTCATAATCTTTTGCAAGAAGGTCGACAATCTTACCCTTTCCTTCGTCACCGAACTGCGCGCCTGTGATTATCGTAAACATAAGCCCTGAATCGGGCTTAACCTTAATAAGGTTTTGTTCGGTTTGTTTACCTTCGGTCTGGCTTATTTCCAGCCTGAAATTCCTGTAAATTCCTTTTAGATTTTCATATGGTTAAAAGAGAAAAATGGTTTCATAGGCGCACTTTTTTCACTGCATTTTTTTAATTTAGTTACAGGAAGCTTAATCTCTGGCTATAAATGAGGTCAAATCCGGAAAAGTGCACCCCTGAAAATAAGCAGGCTGAGAACCATCAGGATTATCGCAAGGATTATTGCGGTTTTTGCGCTTTCCTTATCGCTTCCGAAGATAATCGGGATAGGACCGAGCATAATTACTCCTCCTCCCCTGATCTTTAATTCTGCTTTTTCCGAATAAGACTCCTCATTTCCGGATCCTCGGTACCTGAAAGATTTTTCAGAATCGTCTTCTCTTTCTAATACGCCTCTTCTCTCTGGTTCTCCTTTTACAGGTTCGAATTTCTCACGCAAGCCTATGGCTGTTCCGATTACAAGCATTAAAAACCCGAAGAGTATTATGAAAGGTCCAGTCAAAACAAGTAAATCTGCAATCAACGTTTAGTCTTCCACAGGAATAGATAGAGAATTGTTACCAATAATCCGAGCCCCAGCATATTTGTTGTAATTTCAGGCGTAGAACCGAATACTATCGGAATCGGTCCGAGCATTATCAGCCCGCCCACCTGGGAATTTGTGGGATGCTGTAACACTGTAAGAACAATGCCTAACAATACTATAATGAAGCCAATAAATGTGACCGTTGCGCCGACTCTTAGAAAATCTTCTGATGAACGCATGTGGAATGATATCATGCATTTATTATTAAATCTATCCTTTGAATTTTTTCTTTCAGTGGGAGATTCCTCTCTTTTTCTCGGCTTTCAGGACTAACTGTAATCTTACAGGATAAAATCGTTCTGGTAAATGACAAATTTAAAAAACACACTTGAAAACTTACAAGAATTAAACTTTTTACTTCCTATCCTTATTTTTCTTATAATGAAATGTTTATATATCGTTTTACGTACTGTGCGGATATGTATTATACTGCGGCACTTCCTATTTTTATATCCAGGTTTCTGATTCCATCGGAGGAAATATGGGGACGCTAAAAACTTTATAATTATGGAAGGAAAAACGTGAGTTTGAAACAAACATAAAACGATGGAAAGTGTTTATTGAAAAATAGCTCTTCGGGGTCATTAGTGTCTTCGGGGTCATTAATGTATTGTGGGTAAGTCATTAGTTTGTTATGGATATCGCAGGAAATTTTATATATCCTTTTTATATTTTCATGTATATTTAATTCCTGCGTCTTAACCCGGTATCTTATGCTCGACATCTTATATATACTGTGAACGCAATAAGAATCTTTTCAGTTACATTTAACATTTAACGTTATATGCGGTCATGTAGAGAATATGTTGATCTTCAGGTTGCCCTGTTACGGCAAAAGTAAGCAGATTGCCTTTTAAAATGTATGCCTTATTAGTATGTCTCATTAGTATCTTTACCGGACAACCCTGTGAATCGTCTGGCGGGTTATCAGTACTGAAATTCAGTACCTGTTTCTGGCCTGGATTCTCAGACCTTTGTCTTTATAAAGATCTGAACATACAGAGTAATGGGCTCCCCTGAGAAATTATATCTTTGAAGTATTATTTGTATGACAAATACTTTAACTCAACCAGTATAACCCGGTGGATTGTAAAGCAGAATATCCATAACAATCCATAACAAGAGTACATTCAATCAGATAACAGAGACACACTATCATCAGAAAGGTTCAGGACCAATTGGCCTGAACCGCATAATACAGATCAATTTTATCAATAAAACAGGTGTTTTTAAATGTCAGACGACAGTGCCATAAGATCCTCCCTGGAAGATATTAAGTCCAGGGTAGAATATGAGCTTGAGTGTGGGGAGATCAGTCCTGAGGATGTAAAAACTCTCTTAACCGAGATAGAAATACTCAAGGTCCAGAACGAAAATATGAAGGCACGGCTCCTTGAAGCCAGCGTAGCCACAGGCAGGCACCTTCAGGAGATAAATAAGTTAAAAGCTCATCTGGAGCAGCTTACCGAACCTCCGCTTTTTATTGCAACCATTCTTGAGGTAAACGGGGAAATTGCCCTTATCAGGCAGCACGGGAATAACCAGGAAGTCCTGACTCAGATCCCGGAGGAATGCCTTGGGAAAATCGAACCCGGAATGAGGGTTGCCGTAAACGGGGCTTACTCTATCATTTCAATAGTGAGCAGGGCTGCCGATGTGAGGGCACAGGTTATGGAGCTCATTAACTCTCCTGGTGTGGACTACAGCATGATCGGCGGGCTGGACGAGGTGCTTCAGGAAGTGCGTGAAAGCGTGGAACTTCCGCTTACCGAGCCCCAGCTTTTCGAAGACCTGGGAATCGAGCCTCCGTCCGGTGTTCTGCTTCACGGGGCTCCGGGTACCGGAAAGACCCTTATTGCAAAAGCCATAGCCTCTCAGGCAAAAGCCACCTTTATCCGGATGTCAGGCTCCGACCTTGTCCAGAAGTTCGTTGGAGAAGGCTCAAGGCTTGTCAAGGATATCTTCCAGCTTGCAAGGGACAAGTCCCCAAGCATCCTTTTCATAGACGAAATCGATGCAGTAGGCAGCATGAGGACATATGACGGGACAAGCGGCTCTGCAGAAGTAAACAGGACAATGCTGCAGCTCCTTGCCGAAATGGACGGATTTGACCCCAAAGGCAATGTAAAGGTAGTTGCTGCAACAAACAGGATCGACCTCCTTGATCCGGCTCTTCTCAGGCCAGGAAGGTTTGACAGGTCAATTGAAGTTCCCCTCCCTGATGACAAAGGCAGGATCGAGATTCTGAAGATCCACACCCGCAAGATGAAACTTGCCGATGATGTGGACTTTGAAAAGCTTGCAAAGGTTATGTCAGGCAGAAGCGGGGCAGAAATAAGTGTTATTGTTAAAGAAGCAGGAATTTTTGTCCTGCGCAGGCGCGGCAAAGAGATTACCATGTCAGATTTCATGAAAGCCTATGACAAGGTCGTAAATGTGCAGGAGCCCACAATTCCACATGCTATGTTCGTATAAACGGCTTATAGAAAAGAATGATAATCAGGCAACCGTTTGCTGAAGGGGCATATCCTTCGGTTTTCTGCCGGGAAAAGGTAAATTCCTTCCCGGCTGCCTTAACTTTTTTAAAAATCAGTCGAAAGGTTTATATTTTATAAATCACTTGAAAGTATGCTGTCTTAGGGACAGAGCATAATTAACAGCGTGCTCCGATAGTGTAGCTCGGCCAATCATTCAGGACTCTCACTCCTGCGACTGGGGTTCAAATCCCCATCGGAGCACTTTTCCTTTTTTTACAGTTTTTTTTGATGTTTTTATGTTTAGGATTTCTGCAGTTTAACTTAAAGACTTAATGCTATTGATCTCTAAAAATCTGAATTTAAATACGCTGCCCATTTTATTCAATTCTATAGTTCAAGTGTGTAATTATAAATGTATAAAAATCAAATTTTGGTTTAAAATAACATTTAAAATAAATCATTAAAGGTCAATTGAAAATCTGTGAAGCAGATTTTTAATTATTAATCTTAAAGATTTTTATAAAAATCGTCTTCTCAGAATATGTGCTCTCTACTCTGGCTCCATAAGTTTCAAATAATCTTTCGATCGCCATTTTATTTAGCTTTGAACTATTGAGTCCAAAACTATGAGTAATTAGCAGCTTAAAATGGTTGCCATTATCTATATAATCTATTGTATCGAACCAGTTTGACATACTCCCCATAACAACAACTCCCTCGATAAGATCTTTTATACTAATTTCCTTCAGTGGCTTCTGAAAGTAATATTCCATTGTGTATTCCAGGGGGTTATGCTTGTCCAGGTACTCATTAAACATCTCAAAACTGGCAGTTTCTAATAGTAATTTTAAATTATCTTTCAGGATAATACAAGTCGTATTCATCGATTTTTGAGTTAGCCACATTCTCTCTTCCCTTGTTAATTCTGGACTCTGTTTTGAGCTGTTTTCCAGATTTTCCAGCGCGAGTTCTAAGACTTTTTGCTGTGTTTCATATTTTTCTGTATGCTTTTTCAGCAATTCCCAATGCTTCTGTGAGATAGTCGTAGAAATGCGATGCATTTTCAAAATACTACACCGGTTTCTATACCTCCCATTATATTCAAAAACCTTTCTATACGTATACAAACAGAATTATGCGTATACTATGCGTACGCTATCTGGATAACCTATTTTTAAATGAGTATTCTATTTTCAGCATATTCACGACAAAATTGTTATGGAATTCTTAAGTTTAACTGAAAAGTTAATGACTTAAATTTGTAAGTGTCTGCAATTTAAATTTAAAGAGTAGACTCAGATTAAGGTGTCTATAGCAGGTGATTTTGCACTCAAATGAGTAAGTCCTGAAATATGTACAATTCATTTAGTATGAAAACATTTTCAAGAATTTCCACTTGTTTGTGCTTTTTATTCGAAGAAATTTACGTTCTTTTATGGTGAGTACAATGAATAGGAAAAGGCATATGGAGGATCGCAATCGATGACATTCACCCAGAATTCAGAGATATATGTCGCGTTACAGGATATTGGAATCAACCGATTAATTAAGCATGTTATGGTTCAACAACCATCTCTCTTTAATTATGGATCAGTTCTTCCAGTTACTAATCCGCAACCTGTCTGCAAGGAAATTATCACAGTGCCACAAGTGGTGCAGGCTAAAAATCCACTGATAACCTTAATGGATCCATTTATGATACCTATTTTCTATGAACAGGAGGAGCAGAAATCCATCAGACTCGATTACATTGTCCAAGTTACTAACGGAGAAATAGACCTTTTTCCGGGAAACATCTTCAGTCTTCCACCTGAACTGAATCCACCACTCAAAGACCAGCAGTTAGCAGTCTACTTGGAGGTGTATGCCGGTTTGATCTGCCAGAAGCGGAAAGAAGGAGAGCTTAGCTGTCTCCGCCTAAACCTTTTTTCTACCTGCAACTGTGGGATCAATACTAAGCAGGGGAGCCAGACTATTTCGATAAATGTGCTAGGCATAGAAATTCCGGAATTCAAACCGGAGGGTATGGAATCGATGATAGAATGTATTTCTCTCCTCTACCTGAATAACTGGATTATTCCCAAGATGCTGGATCCTATCTCTGCGTTTATTTTCAATGTCATAAAGATCCCTCATGAATTGGGGAACTTACGTCTCTTAGCATCGTCTACAGTACCACATAATCCGGCTGTCGAGGATAACCAGATCAAGATGTTTGCCAACTTTGAGGAGATTAATCTTAATCTGCCACCATCTTCCTCTGGAAACGGGAATACCGGAACCGTAACGCGGACCACGCGGTCGAGGAATAGGGAAGGAGCATTTGATCTCACTGCTGCTGTTTCTACAGGTGCGTTAAAAGATATCTATACCGCTATTGTGAAAGGATTTCGGTTCTCAAAATCAGGAACAGGCAATGTTGGGTATGAGGTGTCAGCACATCTAGAGGGTGGTTCCCTCGAGATGCGAGATGACGGCACGATTGTGATTAAGGAACTTGACATCAAGTGGGACAGGTTCAAACTAGATATCGTAATCGATATCCCCAAGCAATGCGTGGGTGGTGGGAAGATCTGTGTGCTTCCACCATTTCCTTCCTGCAATGTCCCATGCGGGGGCTGCGTGACGCTTCCATCATACTGCTTCTTTGAGGGCAGCAAGGATATCACCATTCCGATAGACTTGAGCGGACTCATCACCTCTGAAGTAACCCTTGGTGCACGGGTTGAGGCATTTTATGGAATAGGCTCAGGGATACCAAATCGATGGCAGATTGCAATTGTTCCCACCCTGCCCTTCGATCTTGAGGTTATAGATATCGCAGATTCCGTAGGGGACCTATTCAAAAGTCTCGTGCAGGGTAAAATCAACAGCTTCCTTGAAACGTGTGGTGCGCCAGAATCCGCGGTAGCCCTAGTAAAAGGCATTCTAGGCGATATCGACAACATTATTCGGAACATTCTTGACATCACAGATGACATTGGAGAATGGCTCATTGATAAGATTAGCCAGATAGAAATCTTCCAACCGCTACTCAATGATCTATACGATTATATTGCTTTCAAGATCCCGGCGGTGTTTGAGATCGAAGATCCTTTAAAGGTTCCGGATCTGGATGGTATCCTTGTCCCGGTGAAAATCCCCGTTGAGTTCATCGGAGTTAGTGTTAATTCTCACGAAATCGTGATTGAAGGAGATGTGGGGAATTAATTATGAAACCTATAATAAATAAATACGTGTTCAGGAAGACCTCGAACGATAGTGGATCCCTTACCACCATGAGCTCAATTATACACAAGGTTGCAGAACAGGGGAAATACAGTGGCATTGTATTCCTCGGAGATATAAAAGTGGGCAAATTTTTCATTAGAGTTGGTGAAAGCAGGGAAGAAGCACAGGAAGAAGGGGTACCTCTCCAGCAAATAGATATCGATCTTTCCTCTTTTAACAATTCAACAGGTGTAAATGGAAATTCTACAGCTTTTACGCTACTGGCAGGTGGACATATAGTTTTCTACGTTTCTAAAGGCTCTAAGGAATATGCTGTTGAAATTTTCCGCCTGGGAAAGCAGAAAGAACCTATAAAAGTGTTTGACAGCCGGCTGCTTGGCGACGAAGATCTCTTCATAACCCATGTGATGAAGCCGGGAAGTTACTCTGTTCGGAACGTTATGGGAGGGGGCCAAGCTATCCTGACAGTCGAGTATCCGGAACACGAGAAACTTATGAGGAATATGGAGTCCGTACTGATTGAATGCCGTAATGGGACTATGGATCCAGCTGAGATAAAAATCCAGCCCCTACAAACTTTGATGTTCAGCTGTACGAGGGAATCAAGAATAAATATTGAACTGAAAATGGCCGAAGAACGACCACAGCCAGCCCTTGCTCCTATCATTACGCCTGTCGCCATATTGAAGAAAAAAAAGACCGGAGAGGTAGGGCAGAAAAATATCCGCCGGAGAATCCAGTTCTTCGGATGATATGAACTGTAAATAGGCTTATTGGAGAGTCTCAGAGACTTGCTTGCTGAAATTCGGTGAAGTGAGCGGAGAAGACTATGTACTTACATCGCTCATCTAAGAGTTTGTCTAAAAATTCAGTCAATTTCTGCAATTGGATAATAGGCAACATTGAATTTAAATAAATATGGAATTATTCCAAAATTCAGGTATAAACTGATATGGAATGGGAAACTCTATTCCGATTATAGAATTAAACTTATTTTTAAGACAACTTCTTAGACTTTTCAATGTTCTGCACTCTTCTGTGCTTTTTTTCAACAATTCCAGTGTTTTTGTGAGATAATTGTAGAAATACGATACATTTTCAAAATACTACACCCGCTTCTATACTCTTCTTTTCATTCTAAATTTTTTCTATATATATTCGAATTGAATCATGTGCATTCCAAACGTACGCTATCTGGATAACCTATTTTTAAATGAGTATTCTATTCTAGGAATATTGGCAGTAAAAAATTGCTTCTGGACTTGCATAATTAAACTGAAAAATCAAATATCATTAATCTTCTACTGTCTAAAATGAAAATTTGAACTGTAGTGGTTTTTGTGCTTGATATTTAGCTTCTTTTGTGTAGGCTCTGAAAATATTTGGTAATTCGTGTATGATAGAGATCTGTAAAAAATGATACTCTATTAAAGTCTCTGTAAGACATATTGAATTTCGAATGCAAGAAACAGAGAGTGTAACTATAGTATAACTACATTTAAAAAAGAAGCAGTGCCTAAATATTTAAAATAATGGAGAAAGAATTATGCCAGATGGTCAATATTCCCAAACATCTAATACTAGTAAAATAGGTGTAGATCTTGATATTCTTGGAAAAGAAGTCCATGGAGGGCCAGGACTTTCTGAAAATGCTCAAAATACTCTCGAAGAACTATTAGAACTTAATAACCTTATGGCTAAAAGTCTGATTTTGGATGAACCTGATTTATCAAAGAAAATCGGTGTCGTTAGAGCTAATCGTACTACCACTGGTATACAAACTTGGAATCGATTTGCAGCAATGTATACTATCGGATCAAATAAAGGCGGTAGTTGCGATATTACATTTGAGACCCGAGATCTTCTGGGCCGTATTTTCGAAAGAATGAGAATAAATGGTGCTGGTAATGTAGGTATCGGAACATCTGCTCCGAACGTAAAGCTGGAAGTTCAGGGAGATGTCAGGATTGATGACAATACTCTCTATTTAAGAAGGAATAGCGATCCGAATCATGGTCTCGGCTGGTTCGGTTCTGGTAAGCTCTTTGCCAATAACAATGTTGATGGTCCTGTCTTATTTGGTTTTAGTGGTGGTGTGCTCGGAACGACTAACGGTGGACAAAAGGTGGCAATGTCCTGGAACAAGGATGGTAACGTTGGCATAGGAATAAGTGATCCAAAAGCGAAGTTGCATGTGGAATCAACAGATCGGCCAACAATTATAACTCAGGGTAATTTTGGTGGATTAGTTTCAGGTTCAAATGGGGGGCATGGTGTTTTTGGTACTAATATCTACATGAATTCAAACAATCAATTAAAAACTGCTGGCACACATAACGCAAACTATGGATATGCAGGAATGCACGCTACCTGGGGTAATATCCATTTTTATGCAGCAGGAGGCAATACAACTGAAAATGGCAGTATCAGTCCTGTATCTAGGTTGTTTATACGGGGTAGTGACGGCTTTGTTGGTATTGGGGTGACATCTCCGAAATATCAGTTGGATGTTAATGGCACTATTAATGCTTCAGCCGATGTTGTTGTTGGAGGTGGAGATTGTGCCGAAGAATTCGATGTCGTTAATGCAGAGTCTATAGAGCCAGGTACCGTAATGGTAATTGATAACGATGGAGCGCTGAAAGCAAGCGAGAAGGCATATGATAAACGGGTAGCTGGTGTGATTTCAGGAGCTGGTGATTTACGTCCTGGCATTACTCTGGACAAACAAGCTAATAAATCTAGCCGCTTACCTGTTGCTCTGAATGGGAAGGTATATTGTAAAGTCGATGCCAATAGCGGTGCAGTTGAAGTAGGGGATCTGTTGACAACCTCTTCAACATATGGGCATGCTATGAGAGTAAGCGACCATGTTAGATCGATTGGAGCGATAGTTGGCAAGGCTTTGAGACCTCTGGAAGCTGGCTGCGGTCTTATACCTATTCTGGTAGCACTTCAGTAATTTCAACATAAGGAGCAATATTTATGTTATCATTAAGATCCACAACTAGGACGTTGGATCCATCTTCTCAAGTAATAAGTATGAGGCGTCTTGCACATAGAGTATCACTCCAACCACCCATCTCGGTACGATGTCTGAATGAAATGAGTTTACTGACTGGTTATGCTATATCAATAGATATTGATGCTGGTCTTATAGAAATTGATACTGGACTAGATCACACCTATGTGACAAGTAACAATCCTTGCAAATCCTGGCCCTGCTGGGGAAGGGGATCTGGCGGGAAAGAGATTTGCCGAGGATATGGCAAATACTTATTGGCAGATTATATCTCTCAACCCAATAGCCAGGCAGGCATTGAGTATGGAGTTACAGGTGTATGCCACCAAACGGCAAATAGAATTTTATACCCTGCCAGGGTGATTGTTTCAAAGGCGAGAGGTTATGCAGCATCTAGTTACGCTTATGGGACATATGGGACTTCCTCCTTTGAATTCATAGGAAGTTCAAAAATCTGTGAATCATTATCTTGTACATCAAAAAGTAGAGTCTCTACAGAATCCACAGATTTGGATATTAATGTATATTCAAATTCGATAGATGAACCTGAAAAGGTATATATTCAAAAAATAGTGGATCTGTACACTGAGCATATGAAGATATTACCTGGCTTTAGTTCTGCAACTACGAGTGAAGAAAGTTCTCCTCTCCCTCTCCAGGGAAGTAAAATTGAATCTTTCAGTTCAACGATTAAGAATGAAGAAAGGTATTATCTCCTTGGCAAAGAGTTTGAACTGATGATCGAATTTTGTCTTGGTGATAATCTAGATCCCCAGATAACCAGTCAGGTTCTAAAACAACAGCTTGTCTTTCTCAAGGAAAAAGGGAAAATGGATAATGAGTTTTATAGTGCCGATCTCAACATTGAGAAGTATGTTAAGGAAGTGAACGACCTTTTTGGAGATCTGTTAATAAGCCTTCCAGATATACTGGGAAAAGATGAATTTGAAAAGATATTTGGTTTATCTCCATCAGAAAAAGACTTTGTACTTGTTGATCCAGATATTGCGGTCAAAGCTCATAAACAGATTTCAAGATAAAGTATACAGCCTTTAACGTAATCAATCTATTGGCACACCCTGCTCCAAGCAGCGGAGTGTGTTCGTGCTACCCCTCCAAATTTCTTTAAAGAGGCAACAGATCTATTTAATTCATATATTTTGTTTTATTTTCACCTCTAAAGCGGGAATCAAGAAACCCGTAGGATGTAATTTATGAGTAAAGAAAATATGCAGGGAACTCAAGATTCTGAAAGCAAGCTCCGTGGCTACCTCTTCGGCACAGCCTGCGCTGACGCTCTCGGACGTCCCGTAGAACACCTCACATTTGAAAAAATAAAGGAGAAATACGGAGAACAGGGAATTCTCGAACTTCCTCCCGAATCCCCCTGGACAGACGATACTCAGTTGATGCTTGTGCTCGCCAGAGGGCTTCTTGAAGGAGCAGAGCTTGAACTAACTGAGCTTATGGATAAAATTGCAAAAGATCTTGTCATATGGCTGGATGAGCCTGATCTTGGAGCCGGAGCAACTACAAAGGGTGCAGCTTTGAGTCTTAAGGATGGAATTCACTGGAATGAATCCGGACTAAATTCAAAAACTTGCGGAAGCCTCATGAGAGTTGGAATTCTTGGCTTCATCTTCAGTAATGATGCTGAAAAACTGATTGAAGCTGCTTCCCTTTCCGGCAGAATAACTCATAACCATCCGACAGCAGATGCTGCGTCGATTGCAGGAGCATATGCTGTGAAGCTGGCTCTCGATGGAATACCTCCCAGGGATATGTTCTTACCTATTCTCAAAGTAACGGAAGGAATTTCGGATGAATTTACGGAAGCCATCAAACATTCTTATGGGCTTGCTCACAGCAATTTGAGTGATAAGGATGCTCTTCAGAAGATCGGGCAGGGCTGGTATGCGGATGAAACCTTTGCCCTTGCTTATTTCTGTATCCTGCGGTATCCGGATGATTATAAAAAAGCAGTTCAAACTGGGGTGAACATAACAGGAGACTCGGATTCCGTTGCCAGTGTTGCAGGAGGGATTCTTGGGGCAAGGCTTGGAATTGAAGCAGTTCCGATCTCATGGATTGAAGCCCTGAACGGAAAAGAGATATTGGAAGAAATGGTAGTACCTCTGCTTGAGAAGTATTTTGAGGTCTCTGAAAACAAAGCAATGTCTTAAAAGTGGAGACCTTAAAACTGTGAGGTCTAAAGTATTGAGGTTTTTAGATGGATTTTTCTGAAAAAGGGGTTTATTGTCTGGTATTTGAAAACGCGAGCTGTGCAGTTGAGGTCGGGAAAAAAGGCATTTTTTCATTCTCTGAAGGATTTCACGTTTATGTAGGATCAGCTCTCGGTTCAGGGGGCATGAAAAGGGTCAAAAGGCATATTGAGCTTTCTTTAAGAAAAGATAAGAATCCGAAATGGCATGTGGATTATCTCCATCTTAGCTCTTATTTCAGGTTGTCCTGGGCAGTATGTGCCAGCACTTCCGATAGGCTTGAGTGTGAAATTGCATGCCGGCTAGGTGGAGATTCGGTTCCAGGTTTCGGATGCACGGATTGTTCATGTAAGTCTCATCTTTTTTACAGGAAGACAAATCCTTTACTGGAAATAAATGTAGTTTTTAAATCACTTGGGCTATCCCCTGTCATACTGGAGTGCTAAGCTTTATTATTATACTACTATCAGTACTGAATTTTTTATTTTCTTACTTTTTTCTCTTCCATAGAAACAGGAAAGTTTAAAGTAAGGCAGGATTTTATCTAAATTAACAAAAAAACGGTTGTAGTATTTTATCTACATTAACCAGAAAAACGGTTTTAACCTGATCAGAGGATGTTTCATGGAACAGTTCTCTTTTATCGCCTCTATGCCCGACAAGCCGGGAGCGCTTCACAGGGCAGCCGAGATTATTACACGGTATAAAGGAAACATCAACCGGATCCAGTATGACCGAAGAATCGACAGGAACACTGTTTTTTTTGAGGTAGCTGCTGCTTCAGAGGCTTACAGGAAGATTCGTGAGGAACTGGAAAGAATAGGTTACCTGCAGACATCCCTGCATCCTGTGGCTTTTCTTAAATTCAATGTATATCTCCCTAACTGTTCAGGGGCTTTATTTGATTTCCTGAATCATACAACTTCCTCAGGGGCAAATATCACTTTCCTCGATTTTGATGATAGGGGGCAGCATCCCGAAAGGCTTGTTGTAAGCCTGAACGTTGAAAATGCTGACCTTATAGATGCTCTTCTGAACCAGCTCAAATCAAAGTACAGGCTTGAGATTGTCGAGTATGACACCACAGGCGAAAAACTAGATGATACGGTTTTTTATCTGCGCCTTGCCCAGAAATTAAGGCATTATCTCGGAAATGCAGAAGATGCATTTTTAATGAAGTTTTTGCATGATATCAATCACATCGCTCAGGAGCTCTCAAACCTGCGGAAAGACCCTGTTGAGGTCTTTGAGAGCATATTGAAGGTTGGGGATACACTGAACCGGACTTCAGGAGACGGGTTTTATGCAGATGTGCAGAGAGTCAGGGTAAAAGATGGAATTGAACTTTTCTGCTTTGAACTCCCCTGTGGAGGGAATATTTATCTTTTCGATACGCCTGAAGAAAAGGTAATGATCGATACCGGCTATGGGATTTATCAGCCTGATGTCGTGGACATGCTCCAGCATTACGGGCTTGGGGACCTGAGCCTGCTTAAAAGGATTTATATTACTCATGCAGACGCGGACCATTGCGGTGCTGCAGGCCTTTTTTCTGCTCCTTCATGCCTCAATCAGGAAACCCTGAAGATTACACGCGAGACCAGCAGGGCTTATGGGTCCACCAATCAGGGCTGTATTCTGGAAGAAGTTTATACAAAAATGATTAATCTCTTCTCAAAGTTCACCCCTCCTTCAAATGTGATCCTTTTTCCGGATATTCCAGTTCAGGATGATAATATCGAGAAAAGAGGAGCTTTTCCTGTTATTGCTCATTTCAGGATAGGAAGCCTTGAGTTTGAGGCTCTCCGGGGCCTTGGGGGACATATGCATGGAGAGTTATTCTACCTCTGCCCCGAAGAAGGTCTTCTTTTTCCTCAGGATTCCGTGATTAATTTCAAAAGCTTGAGCCCTGAGAGGACAGAGTATAATATACTGGCTGATTACCTTATGACTTCGGTTAATGTGGACAGCAGCCTTGCAAAAGAAGAAAGGAATGCTCTTCTTTCCCTTATACGGGAGCTTGACTCCGAACTTATTAAGAAGGGAAAGAGATGCCTTATCTGCTGCGGGCATGGTTCCGTATCATTACTCGAAAATGGAAAACTGGTTGAGTATTCCAGTTCAAAGAGATACTTTGCAAGAAGACCTCTATAAATCAATACATATGATACTCTGTTTAATGCTGGCAGTTCTTATACCTCATACGCGAGAATAAAGAATTTAAGTTCCGCTTCTCAGTCCGCATCCCGGCTACTTCCTTTAGTTGATAAATCGCCTCCACCTGTTCTTCCTGTTCATGTCCTGTCAGATGCTGGTTTTTTATCCTCCGCCCGCCTGTTTGCCGGTTGATTCCAGTTCTCTCATTACAGCGTCAGATGACTCGTATTTCCTGTCTCCTGCCATACTCAAGGGATCGCATTCCGTAACTGAACTTCTTTTCTGAATATTGTGGCGGACACATTAACCTGATAATAACCAGTGAATTCATTGAAGGTGTAAATAGCAGCCTTTTTTGATACTTAAATCCTTTAATTTTTTAATGCATTAATTAACTTCATAAATGATAAGATACTATAATGACAGGGGGAATAATATGAATAAACTGATGGAAATAGTGGTTTATATCTTAGCCGTTATAGGGCTTGCTTGCGTTGTAAAACACATACATATCTCAAACTGCAGAGAAGGATGCTGTATATGTAATTCATTTAAATCAAAAACAGAGAAATCCAGAACAAAAGCAGAAGAATTTAAAACAAAAGCAGGAGAATTTAGAACAAAAGCAGAGGGATTTAAAACAAAAGTAGAGGGATTTAAAGAAAAAGTACATGGAACTAAAACAAAAGAAGAAGGCGAAAAAAGAGCTGGTTCCAGGTATGGCTCGAATCCCGTCAGGTATTGATAAAATACCTTAAATTCCTTTCAAATGCTTTAAATTCCCTTTAAATTCTTAAACTCTTTTTTTTAATTTGTTTTTTATTATAGTAACATCATAAGAAGCATACAATTGATTTTGTAGCAGGATTGAATTTTATCTGGACTGAATTTTTGTCAGGATTGAATTTTTAGCAGGGGCTGTTTTGAAAACGGTTGTGTATTTGTCCCACAAAATGACTTTTTATTTTCAAATGTCTGTTGCCCTAAAAAGAAATGCGGGGATATAGGTATCTCTAAAAAACGCAACGCATGTGTAAGGATCATGCACAACCACATTTTTTAGAAAATTGCCCTCACAAAAAAATAATATCCCAAAAATTTATCTCAAAAATAAAATTTCTATTTTCAACCCAATTTGGTCAAAAAAGCAGATTTTTTATATTGGACAAATATATGATGCAAAACATTTTGTAACAAACGGCATCATAATGATATTTTTACAATGATTATTATTCTAAGTGTTGAATCAAGGTCGTCTAGACTTTGCAATTGTAAAAATATCATTATGATATAAAACTAACCGAGTGAATTCAATTTTTGTAAGAGGTCGAAAATGTGCTATTTTTTTCCTTATTGGGTCTAATTCATGTAGTTTAGTAATTAGAGCTTTACATTCTTCATTGTTAAAAATATCATTAAATAATTCCTTATTTCTTCCTTTTTCGAATATTATTTTCAGATCTGTAAAATCACTATAGTCTATCAAATCATATTCATTTGAAGCATCACGGCTTTTTCTTTCTTCCCATCTACTTAATACCTCTCTTGGAATTTTGCTCTCAAGATTTTTTTCATGGGGTTCAATTATTCTTTTCTTGATCAAATATCTTAAGTATGTTTCTAAGTCAGAAAGAAAACGGTATGCCTCATTATTAAATTCAAAACCAGATCTTTCATAGACAGTTGATATTTCGTCATCTAATCTCCCTAAATCTCCAAGTTTTCCAACATTTAGATTTGAGCCTGGGAATATTTGTCGTGGATCTTCAGCAGGTACATTTAAAAGCTCTATTCCTTCAACTGATGGATCTATTGAAGCATTTCTATAGTTAGGAACTTGAAGACCTAATAGCATTTTGGAATAATCAGGAAATTGAAGACCTGCTAACATTTTGGAATAATCAGGAACTTGAAGAGCTGCTAACATTTTGGAATAATCAGGAACTTGAAGACCTGATACTATTTTGGAACAATCAGGAGCTTGGAGACCTAATATTATTTTGGAACAATCAGGGGCTTGGAGACCTAATATTATTTTGGAACAATCAGGAACTTGAAGACCTGATACTATTTTGGAAAAACCAGATAGTGTATTTTTAGAAATCATTCATTGGTATATTATTTATTATTACATTCAAATTGCTCTATTGGGGTAGTAATTTGATGAATATAGAAAAGATAAAAGGTAATGTTCCCGAAGAACATAGAGGGGTTGATGAAACTCTTGACGATGTCTTAAAACTACATGATAAGTTATTGAAAATGGGTTTTGAGGGAATCGCTAAAGATGTGTTAAGAATATATGACAACCTGTCAAGAATAAAAAAAGAAAAAGATAAACCAAATATTGATAAGCAGGATAATAAAATTTATGAAGAGGGGGGGGGGTAATGCTTCAATGTTGACTTCCCTTTTTCTTAGAGATGAAATGGGACACATATATGGGAAGATTGGAGTAAACTCAGACATAT